>DATFGK010000074.1:0-19135 GCA_035249485.1 Actinomycetota bacterium | reverse complement strand
CGTTCGCGAGCGCGTAATCCAGGCACTCATCGCGCACGGCACACTGCGCGCAGATGCGTTTGGCTTCCCGCGACGATCCGCCCTTCTCGGGGAAGAACACATCCGGGTCCACGTACGCGCAAAGGGCCTCCTCGGCCCACGGGAGTTCCTCGTCGGGAAACCGCTGCACCTGCTGCTCCCCCTCACTCGAGCCCTTCCTCGTTACATCCACGTCATGGATCTCAGGGTTCGAATGCGACAACTGTAATTACGCTGGTGTAATTCTAGGAAGATGCAACCTCAGGTCAAGTGTTCGGGGGATTTTTTTTCTCGAGCTGTGGATAACTTCCGCGCGTCGCGCGACCTACAAATCGATCAGATCGTCACGCGCACACTACGCGCGATGATCGCGACGACAACATGAACGTGCACGTCAGCGGCACCTTCACGACAGAAACGTGTCGGCCGGTCCTGTTAGACCGGCCGACCGTGGGGGGAGAGGTTGGCGCTCGCGCGCTGTCATGAGATACATCGGGCAACACGTCGTTCTTCCCGATGGCTACCCGGGATGGAACGCGGTAGTCCTCGTTAGCTATCTACGACTCGAGCTGCGCGCGAGCTGTCCCGGTTCGCCCACGAACGTTCGCAGGTTCACTCGTCGCTCTCGGATGACGTCGGACGACCCTCCGACGTCGATCGCGAGCGAGCCTGTTCGGCGAGACGCTCCGCGGTGCGCTTCGCGTCGGCGGCGAGCTTCTCGGCGAGCGATCCGGAGCCGGACGACTTCGGCTTCGGTCGCGCCTCACGTGCGGGCTTTCTCGCTTCCGGTTCCTTGGGCTTGGCCGCGCTCTTGGTCGGCTCGGGCTTGGCCGCGCTCTTCTTTGCACGCGCGGATGGCGCTGGGGTAGGCGCTGCCTTCGAAGGAGCGGCTGGTTTCTTCTCCGGCGCGGCGGCCGGCGCCGGCTCCGCGGAAGGAGCAGTCGTTGCGGGAGCGATGGTCGTGGGGATCGGCGGGACCGAGGGAGCCACCTTCGACTCGGCCGGCTTCGCTTCAGCCTTGGGCGCTTCAGCCTTGGGCGCTTCAGCCTTGGGCGCTTCTTTCTTAGCCCTTACGGGCTTGGGTTTCGCGGGAATGGCTTTCGCCGGTGCGCGAGCGGGTTTCGGCTTCGGTGCAGTCGTGGTCTTTGCTGCGGGCTTCCCCGGCTTCTCGGGCGCCTGCGGCTCCTCTTCCTTCGGCGGAGTCACCGGCACCGGCGCGGGACGCGACTTCGGTACGACGCTCGGCTCGTCGATCCCTTCGAGCGGATCCACCTTGACCGGGGCGACGGGACTCGGGCTGGGTTTCACGTCGGCTCGTCCCGCCGGCGTCGCAGGCTTCGGCGTAGATGTCGCAGGCTTCGGCGCCGCAGGAGGGGCAGGGGACCGCGCCGGTTCTGCGACCGGAGCGGGACGAGCCTCGACACGCGTGCGTGCGATCTCCGAGGCGACCTGCGCGACGGCCTTGTCCACGGTCTCGGGGTTCATCGCGGGCATCTTCGGCAGATCCCCGAACACCTTCTGGCGGTGACGCTCGGCGTCTCGCTTGTCCTTCCGTCGCGAGAACGCGCGCCGGATCCCGGAGCCGAACCTCTCACGCTGGCGCTGCGGGAGCCCGGTCGCGAACTCGTCGAGCAACTCTTGGAGCACGCGGTCGCGCGACTCCTCGAGCGCGACGTCGCGGGCGGCGAGATACGCCATCATCGAGTCCTGGAATTCCACGAGCTTCGCACCCACATCCTTGGCCGCCTTCGGCAGCGCGGCGCCGTCGCGCACGATCGCGTCGGCGACCGCCGTAAGCTTGCCCAAGGCCTCGTCGGCGGCCTCACCGATGCGCCCGAGCGCGATCGATCCGGCCTCTGTGAGGCGGTTCGCGGCGGTCTCGGCCGTCGACGTCGTCTTCTCGAGCACGATGCCGGCTTCCGAACGAACCTGCTCGGCCGCGTGCGCAGCGTCGTCGCGGAGCTGCGCGACGATCGCTTCGACCTTCTCGTTCATCGCGCGCGCGGCTTCGTTCAACCCACGTTCGACGGTGGCTTGGAACTCGTTGACCGACTCGAACGCCTGTCGGAGCTCGTCGAGATCGCCGGCGACCGAGGCGTCGAGCGCGCCGATCCGCTCCCCGAGCTTCTTCTCGACCGCCTTCACGGCGTCGGAGACGACCTGATTGCCGGATGCGGCTTGCTCGAGCGTGCTGCGGAGCTCCGTCGTCGCCGTCGTCAGTGCCTCGCGCAGCTCGGTACGGGACGTCTCGATCGCGGACTGCATGTTCTCTCGCGCGGACGAGAGCGCGTTCGCGAGGTCGCTCGCAGCCTGCTTGCTGCCTTCGGTGATCGAGGACCGAGCACCGGCGAGCGCGGTGACGACATCGGTGCGAAGCGCATCGACCGCGCCGGTGACGGAAACGGCCATGTCGTCGCGCAGCGCGCCGACCGCCGAGGTCACATCGGCTCGCAACCCGGCCGCCGCCTCCCCCACCGCGCCGGTCACGTCCTTACGGAGGCTTGCAGCGGCCTCGCCGACCGCGCCGGTGACGTCGGCTCGCAATCCGGCCGTCGCCTCCCCCACCGCGCCGGTCACGTCCTTACGGAGGCTTGCAGCGGCCTCGCCGACCGCACCGGCGACATCCTGGCGGAGCCCGGCCGTCGCCTGCCCGACGACGCCGGGGAGCACTTCGCGGACGGCGTCGCCAACCGCCGACGGCACCGCCCCCTTGATCGCGTCGGGGATCGCGTCCTTCATTGCCGGCGGGAGTGCTTCCTTGAGCACTTCGGGAACGACATCGCGGAGTGCGGCCGGAACCGAACCGCGAACGGCTTCGGGCACCGTTACGTGGACGAGCGGCGTAAGATCCGGCGCTTCGCCTGCGACCGGCGCCGCCGCCGCCGGACGTTCGGCCAACCGCTCGGCGTACTCGCGGGTCTCCGAGACGCGAGCGGAGAGCGCCGCGACGTCGCCGGTGAGCCGCGCGATCGCGTCGCGCACGCTGACCATGAGGTCGTTGAGCGCTCGTTGCTCGCGAACCTGGTCGTCCGTCGGCCGAGAGAGAAGCTCGTCGATCCTTCGGTACAGATCAGACTGCTCGTCCACTACAGCCTCCCTTGGATGCCATACGAGGTCTGAAGAACACTCGGCGTCGCGACGGCGGATCGCTATCCGCCGTCGAACGTACGCATCCTAAACGCGCGCGTTGAGCAGGAACAACGACTCCCCTGGTAACGAACCAAGTATTCGTGTATATAGAAATGTACTCGGCCCAAAGCCGAGTGCCGGGGTAATCCCCCGAGCGCATCCCCCGCAGGGAGGGGCCCCCCGCCCCTCCCTGCCCCCTTTTGGGACGCGTCGAATCGATGCATGTGTCGGTGACACGGTTCCCGAGCGTCCGGTGGAAAAGGAGTCAGGGAGTGTCGGTTCCGGCTTTCAGTCTTTCTTCTACGGGCGTAATGACGTCGTAGAGCGTGGTGCGTTGGGCGGGGAGGCGGTTGATGGCGCGGATCGCTTCGTTGAATTGGTGGGGGTGCATGCGGATGCCGTGCGAGGCGCCGGCCATGCGAGAGATGGTCTCTTCCATCAGGGTTCCGCCGAAGTCGTTGCAGCCTCCCTGGAGCATCAGCTGCGAGCCTTCGATGCCGAGCTTCACCCACGACACTTGGATGTTGGGGATCGACTCGTGGAGGAGGATGCGCGCGAGCGCGTGCATGCGGCGGTTCTCGTCGATCGTCGGACCGGGGCGCGCCTTGCCCGCGAGGTAGATCGGCGCATTCTGGTGGACGAACGGGAGCGGCACGAACTCGGTGATGCCGCCGGTGTCATCTTGGATGCGACGTATGCGACGCAGGTGCGCGATCCAGTGCGGAGGCGCGTCGACGTGCCCGTACATGATCGTAGACGTCGACCGGATCCCGACCGCGTGCGCCGTCCGGATGATCTCTTCCCACGTGTCGGCCGGCAGCTTCCCTTTGGTCAGCACCCACCGAACCTCGTCGTCGAGGATCTCCGCCGCGGTGCCCGGCGTCGAACCGAGCCCGGCGTCGCGTGCTTCCGTCAGCCACTCGCGGAACGAGATCCCGAGGCGTGCCGCGCCGTTCATGACCTCCATCGGACTGAACGCGTGTATGTGCATCTCGGGCACGCGCGCCTTGATCGCGCGGAGGATCTCGAAGTAGTGATCGCCGGGGAGGTCGGGGTGGATCCCGCCCTGGATGCAGACCTCGGTTGCGCCGTAATCCCAGGCTTCCTGGGCCCGATCCGCGACCTGCTCGAGCGACAGGTAGTAGGAGTCGGCGTCGTCGCGGCGCTGAGCGAACGCGCAGAATCGGCAGCCCACGTAGCAGATGTTCGTGAAGTTGATGTTCCGGTTGACCACGTAGGTGACGACGTTGCCGACGGCATCGCGCCGGTATCCGTCGGCGATGCGACAGAGGGCGTCGAGGTCTTCGCCGGTCGCCTCGAACAGCGCGAGGGCGTCCTCGTCGCTCACCGGGATCCCCTCCGATGCGCGGGCGAGGGCCCCGCGCATCTCGGCCGGCGCACGCCGCGGCGCGGAGTTCCAGGCGCGCGAGAGATCGACCTCGAGCGCCTCCCAGTCGCCGTGGATCTCGTTCGTGTCGGCGCGCAACGATCGCTCGAGCGTTTCGCGAGCGTCGGTGTCGTCCTCGATCGAGCGCATCGCGCCGCTCATCGCCTGGTGCGGAACGACGTCGGGGTCCTGCCAAGCGACGCCCGACGGGCGCGCGCCCGCCGCCGGGTATCCATCCTCGTCGCCGAGCGCTTCGACGGGGCCGCGCACCCGTCCGTGGATCCACGGGTCGGGACGCAACACGTAGTGCGGATACACCGTCAGCCGCGGCCGCAGCCTGTAGCCCCGCTCCTCGGTCGCCGCACGGAGCCGCTCGAGGTGCGGCCAGGGCTTCTCCGGGTTCACATGATCCGGAGTCACCGGCGAGACGCCGCCCCAATCGTTGATGCCGGCGTCGAGCAAGCGCGGGAAGCCGTCGTCGGAGAGGTTCGGCGGCGCCTGGACGTTCGCACGCGGGCCGAGGACGATACGCGCGACCGCGATCGCCGCGAGGAACTCGTCCTCGCCGGGATCCGCGTGACCGGCCATCGGCGTCGCCGGCTTCGCGCGGAAGTTCTGCACGATCACCTCTTGCACGTGCCCGTACCGTTGGGAGAGCTCGCGGATCGCGAACAATGACTCGGCGCGCTCGGTGAGCGTCTCGCCGATGCCGACGAGGATCCCTGTCGTGAACGGGATCGCGAGCCGTCCCGCGTCCTCGATCGTGCGCAGGCGTACGGACGGCTTCTTGTCGGGGGATCCGTAGTGCGCTTCGCCCGGCGTCGCGAACAAACGCTCCGAGGTCGTCTCGAGCATCATCCCCATGCTCGGCGCGACGGGCTTGAGCCGCATCATCTCCTCCCACGACATGACGCCGGGGTTTAGGTGTGGGAGGAGTCCGGTCTCCTCGATGACGGCGATCGCCATCGCGCGCAGGTACTCGAGGGTCGATGTATAGCCTCGCTCGGCGAGCCATACGCGCGCTTCGGGCCAGCGCATCTCCGGCCGGTCGCCGAGCGTGAACAGCGCCTCGTAGCATCCGGCGCGCTGCCCCGCCCGCGCGACGTCGAGCACCTCGTCGGGCGAGAGGAACGGAGCCGCGAGCTTGTCGGGAGTCGTCGCGAACGTGCAGTAGCCGCATCGGTCGCGGCAGAGCCGCGTCAGCGGGACGAACACCTTCGGCGAGTAGGTCACGTCGCGTCCCACGCCGGCGTCGCGAACCCGCCGCGCAGACGCGAGGAGCCGTTCGAGATCCTCGCCGCGAACCGCGAGCAACGCCGCGGCCTCCTCGACGGAGAGGACCTTCCCCTCTTCCGTGCGGTGGAGGGAACGCCGGATCTGGTGCGCGAGGTCGCTCACGGTCGGCACGCGGAGCCGGACATCGCGGCGAGCCTACCACGCGCTCGAGCGCCCGGTTACGGCCTCCCGCCGCAGGTGGCGAGGGCGCCCTCTACGCGACGATACTCGGCGGATGATCACCGTTCTCGCGGGAGGCGTCGGCGCCGCGCGGTTTCTTCGCGGCCTCGTTCGCGTCGTTCCCGCCGAGGAGGTCATCGTCGTCGGCAACACCGGCGACGACTTCATCGTTTACGGCGTCCACGTCTCGCCCGACCTCGACATCGTCACCTACACGCTGGGCGGGGCGATCGACGACGAGCGCGGCTGGGGGCTCGCCGGCGACACGCACAACCTCCTCGAGGAGATGCGCGCGCTGGGGGTCGAGGCCTGGTTCACGCTCGGCGACCGCGACTACGGCGTCTGCCTCTTCCGGACGCTTGCGATGGCGGCCGGCCAGACGCTGTCGGACGTGACGGCGCGGAACGGCGAACGGTTCGGATCCGGCGTGCGGCTGCTCCCGATGACCGACGATCGGGTCGCCACCCGAGTGACGATCGACGACGCCGGCCGCGACCGCGAGCTGCATTTCCAGGAGTACTGGGTGCGCCGGGGCGCCCGCGACACCGTTCGGTCGGTCCGGCTCGACGGCGCCGAGCGCGCGCGACCGGGTCCCGGCGTGCTCGACGCGATCGCCTCGGCCGAAGCCATCCTCGTCGCGCCGTCGAACCCCGTTGTCTCGATCGGGACGATCCTGTCGGTGCCGGGGATCCGCGAGGCGGTTCGGGACGCGCGGGCGCCGGTCGTCGGGGTTTCGCCGATCATCGGGGGGGCCCCCGTGCGCGGGATGGCCGACAAGCTCATGCCCTCGGCCGGTGCAGAGGTATCGGCGCTCGGGGCCGCGCGCCTGTATCGGGACATCCTCGACGGCTGGGTCATCGATCTCGTCGACGCGGACCTGGCCGAACCGATCGCGTCGGAGCTCGACGTCCGCGTCCAGACCGCGCAGACCTTGATGCACACGGTCGAAGAGGCCGCCGCGCTCGCCAAGAGCGCGCTGGAGCTCGCACGAACGCTCGCGTCCTGACGGCCGAGCGGGACGTACACTCGATCCCGATGCGCATCGAGATCATCCCCGTCGAAGGCCTGCCGGAGATCGAGGAAGGCGTCGATCTCGCGACGCTGATCGCCGACCGGTCGTCGGTCCGCGACGGCGACGTCGTCGTCATCACGTCGAAAGCGGTGTCCAAAGCGGAGGGGCGGCTCATCGCGGTCGACCCGGCGGAGCGCGAGCGCGCTCGTGCCGAGTGGGCCGTCAGGGAATCCCGGCGGATCGTCGCGCGGCGCGACGACCTCGTGATCGCCGAGACGTCGCACGGTTTCGTCTGCGCGAACGCCGGGGTCGACGCCTCGAACGTGCCGGAGGATCGGATCGCGCTGCTCCCGCTCGACCCCGACGGCAGCGCCGCTCGCATACAGCACGGCCTCGAGGCACGAGGCGCCGACGCCGGTGTGATCATCAGCGACACCTTCGGACGTGCATGGCGCGCCGGGCAGACCAACGTCGCGATCGGGGTCGCCGGGTTCGCATCCGTCCGCGATCATCGAGGCGAGAAGGACGTCTTCGGGGCACTGCTCGAGGCGACGGTCATCGCGGTCGCCGACGAGGTCGCCGGTGCGGCGGAGCTCGTCATGGGCAAGAACGAGGGCGTGCCGGTCGCGATCGTGCGCGGCTTCCCCGTCGGCAAGCTCGGGGGAGGTACCGCGCGCGAGCTCGTGCGGCCGCCGGAGGAAGACCTCTTCCGGTGGGGAACGATCGAAGGAATCGAGGCACGCCGTTCGATCCGCGCGTTCGCCGAGCGCGACGTTCCGAAAGCGGCGGTCGAACGAGCGGTCGCTGCGGCCGCCACCGCCCCGGCGCCGCACGGCTCGCGGACGGCACGTCCGTGGAAATTCGTGTGGCTCCGCAACGACACGCCGCGAAAGCGCTTCCTCGACGCCATGGAGGCCGCGTGGCGCCGCGACCTCGGCGGCGACCGGATGCCGTCGGAGGAGATCGATGGGCTCACCGCGCGCTCGCGCTCGCTGCTCGGCGGATCGCCGGTCTTACTCGCGTGCTTCGTGTCGCTCGCCGGCGCCGACCGCTACCCCGACGCTCGCCGGCTCCTGGCCGAGCGCGAGATGTTCCTCGCCGCAGCGGGGGCCGCCGTGCAGAACCTCATGCTCGCTCTCGATGCCCAAGGCGTCGCCTCGTGCTGGCTGTCGACGAGCATCTTCTGCAGCGAGGAGTCTGCGCAGTCGCTCGGGCTCGGCGGTGAATGGCAGGCCGTCGGCTGCGTCGTCGCCGGCTATCCGGCCGAGGACCCGCCGCTGCGGGAGCCGCTCGACGCGGGGCCGTTCCTCGATATCCGCTAGGCGATCAGCCCCCGGATGAAGTACGCCATGAACGCCGCGGTTGAGACGTACATCAACGGATGGACTTCCTGCGGACGTCCCTTGAGGATCTTCATCGCCGTGAACGCGATGAACCCGGCACCGACGCCGTTGGTGATCGAGAACGTGAACGGCTGGACGACGATCGTCAGGAGCGCCGGGATCCCGATCTCAGGATCCTTCCAGTCGATGTCCTTGACGAGAGTCATCATGAAGTAGCCGACGAGCACCAGCGCCGGCGCCGTCGCCTGCGGTGGGATGATCCCGGCGATCGGCGAGATGAACAAGCACGCGAGGAACAGGACCCCGACGACGACCGCGGTGAGGCCGGTGCGGCCGCCCTCGGCGATCCCGGCGGCGCTCTCGATGTAGGTCGTGTTGGACGATGAGCTGGCGGCGCCGCCTGCAGCCGCCGCGGCGGAGTCGACGAGCAGCACCTTCCCTACCCCCGGCAGCTTCCCGTCCTTGTCGAGGAAGCCGGCCTGCTCCCCCAGCCCGACCGCGGTTCCCATCGTGTCGAAGAAGTCGGCGAGCATGACCGCGAAGATCGCGACCGCCGCCGACACGAAGCCGATCGTCTCGATCGCGCCGCCCAGCGAGAAGTTGCCGAGCAGCTCGAACTCGTGGCCGCCGGGGACCGACGCCCATGAATCGGGAACGGATGCGACGACGTCTCCGAAGACCTTGCCGTTGCGGATCTCGTTGACGATCGTCGCGAAGATCGTCGTCCCGAGGATCCCGATCAACAGCGCGCCCTTGACCTTCCGCGCGACCAGCGACGCGGTCACGACGAGTCCCAGGAAGAACACGAGGAACCTCATCGTGTCGAGCTCGCCGATCGTGACCGGCGGCCCGGCTTCGGCCGGGAACCGGATCGCGAACCCGGCGGAGTTGAGCCCGATGAACGCGATGAACGCGCCGATGCCCACGCCGATCGCGCGCTTGATGTCCATCGGGATGGCGTTGAGGACCGCTTCGCGGAACCCCGTGATGACGAGCGCCAGGATCACCAGGCCTTCGATCACGATCACGCCCATCGCGTCCGGCCAGGACAAGCCCTGACCGGCGACGAGCGTGAACGCCACGAATCCGTTCAGGCCCAGCCCGGCGGCCAGCGCGAACGGATAGTTCGCGACCGCGCCCATCAAGATCGACATGCACCCGGCGACGAGCGCGGTCACGATGAGGACCTGCCCGCTCTCGAGCTTGAGGCCGGACTGATCGGCGATCGACCCGAGGATCGACGGGTTGACGAAGAGGATGTAAGCCATCGTCATCCAGGTCGTCAGGCCGGCGATGAGTTCGGTGCGCACGGTCGAGCCACGCTCCGAGATCTTGAAGTAGCGGTCCAGCGCGCCCGACGTGCTCCGTGGTCCGGCGACGGTTGCCATCGGCTCCCCCTCCGCTCGTGCTGCGACGGCACGGATGCGGGGAAGTTCCGGGCCGGCGAACCCTCCTGGGGCTGCCCGGCGGGTCACTTATATCCCGGCAGGATTTCACCTACAAGGACGCCATGCCCGGTCGGGGGAGCCGTGCTATAAAAGCCCCTCGTGGCGAACCAGAAGCGGGAAACCAAGCGAGAGCGCCGGGACGAGGCGAAGCGCCGCCGTCTCGAGGAGCTCAAGCGTCGCCAGCGCCGAGAGCGGATGCGCAAGCTGATGTTCGGCGGCGTGGGCGCCGCGATCATCGTCGGGATCATCCTTCTGGTGACACTGCTCGGTGGGGGCGGGAACTCGGCCGAGCTGAACCGGCTCGCGACCGCGGCCGGCTGCTCCCCGATCCAGAAGCACGGGAACGAGGGATCCACCCACGTCAACCCGCCGCAGTCGGTGACGTACAAGACCAACCCACCGACGTCCGGCAACCACTATTCGTCGCCGTCTGAGACCGGCATCCACGTGGCTGCCATCCAGAACGAGATCCACGTGCACAACCTCGAGCACGGTCACATCATGATCCAGTACCAGCAGAGCCTCGACCGGACGATCCTCGAGGCGCTCTACCTCGCGGTGAAGGCCGATCCGAAGTGGCTGGTGATCGCACCGAGCCCCAGCATCCCGGCGCCGCTCACGTTCTCGGCGTGGGAGCACTCCCAGATCTGCAACACGCCGACGACACCGCAGGCGGTTGCGGCAGCGCTGAACGGGTTCGTGGATGCACATAAGGACAACGGGCCGGAGTCGATCGCGGGTACAGCGCGTGCGGGAACCGAGACCGCGACGCCGCCGGTTTCGACGGCTTCGCCGGCCGCGTCTCCGACGCCCAGCCCGACCGCGACCTCGCCCTGATCGTCTAGCCCGACAGCGCGCCCTCGGCGGCGTCGCCTACCGTGACACCCGATTGCTCGATCGCGATGTCCCGCGCTTGCCATCCGAGCGCCCGCAGTACCGAGCGGATCACGGCGTGCTCGTCGGGTTGCGCCACGACGAACAGCGATCCGGCCAGCCCCGCGCCCGTCAGCTTGCCGCCGTAGGCGCCCGCGCGCTTCGCCAGCGCGAGCGCCCGGTCGATCTCCGGCGTCGAGACCTGTGAATGGAGCCGCCGCTTCGCCTTCCAGCCCTCGTCGAGCAGCACGCCGAACCGTTCGACGTCGCCCGCCTCGAGCGCCGCGCGGGTATCGTACGCGTTCGCTTTCAGGGCGGAGAGCGACGAAAAGGTCTCGACGTCCTCGGCGGCGATCCGCCTGGTCAGCTCGGAGAGCGGTCCGGCTGAGTTCCGCCGGGCGCCGTTCGTGAAGAGCATGAGGTGAGCGCCGAGCGAGCGGGCCGTCTCCTTCGTGAGCCGGATCGGCGTCAAGCGAACGACCCCGTCGCGACCGAACTCCAGCAGATTGAGGCCGCCATAGGCAGCCGTGTACTGATCCTGCTTGCCGCACGGTCTGCGGAGCACCGTCATCTCGATGCGGGCGGCGATCTCGGCGATGCCGTTCCGGTCGAGTGGCTCGCCCAGGTACGCGGCCGCCGCGGCGACCAAACCGACGCACACCGCGGCGGAAGAACCGAGCCCGCCGCCGCCGGGCAGCTCGCTCGCCGTCGCGAGCCGCGTGCGGTCGAGCGCGAAGTGCCACGCGACCGCTTTCTGCAGCGTGAGGAACTCTTCGGCGAGGAATGGGAACCGGACCCGCGTCGCGACCTTGTCGACCGGGATCAGCTCGCGGGATCCGTGGTCGAGGGAGACGAGGTCGAGCCCGGCAGCGCACGGCCCGACGCTCGCCGACGCGAACATCGGGATCGCCGCAGAGACGACTGCGCCGCCGTGCCGTTCGTAGAAGGCGGGGACGTCGGTGCCACCGCCGGCGAGTGAGACCCGGCCCGGGGCGCGCGCGTATACGGTCGGCATAGGGATCGATCCTCGGGATGGAACGCGGGCGGCCGATCCGTCGCCGGTTCGTAACCGGCTGCGGATCGGCCGCTATACCTGGGTTAGGCTCCGCGAGCTACGTTCGGAACGGGCTGGACCTGCGCGACGCGCTCGGTCTCGGGCAGGACCGCCGAGAGCGCCTCCCACACGGCGGACGCGAGGAACCGGCGGTGGCCGCCGAGCGTACGGATGTAGGGGAGCTTGCCGGCGTCCGCCCAGCAGCGCACGGCGCGGTGGCTCACTCGGAAGAGCATCGCGACCTCGCCGGTCGTCAGGAGCGCGTCCTCGCGACGGTGGCCGTTCTGCATCGCCATCGCCTGGCGGCGAAGACGCTCGATGAGCCGCTCGCGGGTCCCGCTCGTGTACGGGGTCTTGGTCATCTTGCCTCGCCCTCCTTCAGGTCTGTGGCCCGGACCCGCGTCGGCGCGGTATCCGTGCAACAAAGGAAACGAGCGAGGAAACGAAACCGCCCGCACATCGCGGCGATTCCTCCCACCACGAGCGTTCCTCATCCGGGCGAAACGGGACGCTTCGGGCGCTCGCGTGGCTACGGAGAGCGAAAGACGGGACTTACGTCCCCCCAAAAGGAAGCCGGTCGCGAGGCTAACCCCTCATGAAGCCGGTCGACCGTTCCTCGGGCGTCGGCGGCTCGAGCTCCCGCGGGACCGCGATCGCCGAGACGTCGCCGATGAGCACGAGGGCGTACGGCGGGCCGCCCGGGCCCGTGCCCTCGGCGACCTTCAGCAATACGACGTCATCGCGGCGCCAGACGATCGCGCCGCTGAGCCAGCCGGCTCCGCCGCGCAGGGCGACCGAGATCTCGTCCCCATCCTTCAGCTGATCCATCAACTTCTTGTCCATCTACGCGCCTCCAAGATCGTTGCGGAACCAGTCGATCGTTCGCTGCAGGCCATCACGGACGGGGATCTGCGGCTCCCATCCAAACAGCTCGCGGGCTCGCGTGATGTCCGGGCGGCGGACGCTCGGGTCGTCGACCGGCCGCGGCTCGAACACGATCTCGGACTTCGAGCCGGTGAGCTCCTTCACCATCTGGGCGAGCTCCAGGACCGTGTACTCCTCGGGGTTGCCGATGTTGACCGGATCGTGGAAGCCCGAGGCGAGCAACCGGACGAACCCTTCGATCAGGTCGTCGACGTAGCAGAAGCTCCGCGTCTGAGAGCCGTCGCCGTGGACGGTAAGGGGCTCGCCCTTCAGCGCCTGGACGATGAAGGTGCTGACGGCCCGTCCGTCGCGCGGCCGCATCCGGGGGCCGTACGTATTGAAGATACGAACGATCCGCGTATCGAGCCCGTGGAATCGGTGGTAGGCCATCGTCATCGCTTCGGCGTATCGCTTCGCCTCGTCGTAGACGCCACGGGGTCCGATGGGATTGACGTGCCCCCAGTACTCCTCCGGCTGGGGATGGATCTGCGGGTCGCCGTAAACCTCGGACGTCGAGGCGATGAAGTAGGTCGCGCCCTTCGCCTTGGCCAGGCCGAGCGTGTGCCACGTCCCGATCGCGCCGACCTTAAGGGTCGGGATCGGGTGCGCCAGGTAGTCGATCGGTGACGCCGGGCTCGCGAAATTCATCACGACGTCGAGATCCTCGTCGAGGAACAGCGGCGTCGAGATGTTGTGCTCGATGAAGCGGAACTTCGGGTCGTTCGACAGCTCCTCGATGTTGTCGCGCCGTCCCGTGATGAGATTGTCGACGCACACCACCTCGTGCCCATCGGCGAGCATGCGCGAGCCGAGGTGGTATCCCAGGAATCCGCCGCCCCCGGCGATCAGTACGCGCATGGGTTCGAGAGGATACCGTCTAGCGCCCGACGCCCTCGTAGGTGAACCCGAGCTGGCGGAGCATGTGGGGGTCGAGGAAGTTCCGCGCGTCGACGACGACCGGCGCGTTCATCGCCTGCCGGACGCGGGCGAAGTCGAGCCACCGGAACTCGTTCCATTCGGTCAGCAGCAACAGAGCGTCCGCCCCCTCGATCGCCTCGATGGCACCCGGCGCCCGCTCGACCCCGTCGAACGTCCTGCCCGGGTCGACCGCGGGGTCGTACGCGCGGACCTTCGCGCCGCGAGCGAGCATGTCGCGGATCACCGCTAGCGAGGGTGAGTCCCGGACGTCGTCCGTGTTCGGCTTGAAGGCGAGCCCCCAGACGCCGATCGTCCGTCCGGCGAGGCCGCCGACGAGCCGCTCGAGCTTCCCGGTGATCACGCGGTGCTGCTCGTCGTTGACGTCGAGCACGCCGCGAAGGAGCCCGAAGTCGTACCCCTGATCGGCGGCGACGTTGATGAGCGCCCGGCAGTCCTTCGGCAGGCACGAGCCGCCGAAGCCGGGTCCGGGCTTGAGGAACTCGAACCCGATCCGAGCGTCGTATCCCATGCCGAGCGCGACGTCCTTCACGTCGGCCCCGACCTGATCGCAGATGTTCGCGATCGCGTTGATGTACGAGATCTTGGTCGCGAGGAACGCGTTGGACGCGTACTTGATCATCTCCGCGGTCGCCGGGTCGGTGACGATGAGCGGCGCGCCGAGCGGCCGGAACAGCTCGGTCAGGAGCCCGGCGGCGCGCTCGCTGTGCGTGCCGATCACGACCCGGTCGGGGTGCATGAAATCGAACACCGCGGATCCTTCGCGGAGGAACTCGGGGTTCGACGCGACGTCGAACTCGATCTGTGCGGGCAGCCGCTCGCGGACGATTCGCTCGACGAGGCGGGACGAGCCGATCGGGACCGTGCTCTTGTTGACGATGATCTTGTAGTCGCCGATGTGCTGTGCGATGTCGACGGCCGCCTGCTGCACGTGCGACAGGTCGGCGCTTCCGTCTTCGGCCGGCGGCGTCGGGACGCAGATGAAGACGAACTGCGACACGCGGACGCCTTCGCCGAGATCGGTCGTGAACTTCAGGCGTCCGGCGTCGAGCCCGCGCTGGACGACCTCTTCGAGGCCCGGCTCGTGGATCGGGATCTGGCCCCCGCGCAGCTTCTCGACCTTTTCCGCGACGACGTCGACGCACGTGACCTCGTGCCCGAGATCGGCGAAGCACGCGCCGGTCACGAGCCCCACATATCCCGTCCCGACGATCGTGATCTTCATGCTCGCTCCCTCACACGGTCCCGCCAGTACTCAAGCGTGTCCCAAAGCGTCTGCTCGAACGGGATCGTCGGCTCCCATCCCGTCGTCTCCCGGAACCGCGTCGTGTCGGCCTGGAGCACGAGCACGTCGGATGGACGCATGCGAGACGGATCCTGCCTGATCTCGATCGGCACCTTCGCCATCCCGATCAACATCTCGGCGACGTCGGAGATCTTCCACGCGCGCCCCGACCCGATGTTGTAGACCTCTCCCGGCTCGCACTTCTCGAGCGCGAGCCAGTACGCCTTCACGACATCGCGCACGTCGGTGAAGTCGCGCTGCGCCTCGAGGTTGCCGACGTTGAGCACCGGCTCGCCACGTCCGGCCTCGGCGAGCGCGATCTGCTTCGCGAAGCTCGAGGTGACGAACACCTCGCCGCGGCGCGGCCCCTCGTGGTTGAAGGCGCGCGTCCGAACGATCCAGGTCCCATACGACTGGTGGTACTGGAAGCCCATGAGGTCCTGCGCGACCTTGGAGACCGCATAGGGCGACATCGGCCGCAGCGCATTCGTCTCGCGGATCGGAAGCTCGTCCTCGCTCACCTTGCCGTACTCCTCGGACGAACCCGCGACCTGGATCCGCGCGTCGAGGTTCGCCTCGCGGACGGCCTCGAGGAGGTGAACCTGGCACTGCACGTTGGTGGTGAGCGTCTCCGCCGGCGCCGACCACGAGGCCGCTACGAACGACTGCGCGGCCAGGTGGAAGATCCGCTCCGGGCTGAACGTCCCGATCACGTGCCGGGCCGCCGTGCCGTCGCGGAGATCCGCTTCGAACAGCGTCACCCTGTCCCGGACTTCCGCGAGGTTCTCCTGCTGCGAACGCCACCGCATCGTCCCCGCTACCTCATGCCCCAAGCCGAGGCAGTACTCGGCGAGATGGCTGCCGACGAAGCCGGTCACACCGGTGATGAGGACGCGCACGGGGCACCTTTCCAGAGGGTTTCGGGGTGCGGGATGCTGCGAATCGGAAAGGTTAGCATGGGGTTCCGTGGCCAACCACCGGCTCTCGACGCGCGTCCTGATCATCTCTCACTCGTATTTCATGCGCGATACGAGGCCGCGCCGGCACGCGCAGGCCTTCGTCGACGCCGGGTGGGAGGTCGATGTGCTCTGCGCCCGCGACGAGGGCGAGCCGAAGCGCGAGCAGGTCGCCGGCGTGAACGTCCGCCGGCTTCCGGCGCGCCGCCGTCGGGGCTCGAAGGGACGCTACGCGTTCGAGTACGCGTCGTTCGGTGCCATGGCGCTCGGTGCGGTGAGCACGATGCATCTCCGGCGGCGCTACCACATCGTCTACGTCTTCGGGATCCCGAACCTGATCGTGCGCAGCACGCTCGTGCCGCACCTTGTCGGAACGCGGATCATCCTCGACATGCGCGACCCGCTTCCGGAGTTCTTCCAGTCGCGTTACGGCTTCCCCGACGACCACCGTGCCGTCCGAGCGCTGCTCCTCGAGGAGCGCATCAGCTGCCGGTACGCCACCCACGTGCTGACGGTGATCGACGCGATGCGGGACCTGTTCCTGCGGAGCGTCGCGCCCGAGAAGATCACGGTCGTTCGCAACGCGCCCGATCCGCGGCTCTTCGGGCAGACGGGTGGTTTGCCGGCACGTGACCCGGCCGACCGGACGCTCCTGTACGCCGGTACGGTCGCGGAGCGGTACGGGGTCGACCAGATCGTGCGTGCCGTCGCGAAGCTCAAGGACGCGATCCCGGGCATCCGCGCGCGGATCGTCGGCGACGGCGATCTTGTCCCGAGGCTACGGGCGATCGCCCGAGAGTCGGGGATCGAGGATCGGGTAACGTTCGACGGGCCGGTCCCGCTCGACGCGATGCCGGGGATCATCGCGAGCGCTTGGGTGGGCGCCCAGCCACACCGGGCCGACCCACTGATGCGGTACAGCTTCTCGACGAAGCTCCTCGAGTGGGGCTCGCTCGGGCTCCCCGTGATCACCTCGGCGACCGAATCGGTCGTCCGCGAGTTCAGCGACGACGAGATGATGCTCATCCCGCCGGGCGACCTCGATTCGTTCTGCGAGCGGATCCTGCAAGCGGATCGCGATCCCGAGGGACTCGCGCGACGGGGCGAGCGCGGGCGCGCCGCAGCCGCTCGATTCGACTGGAACGCCGAGCGCGAACGGCTTCTCAGCACCGTATCGGGCATCCAACCGCGTCGCGAGGCTGGTCGTGCGGGACTATAATCTGCCGCCGAACGTGCCTCCGACGACGCGCTCTCCGGCCCCCTAACCCATGAAGACCAACTCGCGATCCGACGACGTGACGCGTGTGAGCGCGGGAGACGTCGCATCCCCTCGCCGGTACTTGCGCGAGGCGTGGGATCGCCGGAGCCTCGTCGGCGTGCTCGCGAGCCGCGAGCTCAAGAGCAACTACGAGATGAACCTCATCGGCTTCGCCTGGTGGCTCCTCGAACCTTTGTCGTTGACGCTCGTTTACGTCGTGCTCGTGAGCGTGATCCTGGACGCCGGCCAACCCGCGTTCCCTCTTTACATACTGACGGCGCTCCTGTCGTTCAAGTGGCTCACCGGCTCCCTCGGCGGCGCGATGGGCGTCGTCCGGTCCAACGCGAACCTGATCCAAGACCTCTACTTCCCTCGCGCCCTTCTCCCGGTGACCGAAGTCGTCGTCGGCCTCGCGCATTACCTCGTAGGGCTGCTGATCGTCCCCATCTTCATGGCGATCTACGGGATCGAACCGACCTGGCAGCTCGTGTTCCTCCCCGCGATCATCGCCGCGCAGTTCCTGTTATGCCTCGGACTCGCGTATCCGCTCTCTGTGTGGGGGCTGAACTACCGGAACCTGCCCGGGCTCGTGGGTAACCTGTTCCGCTTGTGGCTGTATCTGTCACCGGCGCTCTGGTCGCTCGAGCGAGACGTGCACAACCCGACCCATCGCCTCCTCATCAAGCTGAACCCGCTGACCGGTCTGTTCGAGTCATATCACGGCGTGATCGGTGTCTCTCCTGCGTCGGACACGGCGACGCAGCACATAACGCCCGGATGGCCCCTCGCGTACTCGGCCGCGTTCGGCTGCGTCGCGCTCGTCCTCGGGGGTTGGTACTTCATCCGGCGCGAGGCGCAGTTCGGGAAGATGCTGTGAGCGATCACGCGATCCGCGTCCGCGACCTCGGGGTCCGCTTCTTCCTACGCCACCAGCGAGCACCCACGGTTCACTCCGGGATCGTGCGTCATCTGAAGCGCCGGGGTCAGCCGGAGCAGTTCTGGGCTTTGCGCCACGTCACGTTCGACGTCCCGAAAGGTCGCGTGTTCGGCATCATCGGAGCGAACGGATCGGGGAAGTCGACGATGCTTCGCGTCCTGTCGCGCATCCTCGCGCCGGACGAGGGTGAGATGGAGATCCGCGGACAGGTCTCGAGCCTCCTCTCGTTGGGCGCGGGCTTCCAAGTCGAGCTGACCGGTCTCGAGAACATCACCTATAACGGCATGCTCCTCGGATTGAGCCGTCCGGAGATCGAGCGCCGGAAGGACGCGATCATCGACTTCTCCGGGCTCGGCGACCGGATCGACACGCCTGTCCGCACGTACTCGACCGGCATGCGGGCGCGCCTCGGGTTCAGCGTCGCCGTTCACGTCGATCCCGAGATCCTCGTCGTCGATGAGGTGCTCGTCGTCGGCGACGCGCGGTTCCGCGAACGGTGCGCCGAGAAGGTCCACGAGCTTTTCACCGCCGGCGCGACCGTGATCATGGTTCAGCACAACCTCGAGGCCGTCCTCCAGATGTGCCAGGAGTGCATGTGGCTCCAGAGCGGCTCGGTCCGGCAGCTCGGCGAGCCCCTCGACGTCGTGAACGCCTACCTCGCGAGTCAGGACCTGCCGTCGATGGCGCCGCCGTCGACGCCGCTGGAAGGCGTGATCAGCGAAACGATGCCGCGTCGGCCCGCGGCGCGCTGACCAGCTACCAGCCCTCGTCCGAGAACAAGATGTCGTGCGGCTCCGACGCGTTGTCGTTGCTCAGGAACCAGTACGCGGCCCGCACGATGCCCGCGGTCGAGGAGCCGCTCCCGTCCCAATCGCCGGCGACGTGCGCGTCGGTGGCGTTGCCGTAGAGGAAGCTCGTCGCGGCGATGCCGTCGTATCCCTCGTTGAGATACCAGTGGATGCCACGGATCAGTCCGGGTGTGTCCTTCCCGTCGCCGTCCCAGTCGCCGGCGATGGGGATGTCGGTCGAGCTGCCGAAGGCGAACGCCGGAACGTCGTGTGAGCCGTCGAAACCGTTGTTGACGTACCAGAGGTTGCCGCGGATCACGGCGGGCGTGTCG
>DATFGK010000073.1:0-3118 GCA_035249485.1 Actinomycetota bacterium | reverse complement strand
CGAGCTCGGAGCGCATCCCGGCCGGCAGGTCGGTCATCTCGTCGAACGTGCGCGCGAACCGCGTGAACACCCACTTCGCGACCTGTCGCGCGCGGTACGGCGGGCCGGGGATCTCGAACGGAAGGTTCATCGCTTCGCCGCCCGCGACGGCAGCCGAACGATCCCGCGCGCCGAGCCCTTGCGAGCGGCCGGGGTCAGCTCGGCTAGGCCCTCTTTCTCGAGCTTGGCCAGGATCTCCCCGAGCAGCGCCGGGTCGCCGTCGCCGTCCGGGTGCATCAGCTTCGAAAGCTCCGAAACTGTGATGCCTTTGCGAGCGGCGCGACGGAGGTGGTCGACGATCGTGCCGCGCTTCTGCCTGCGCGAACCATCGAATCGCTCCTCGCGCTTCGGCGCCCGGACCGGCGCCGTGCGGTGCCGGCCCTTCGCGCGGTAAGCGCACGTGGTTCGCAGCGGGCACTTCGCGCAGAGGGGATTCGAGATGCGGCAGACCATCGCGCCGATGTCCATGAGCGCCTGGTTCCAGCGGTAGGCCTCGCCGGCGGGGAGCCAGTCGGCGGCGAGCCTCGAGAGCCGCGCGGAAGGCACCTCGCTCGCGTCCTTCCCGGCGACGGCTCGCGCGAGCACGCGTTTCACGTTCGTGTCGACTACGGGCACCTGGGCGTCGAACGCGAAGCATGCGATCGCCGAGGACGTGTACTCGCCGAGCCCGGGTAGCCGTCTGAGGGCGCCCGGTTCGCGAGGGAACACGCCGCCGTGGTCGCGCGCGATCGCCTGCGCGGATCGGTGCAGGCCGATGGCCCGGCGGTTGTAGCCGAGCCCGCGCCACGCCAGGATCACGTCCATCGCCGGAGCGTGCGCGAGCCGCTCGACGGTCGGGAATCGCCCCAGGAACGCCTCGTAGGACGGAGCGACACGGCCCGTCTGGGTCTGCTGGAGCATGACTTCGGCCACCAGCGTCCGGTACGGATCGCGGGTTTCGCGCCACGGCAGGTGGCGGCCGTGCTCGTCGAACCAGGTGAGCACGCGCGCCTGCGCTTTCCTGTCGACGGCCGTTCTCGGGGGCATGATCGGCATCCTAGCCTCAGGATCGAGAGGGGAATGACGCCCACCTGTGTCGAACGTCATAGCGGCAGATCAAGCGGGCAGGGCACGATCTAGCGACTGGGCCTAGGAGGGTTGAAGGTGCCCGACATCGCGGCTGCGTTCCGGGGCATCCGGCAGAGCTTGACCGAGGAGCTCATGGAGCTCGACGGGTCGCTGTGGGATACCCCGATCCCGATCCGGAGCGAGTGGTCGGTCAAGGACACGCTCGCGATGCTGGCCGGCTTCGCTGAGGCTTTGATCGAAGGCCACTGGAACGAGGACTACTCCGATTCCTGGGACGACAAGGGCCTGCGCGCCAAGATGCAGGACCGCTTCCAGACGATGATCGACGCGCGACGCGAACGGAGCGGCGCCGAAGTCCTTAAGGAGTGGGCGACGCTCGCGCCGCGGATGGAACGCATGATGGCCGGGCTCGAAGCCTTCCCGGAGGGTATCCATCCGTTCGCCGCCTGGACCTACCTGTGGGCCGTCGTTCAGAACTCGCACAACATCTGGACCGCGCTCGGGATCACCTCGAAGGAGCGCGACTCGGAGGCCACGTCGCTGTGCCTCGAGTCGGCGATCTACTGGCTCGATATGCGGCTCCAGGCCAAGGGGATCCCGGCGCTGCGGGTACGGACCGCCGATCAGGAGTGGGTCATCGGGGACGGCATCCCAGGAGCGACGGTCACGGCTCCGATGTTCGAGCTGTTCCGCGCGCTGTCCGGCCGGCGCAGCGTCGATCAGATCCGCGCCTTCTCCTGGGACGGCGACCCGCGCCCGTACCTCGCGGTGTTCAGCCCGTTCGAGCCGCCGGTCGCCGCGATCATCGAGTGAGATAGCGTCGCATGGTGAAGGGCCCGCGCGTAGCGCGGGCCCTTCGACGTCGGAACGCTGAGCGGCTTAGCTTTCCTGCTGGCCCGCCAGCTCGACCGGCGGGACGTCGGGCGACTTCGGAGCCGTCTGGAAGACCAGCTCGTCGCCCACCGCGTCGACGACGATCGTCGTAGCCGCGCCGAATTCCTTCCAGAGGAGCTTCTCGGACAACGGATCCTCGATAAGCCGCTGGATCGTGCGCCGTAGCGGCCGGGCGCCGAGCGTCGGGTCGTAACCCTTCTCGGCGATCAGGTCCTTCGCGGTGTCCGTAAGCACGATCTCGATGTCCTTCGCCTTCAGCTGCTCGGTCACGCGCTTCATCATGAGATCCACGATCTCCTTGACGTGCTCGCGGGTGAGCGCGTGGAAGACGATGATCTCATCGATGCGATTGAGGAACTCCGGACGGAACGAGCGCTTCAGCTCCTCCATCACCCGGTCGCGCATCTTGTCGTAGTCCATGCCGTCGTCGGGGGACATCGTGAAGCCGACGCCGCGCGCCTTCTCGAGATCGCGCGTGCCCAGGTTCGACGTCATGATGATCACGGTGTTCTTGAAGTCCACCGTGCGCCCCTGCGCGTCGGTCAGGCGCCCGTCCTCCAGGATCTGTAGCAAAGTGTTGAACACGTCCGGGTGCGCCTTCTCGATCTCATCGAAGAGCACGACCGAGAACGGCTTGCGGCGGACGGCCTCGGTGAGCTGGCCGCCTTCCTCGTAACCGACGTAGCCCGGCGGCGAGCCGATCAGCCGCGACACGGTGTGCTTCTCCATGTACTCGCTCATGTCGAGCTGGATCAGCGCGGCCTCGTCGCCGAACAGGAACTCGGCGAGCGTCTTCGCGAGCTCGGTCTTCCCCACGCCCGACGGGCCGAGGAAGATGAACGAACCGGACGGACGCTTCGGGTCCTTCAGCCCGGCGCGCGTGCGTCGGATCGCCTGCGACACGGCCTTCACGGATTCGGTCTGGTTGACGATGCGCTTGTGGAGCTCGTCCTCCATCCGGATCAGCTTGGCCGTCTCCTCTTCGGTGAGCTTGTAGACCGGGATGCCGGTCCAGATCGCGAGCACCTCCGCGATCTCCTCCTCGGTCACCTCCGCGAGCACGTCGAGCTCGCCGGCCTTCCATTCCTTCTCGCGAGTCGCCTTCTCACCGAGCAGG
>DATFGK010000072.1:0-6884 GCA_035249485.1 Actinomycetota bacterium | reverse complement strand
GGACTACCAACCCACCGGCCGGAAATATTCACCCAAGGGCCGCAAGCTCGGCCCCAGAAAGAAGAAAACGCCTACGATGCCTCAGTCACAGGTGTCCACGATGCCCTGACACACTGTCCACGATGCCCTGAGACATCAGAGTGTGCCCCCAGCGGGATTCGAACCCGCGGTCTCCACCTTGAAAGGGTGGCATCCTAGGCCGCTGGACGATGGGGGCCGGCGGTGATTCTAGCGCCGGGCTAGGCGGTGCCGGACTTCTCGCGACGCCGGGCCCGCTCGGCGCGTTCCTTCTCGAGTCGCCTTTCGGCATCTTCCGGCGTGGGTGCGCTTCCCCCGAGGTGCGACGGCAGCCACCAGCGATCCTCGTCGCGCTCCGGCTGATCCGGATAGCGCGCCTGCGCCTCGCCCAGCAGCTCTGTGATGCGCTCCATGAGCCGGTCGGTGACCGCTTGCGGGTCTTCATCCGGCGAGACGTCCATCGGCTTGCCGACGTTTACGATGATCGGGATCCGGCGCCGGAAGTTCTTCGGCCGCCACTTCGTAAGGATGCGTTGCGTCCCCCAGATCGCGACCGGGATCAGCGGTGCTCCGGTGTCCTGAGCCAGACGCACGGTGCCGGTCTTCCCGCGGCGTGGCACGAACGACGGGCTGATGGTCGCTTCGGGGAACATGCCGATCATCTCGCCGTGGCGGAGCTCGGCCTCGGCCGCGGTAAGGCTTTCCCTTGCCGCGCCCTGGCGATCGACGGGGACGTGACCCATCTGACGCATGAGCCACCCGACGCCACGCTTGTCGAAGATCTCCTTCTTCGCGAGGAACCGCACGCGGCGTCCTTGCTCGCGCGCGGCGTACCCCGAGAACACGAAGTCGAGATAGCCGATGTGGTTGGACGCAAGGACCGCCGGCCCGGACGCGGGCACGTTCTCGCCACCGATCACGGTAACGGTCCACTTCATCCCCCGGATCATGCCGAGGGCCGCGCCGATGACGACCGAGTACGTTCGCTCTCCCATCGGCCGCGAATGGTAGCCGAACCCGATGCCCGGCGTTTCCCCGACCTGATGGAGCCCGCGGCGTCGCCGCGGGCTCCTGAGGGTGGTTGGTGTAGCGGTTAGTTCTTCTTGGCCCTGTCGCCGATGGCGTCCATCAACTGACCGAGCTTCTCCTCGATCTTGTCGGTGGTCTCGCCCGTCTTCTCCTTGATGGTTCCGATCAGGCGGTCCATCTTGCCTTCCGACTTGTCGAGGTCGTCATCGGTGAGGTCGCCCCAAGCTTCCTTGACGCGACCTTTCATCTGATCCCACTTGCCTTCAGCGCGAAGATCGACACCCATAGTGATCCCTCCATGCGGTACATGCCGGAAACTCCGACGTTGTATCGATACCCGGCAGCTTTCGGCGCGAAACGTCGTGCTTGCTATGTCTTCACGACATGATCGCGCGCGAGAGGATCTCCTCGATGACGCTCGTCTTCGCGTCCGCATAGCGTTGCACGTACTTCCAACGCTTGCGCGCGAGCGCGCGCTTCGCTTGCTCGTACAGGCGGCGGTCGGCGTCGTTGGATCGAAGGTGATCGCGGAACGCGAGGATGCGATCGATCTCCGGACATCCATCCGGATGGACGTGGAGGTTCACGGCAGGATCGGCGCGCCGGAACAAGCGATGTCCGTGCCACTCGGGCTCGCGGATCCGCAGCACGTATCCGGCGCGCTCGAGCGCAGGAACGTAGGAAGCCTCGTCATCGGAGTCTCCTACGACGAGCAACATGTCGATGATCGGCTTCGCGGCGAGGCCTGGTACCGCCGTGGAGCCCGTGTGCTCGATCCTGAGCGCGCGGTCGCCGATCGCGCTCCGAACTCGCTTGGACTCGACGTTGAACAGCTCCGGCCAAGCGGGGTCGTACTCCGCGAGCTCGATCGGAGCGTTCAGCTCCTCGAGCGGGCCGATCGTGACGGCCTCGAGCTCGGCGTCGGAGAGCGGCGGTTCGCCCATGCAGGTGGGCCGCCCAGGACTCGAACCCGGTCCGCCGGGTTAAAAGCCCGGTGCTCTACCCGTTGAGCTAGCGGCCCCGATCTCACGCGAGGCGAGCGGAAGTCTATCGCGCCCGTCTTGACCTGGGTCGGGTGCATTCCTCATCATCCAGTCACCGGCTCACTCGGGAGGTGCACTCATGAGAAGCCGCGCTCGGATCATCCTGCCGGTGGCGTTCGCGCTCGCCGCCGTCCAATCCCACGCAGGGGCGGCCACCGTATCGGTCGACATCGGTCCGACCGCGACCCTGCAACTCGGTGCCCAGGCGGTCGTCGCGAGCGTTACGGTCACCTGCCCGGCCCGGGCGCCGACCGATGGGATCCAGGAGAACCGGCTCGAGGTCCGGCAGCTCCGACGTGGGACGCTCGTCGTCGGTGTGGGGGGAACGGGCAACGTCACCTGCGACGGGAAGCCGCACGCGTATCAGATCACCGCGCACGTCCAGGAGCCGACACATCGATTCGGAACCGGACCGGCGGAAGCGAACATGTTCGTGCTGATCTGCAGCGCGACGGGCGCGACCTGCATGCAAGGGGACGTGACGGAAAGCCTGGTTATCGTCGCAGGCTGAGCGCAGTCCTCAGCCCAAGAACATGACGGTGATCCAGATCCTGCCGTTCTTGTTGACGACCCCGACGCCGACTTTCTTGTAGGCCTTGCTGAGGTTGTTCGCCCGGTGTCCCGGGCTCTTCATGAAGGCCGTGTGGAGCTGGGTGATCGAGCCGCCGACGCCGACGTTCTCGCCGGCGATCCTCCACGAGTAGGGCGAGAGCCACTTCGCCAGGTAGGGGTTGTGGTACAGCTTGTTCTTCGACGCCATCGTCGCGCTGTGCTTGCGCGCCAGGGTCGAGAGGACGCTCGACCTCGCCAGAGGCGCCCGGCCGGCCGACGCTCGAGCCTTGTTGATGAGCGTGACCATCTGCTTCTCGGACGTGCTTACCGCGGCTTCGGCCTTCGCGGGGACGAAAGAAAGGAGTCCGACGACCAGCGCTGCGACGAGCGCGAACCGGACGTAGTTTCGGAGCCCTGCTGCCTGCATCCCACGAACCCCCTGCTGCTGTCACGAGTTGGCCGTCACTCTGAGTGTCGGCAGTAGTCCGAATTCCCTCGAGCAGTGAAGGCAAAGATGAGCCGTCGGGCCCGGGGGCCGTAGTCAAAAAGGAGTGGGCGAGGTCGGCGAGGGCTACAGAACGGGGAGCGAGCGCTCGATCTCGAACGGCGAGACGTACGCCTTGTACGCCTCCCACTCGCGGCGCTTGTTGCGGATGAAGTACTCGAAGACGTGGTCGCCGAGCGTCTCCCGCATGAGGCTGCTCTGCTCCATCGCCTGGATCGCTTCCGACAGGTCGCCGGGGAGCGACTCGATCCCGGCCGCCAGGCGCTCGGCCGGCGTCATCTCGTAGATGTTGTCCGAAGCCGGCTCGGGGAGGTCGGTGTTCTGCGCGATCCCGTCGAGCCCGGCCGAGAGCATCACCGCGAACGCGAGGTACGGGTTGCAGGCCGGGTCGGGGGAGCGGAACTCGACCCGGATGTCCGAGCCGCCCATCGAGGTGGGGATCCGCAGCAGCGCCGACCGGTTGCGCCGCGCCCATCCGATGTGGATCGGCGCCTCGTAGCCGGGCACGAGCCGCTTGTACGAGTTCACCCACTGGTTGCAGACGGCGGTGATCTCGCGCGCGTGGGCGATCATCCCGGCGAGGAACGCTCGCGCGACCTTCGACAGGTTGTGCTCGGCGTCGGGGTCGTAGAACGCGTTGCGGTCGCCCTCGTACAAGGCCATGTGCGTGTGCATCCCCGAGCCGAACGCTCCCTGGATCGGCTTCGGCATGAACGTGGCGTAGAGCCCGGCCTCCTGCGCGACCTCCTTCACGGCGAGCCGTGCGGTCATCACGCCGTCGGCCATCGACAGCGCGTCGGCGTCGCGGAGCACGATCTCGTGCTGGGACGGCGCGACCTCGTGGTGGACGGACTCGACGGAGATCCCCATCGACTCGAGGTAGAAGACGGTTCGCTTCCGCAGATCCGACGCGATGTCGAGCGGCGTCAGGTCGAAGTAGCCACCCTGGTCGAGCGGCTCTGTCCCGGACTGGTCCCTGAAGTAGAAGAACTCGAGCTCCGGCCCGACGTAGAACGTGAACCCCATATCCTGCGCGCGGGCGAGCGCGTTACGGAGCACGAATCGCGGGTCGCCGGCGAACGGCTCGCCGTCGGGCGTCATCACGTCGCAGAACATCCGCGCGACGCCTTGCTCGCCGGGACGCCACGGCAGGATCTGGAACGTCGCCGGGTCGGGCCGCGCGAGCATGTCGGACTCGTGGGTGCGTACGAAACCCTCGATCGCGGAGCCGTCGAAGCCCATGCCTTCCTCGAAGGCGGCCTCGAGCTCGGCCGGGGTGATGGCGAACGACTTCAGGAAGCCGAGGACGTCGGTGAACCAGAGCCGGATGAAGCGGACGTCGCGTTCCTCGACGGTCCGCAGGACGTACTCGTGATCCTGCATCAGCGCACCCGCGATGGGGCCTCGAGCTTGTAGCCGACGTTCCGTACGGTGGCGATCATGGCTTCATGCTCCGGTCCGAGCTTCGCGCGGAGGCGCCGGACGTGCACGTCGACCGTGCGCGTCCCTCCGAAGAAATCGTACCCCCACACCTCTTGGAGCAAGCGGGAGCGGGAGAACACGCGGCCGGGCCGCTCCGAGAGATAGAGGAGGAGCTGGAACTCCTTGAAGGTGAGGTCGAGCGGCCGCCCTTTCAGGCGGACCTGATAGGTCTCGGGGTCGATCGTGAGCTCGCCGACCCGGAGCGCCGACGGCGCGTCGACGAGCGAGGCTCCGATCGCGATCCGGACGCGGGCGAGGATCTCGTCGGCGTGGGCGCCCTCGACGATGAACGAGTCGACGCCCCAGTCTGGTCCGACGGCTTCGAGCATCTCCACGGCGACGATCGCGAGCTGAGTCACGTTCGGCGACGAGGCGTGGATCCCGCGGCACGCCTCGCGTCCGCGCGAGAGGTCCTTCGCGGCGTCGACGAAGATCAGACCTGGATCGGGCCCGCTCAGCGATTCGGTCAAGGCGGCAACCGCGACGCGATGGCCGGCCTGCTCGAGCGCGCCGAGGAGCCAGCCGAGGTCTTCCGGCCGGTCGCTCAGGATCTCGATGTCCGCCACGCGTCCCGTTCCTCTCGAGGCCGGGAAAAACAGAAACTCCCAGGCGGCCGGGCTTCTTTGCCTGGGAGTGCCGCCGGTTGCGAGCCCGGCGACCCAGGCGCAAAGTAGCAGACGAAAGCTCCCCCCTCAAGGAGGTTCCGGCTTGTCCCGCCGACCGCAGACGCGTCGCGAGCGTTGGCGAACGCACGGCCTGCTCGGAGGCGGATCACGCCTCCACGGCGGTTTCCGCGTACCGCATTCGCAGGTCTGGTTCGATACCGAGGACGGCGTCCGCATCGCGGGGTCGTTGCTCGGCGAGGCCGCAGGTGACACGTGCGTCGTTCTCGTGCACGGATTCAACGGCTATCGGACGAAACCCAAGATCAGGCTGCTTGCGGAAGCGATCGCGAAGCGGTTCCCGGTCCTCGCGTTCGATCTCCGTGGGCACGGCCAGTCGCAAGGGTGGTGCACCGGCGGCGAGCTGGAGTCGCTCGACGTCCACGCGGCCGTCGGCTTCGCCCGCGCGCGTGGGTATGCGCGGGTCGTGACGGTGGGTGCCTCGCTCGGCGGGATCGCGGTCATCCGTGCCGCGGGCAACGACGGCGATGCCGACGCGGTCGTCGCGATCTCGACGCCATCGCGTTGGGGGACCAGCGACACGAAGGCCGTCCGCCGGATGACGTGGATCTTCACCAGTCCGGTCGGGCGGCGTGTGGTGCGGCGCCTGTTCGGCACGCGGATCGACCTCAAGTGGGGGAACCCCGACCCGCCGATGGACGCGGTCGCGAAGATCCGCGCGCCGATCCTGATCGTCCACGGCGCCGACGATCACTTCTTCCCGGTCGCGGAGGCCGAGCTGCTCCACGAGCGGGCTCCCGAGCCGAAGCGGCTCCTGCTGATCGAGCGGTTCGGACACGCCGAGGACGGATTCACCGAGCCGTTCGCGGCCCAGCTTGTCTCCGAGATCGAGGATCTTCTCGCGAAGGGCGCCGATCAGCCGCCGCGCGTCGCCGGCTGACCACACCCACCGGCCCGCTTTCACCCGGTTTGCGACGGCCTCACCCGGCAGGTATCAAGCCGGTGATGGAGCGATCCGTTGTTCGATAGGCTCGGCCGCCTCGCCACCCGGCGCTTCGTTTGGGTCATCCTCATCTGGATCGCTCTGGCCGGAGTCGTGCGGTCGGTCGCGCCGTCGCTCCGCGACGTCGCGACCTACGACGAAACCGCCTTCCTCACGGCCGACGCCGAGAGCGTGCGCGCCGCGCAAGCGCTCGTCGACGGATGGCCCGAGGACGAGTTCGGCAACTCCGCCGCGATCGTCTTCTCGCGCACGCCGAAGCTCAGCGCCGCCGATGCCCGCTACGTCGCCGAGCTGGAGACCTGGCTGCGGTCCGACGCCGCCCCCGACGTCGTGCGCGGGACCCAATCCGTCAAGACCCGTCCCGAGCTGACCGACGTCCTCTCCGCCGAGGACGGGACGACGACGTTGATGATCGTGCAGTTCAGGACGCCGCCGTTCGAGCCGCCGACCAACGACGCCGTCGTCGAGATCCGCGGGCACATCGACGAGACGGTGCCGGAGGGGCTCGCGGTACATGTGACCGGGAACGCCGGGGTGGCGGCCGATCAATCGAATTCGATCCGCGAGTCGATCGATCGGACGACGGTCATCACGCTGGTGCTCGTGATCCTGATCCTGCTCTGGGTCTA
>DATFGK010000071.1:0-7972 GCA_035249485.1 Actinomycetota bacterium | reverse complement strand
CACCAGTTCCTCCACAACCAGACCGCCCTCTCGATCAAGGCGGCGCTGCTGTTCGAGCCCGGCGTGGTCGTGACGAGCGTCCCCTACCACCTGCGATAGCCGAAACCGTGCGAGTTTCGCGGCGCCCCGACCCGGAGTAATGTGCCCGCCGGTATGCACGTCGTCATCGCAGGCTGCGGACGGGTCGGCTCCGACCTGACCGTTTCGCTATCCAAGCAAGGCCACACGGTGTCGGTGATCGACAAGAACCCCCAGGCGTTCGAGCGTCTCCCACCCGGCTTCGAAGGGCAGACCCTCGTCGGGATGAGCTTCGACCGCGACACGCTCGAGGCGGCCGGGATCAAGGAAGCCGGCGCTTTCATCGCGGTAACCAACGGGGACAACTCGAACATCGTCTCGGCTCGGATCGCGCGCGAGCACTACAACATCGAGAAGGTCGTCGCCCGCATCTACGACCCCCGCCGGGCCGAGATCTACCGCCGCATCGGCATCCCGACGGTGGCTACGGTGCAGTGGGCATCGGCCGAGATCAACGACCTGCTTTTCCACGGCATCGAGCACCAGGAATTCGCTATCGGCGACGGCGACATGGTGCTCCTCCGGCTGGAGATCCCATCCGAGCTCGCCGGGAAGCCCGTCGAATCTCTCGGCTCACCCGGCAGAGCGTTGGTGGTGGCGCTCGATCGCATGGGCGGCTGCGTCATCCCGACCGAGCAGCTGACGTTCCAGCAAGGCGACGTCGCCCACGTGATCGTCCGGCGCGACGCGCTCGAGGAGCTCCGCGAGCGCCTGAAGGACACCGGGGAGGACCACTAGATGCGCGTCGTCGTCGCCGGCGCCGGCAACGTCGGGCGGTTCCTCGCGGCCGATCTGACCACGCGCGGCCACGACGTGACCGTGATCGAGCAGAAGGGCGAGATCTACCAGAAAGCCAAGGCCACGGTGGACGCCAACTGGATCCACGGCGACGCCTGTGAGCCGTGGGTGCTCGACAAGGCAGACCTCGCCCGTGCCGACGTGCTCGTCGCGGCGACCGGGGACGACGAGGACAACCTCGTGATCTCGCTCCTGGCGAAGCAGGAGTTCGCGGTTCCACGCGTCGTCGCGCGGGTGAACCATCCGAAGAACCAGTGGCTGTTCACCGAGTCCTGGGGTGTCGACATCTCGATGAGCCCGCCGCACATCCTCACTTCGCTGGTCGAGGAAGCGGTCACGGTCGGCGGACTCGTCGAACTGCTCAGCCTCGAGCACGGCAAGGTGCGACTCGTCGAGCTGACGATGTCGCCAGACTCACAGCTCGCCGGCAAGCACGTGTTCGACCTCCGTCTGCCGCACGACACGGCGCTCATCGCGGTGGTGCGCGACGGTCACGTGATCATCCCTGAGCCGGAGACGCCGCTCGTGCCGGGCGACGAGATCCTCGCGATCACGACCCAGGAATCGGAAGAGTCGCTCCGGTCGACGCTGACGGGAACCTCGAGCGAGTGAACCGGCGCTAGTTCGGTTCGGGGCTCCCGGCGAACTCGTAGCGCGGGTTCATGATCTGCATCGCTTGCGGCTCGCCGCCGAGCCGCCCTTCCAGAACCAGACGGCAGCCGAGCGTCAGGCCGGGCAGCATCCGGCGTCCCAGCCAGACGGCGGTGACCGAACCTGAGCCGTCGGTTACAACTGCCTCGATCGCCGGGACGCCCTCGCGCGGCCGGACCCGGATCCCCTCGACGACGCCGGCAACGCGAGCGACCGTGCGGGGCTTGACCTCCGTGATCATCGTGGCGCCGGGCACCGCCGCAGCCCATTCGCGGATGCCCTCGGCACGGCGCTCACCCTCGTCCTGGGAGAACCGCCCGAACGCCTTCTTGAACAGCCCCATGAGGTCATTCTTACCGAGCCGGAGCCCGGTTTCCTGCCGGATGGTGCGTTACGGGCGAGAGAACTCCGTCACACCCGGACCGGGCTATTTGGTCGCCGCTGCCGTCGCCGGCTCCGTCGAGGGAACCAGCTCCTCGGTCCGGCGACGCTTCGAGTAGGCGATCGCGGCACCGAGGATGACTACCCCGACGATCGGGATCCCGATCCGCAGGCCGTTGTTGTCGACGTTCTGCACGATCATCGGGGCGATCAGCAGCGCCACGAGGTTCATCACCTTGATCAGCGGGTTCAGCGCCGGGCCGGCGGTGTCCTTGAAGGGATCCCCGACGGTGTCACCGATGACCGTGGCCTTGTGCTCCTCGGAACCCTTGCCGCCGTACTTGCCCTCCTCGACGAGCTTCTTCGCGTTGTCCCACGCGCCGCCGGAGTTCGAGAGCATCACCGCGAGCAACTGGCCGGTCAGGATCACGCCGCCGAGGTAGGCCCCGAGCGCTTCGGCCTGTAGCGCGAACCCGACCGCGATCGGCGTGATGACCGCGAGCAGGCCCGGCGTCATCAGCTCGCGCAGCGACGTCTTGGTGCAGATGTCGACCACGGACCCGTAGTCGGGCTTCTCGGTGTAGTCCATGATCCCGGGGTGCTCGCGGAACTGCTTGCGCACCTCGACCACGACCTGCCCGGCAGCTCGTCCCACGGCGCGGATCGCGAGCGCGGCGAACAGGAACGCGACCGCGCCGCCGATCAGCAACCCGACGAGCACGTCGGGCTGATCGATCCGTATGCCGCCCGGCCAGGCGTCGTTCTCGATGAGGATCTCGCGGAAGGACCCGAACAGCGACGTCGCCGCGATGACCGCGGTCGCGATCGCCATCCCCTTCGTGATCGCCTTCGTCGAGTTCCCAACCGCGTCGAGGCCGGTGAGGATCTCGGCCGGACGCCCCTCGAACTCGCCGGACATCTCTGCGATGCCCTGCGCGTTGTCCGAGATCGGCCCGTAGGTGTCCATGGAGACGATGACGCCGACGGTGGTGAGCATGCCCATGCCGACGAGCGAGATGAAGTAGAGCCGCTCGGAGATGGAATCGCCGAGCGCGAACGCGCCGATGATGGCGCCGGCCACGGCCAGCAAGGACCAGACCGTCGACTCCATCCCGACCGAGAAGCCGGAGAGGATCGTTGTGGCCGGGCCGGTCTGCGAGGCCTCCGCTACTTCCTTCACGGGGTTCCGCGTCGTCGACGTGTAGTGCTCGGTCAGGATCTGGATCACGCTCGACAGAACGAGCCCGATAACGACCGCCCAGAACACGCGGAGGTCGCCGTTCGGGTGGGCGTCCGTCTGAACGTAGTACTTGGCCACGAAGAAGACGGCGAACGCGCTCAACGCCGCGGAAACGAAGAAGCCGCGGTTGATCGCCTTCATCCCGTGCTCTTCCTCGGAGCGCGGACGCACCATATAGATACCGATGATCGAGGTGATGACCCCGATCGCTCGGACGAACAGCGGGAACATGACGCCGAGGATCGCGAACTGCGTGTTGCCGCCGGAGGTGAACGCGGCGGCCCCGAGGATGATCGAGGCGACGAGCGTTACCTCGTAGGACTCGAACAGGTCGGCGGCCATACCGGCGCAGTCCCCCACGTTGTCGCCGACGTTGTCGGCGATCGTCGCGGCGTTGCGGGGGTCGTCCTCGGGGATCCCCTTCTCGACCTTGCCCACGAGGTCGGCGCCGACGTCGGCTGCCTTGGTGAAGATCCCGCCACCGACTCGCATGAACATCGCGAGCAGCGCGCCGCCGAAGCCGAATCCGACCAGCACCTGCGCCGCGTCGGCCTTGTAGATCATCAACACGACGGTCGCGCCGAGCAGGCCGAGGCCGACGGTGAACATCCCGGCGACACCACCGGCGCGGAACGCGATCGTCAGCGCGCGGCGCAGGCCCGACTCGCGCGCGGCGTTCGCAACGCGAACGTTGGCGCGCACGGCGAGTGACATGCCGACGAAGCCGGTGATCGCGCTGAACGCGGCCCCGAAGATGAAGGCGATCGAGCGGCCGAACCGAAGCCCTGTCTCAGAGTGAACCCACCCCACGTTCTCCGCGACGTCCGGTACGGGCAGCACGAAGAAGAGGAACACGACCAGGAGCCCGAGGAAGATGCCGAGGGTCTTGAATTGCCGCTGCAGATAGGCGCGGGCGCCTTCCTGGATCGCCTTGGCGATCTCGATCATCTTCGGCGTCCCCTCCGACGCCGAGAGGACCGACTTCACGAGGACGTACGCGACCGCGAGCGCGAGGAACGACACCCCGAGGATCACCCAGAGCGCGTTGTTCTCGAGGGACCGGAAGGTGGCTTCGATGCGGCCGCCTTCCTGAGCAAGCACGATCGGCATATGACCTCCTGCGAAATGAAAGAACCCGCCGGGAACCTCGGAAAGGTGCCGCAGGATGCTATCCCGCGGAAACACGGGTGGCAAAGCGGAAGGAACGGTACCGACGGCGCGCTGACCTGGGTGCTTGCCGCTCGCGAACGCCGCCGTTAGGCTCCCGCGAACATGCCGGAAAGTGCGTCCTTTTCTGTTCGTCGCCCCAACTACCGCCGCCGCCGCACCTTCACCGTCCTCGGATTGCTCGCGGTGGTCGCGCTCGCCGCCGTGCTCCTCACGCGCGGCGGCGATGGCGGGCCCGGCGACCGCCCGATCCCGACGTTGCAGTTCGTGCCGACGGCGAAGCACGTCTTCCAAGGGAAAGCGGCCGCGCCGGCCGTGCAACAGGGCGAGGTGCAGGCGATCACGACGATGTTCAACGACTTCTATCAGGAAGCATTCGTCGACCCGGAGAAGTGGGGTGACGGGACCTTCGAAGGTCTCGCCGGCCTCTTCGCCGACGACGCGAAGGCGTCGTTCACGCGCGACCTGGCCTCGCTGACCATCGGCGCGGCGCGGACGGAGCTCGAGCGCGTCGACCTGGGAACGGGTAACACGCTCGCGGTCACCGTGTACTACGACTCGAAGCAGAAACCCACCTTCGCGGTCACGGCGGTCGCGTTCGACGGCCGCGGAACCCTGAAGGAATCCGGCCCGGCCGTGACGATCAAGCAGCGCGCGACCTACTACCTCCAGAAGATGGGTTCGGACTGGAAGATCACGGCCTTCGACGCGAACGAAACGCAGACCACGCCGACCCCGACCCCCACCGCGAGCGCGACCTGATGACCCGCCGCCGGAGCGTCGTGATCATGAGCGCGCTGGCGCTGTCGGCGGCCCTCGCCTGGACCGCGGTCGGGGGGGTGACCGTTGCGCAGGGTCAAGAGGAGCCGATCGTCATCAACCGCGCGCACGCCGGCTCGCACCGGCCGTCCTTCGACCGGCCGATCTTCATCCTGACCCTCGGGAGCGACGCCGGGTCGCCGGCGTACAAGCGCGGGGGAACGATGCACCGCGGCCGGGCGGACTCCATCCACATCGTGGCCATCGAGCCGCGGCTCAAGAAGGCCTCGATCGTCGGCATCCCGCGCGATTCCTTCGTCCCGCTCACGTGCGGAGGCCAGCAGAAGATCAACGCGGGGATGTTCTTCGGAGGTCCCGAGTGCATGGTCGGAACCGTCGAGCGCCTGGTGAGGGATCACGGCGGCCCCGCCAACTTCAAGTTCGATTACTACATGGTCACCGGCTTCGAGCACTTCTCCGGCATGGTCAAGGACATCGGCGGGATAACCTTCAACGTACCGTTCAACATGGACGACAACGCCTCGCGCGCTCATCTCCGAAGGGGCGTGCAGGAGCTGAACGGCGCCGAGGCCCTCGCCGTCGCGCGCAACCGTCATGACGCACCGGGGGGCGACCTCGGCCGGTCCAAGAACCAAGGGCTGCTGATGATCGCGGGGCTTGCGAAGGCGCGGTCGCTGTCTGCCAAGGACCCGGGCGCGACGCTGACCTTCCTCCGCTCGATCTTCAAGAACGTGCGGATGAACATCCCGCTGGTGGAGTCGTTCAAGCTCGGCCTCACGGTGCTGCAGATCAACCCGAAGGACGTGACCAACGTCGTGCCGCCGGCCTCCACCGGCAACACCTCGGCGGGCTCCAGTGTGATCCTCGACGAGCGCTCCTACGCCGTATACCGAGACATCGCCGACGACGGCGTCCTCGGCTCCTCTGGGTGATCGCACCGGCTCGACGTCTGTCGTTGCTCCCGATCGCTCGGGTACCCATATAGCCGGATTTCGCGAACCGGGGCCTAGCCCCTTCGGGGATGGGCCTGCGCTGGAATTAGTCCCTCTACTTGGCCCACAAAGGCTATACATCTGACCGCACTTCTCCCGAGATACTCGCTAGCGAGTTTCCTAGAGGGAGATGAGGCTGATGACGGCCACCGCACTCCGCACTCGCACCGCACTTGTCTTCGCTCTCTTCGCCGGCCTGCTGGCGATGGCGACTCCGGCGATCCTGCCGGCGGCCTCGACCGCGCGCTCCGGCGGAGCCGTCGAACTCGACCCGGCCCTCTCTTCGATCACCAGCGGCGACGTCAACCTGATCGTTCGCGCGCGTCCCGGCGCGGTTCGCGAAGCGGTGCGCGCGGTCACCCTCGCCGGCGGAGCCGTGACCAAGGACCTTCCGATCGTCAACGGCTTCGCCGCGACGGTCCCCGCCTCCGAGATCTCCGGTCTCGCGCGGGTCGCCGGCGTGTACACGCTCACGCTCGACCGCAAGGTCGCGGTCTCCGAGGGCGGCAACCCGCCGTCGCCGGATTCCGTGTATCGCAAGGTCGTCAAGGCCGACACCGTCAACAACGCCGGCTACAAGGGCCAGGGGATCACGGTCGCGGTCGTCGACACCGGCATCACCGAGGTCGCCGACCTCAACGGCCGGATCGTCGATGTGAACAATGGGGGCCTCTTCGGTGGGACGAGCCCGTGCAAGAACTTCTCCGGCGAGTCCACCTGCAACGACACGTACGGCCACGGCACGTTCATCGCGGGGATCATCGCCGGCAACGGCGCCGCGTCGGGCGGCGAGTGGAAGGGCGTCGCGCCGCAGGCCAAGCTCCTCTCGGTCAAGATCGCCGGCAGCACCGGCGCCGCGGACGTCAGTACGCTCCTCGCCGCGCTGCAGTGGATCGTCTCGTACCGCAGCACCTACAACATCAAGGTCGTCAACCTCTCGCTCGGCACCAACGGAACCCAGTCCTACCGCACCGACCCGCTGAACTACGCGGTCCAGAAGGTCTGGGACTCCGGCGTCGTCGTCGTCGTTTCGGCCGGGAACCTCGGCCCGGAGCCCGGCACGATCTCGAAACCCGGCGACGACCCGTGGGTCATCACCGTCGGCGCGACCGACGACCAGGGCACGAACGGCATCGGCGACGACACGGTCCCGAACTTCTCCGCGCACGGCCCGACGGCGGCCGACGGCGTCGCGAAGCCCGACGTGGCGGCGCCCGGCGGGCACATCGTGTCGCTCCGCGCGCCGGGGAGTGAGATCGATACGCGCTTCCCGAACTACATCGACGGCGCCTACCGGAAGGGCAGCGGCACCTCGATGTCGGCGGCCGTCGTCTCCGGCACCGCGGCTCTGATGATCCAGCGCAACCCGTCGTGGACGCCGAACCGCGTGAAGTACGCGCTCGTCAACACCGCGCGCCAGTCGGCATCGAACGACCCGATGGCGGTCGGCTCAGGCGTCGTCGACGCGTACGAAGCGGCATTCGACGCGCCGTCCGGCACCGCCAACGCGGGCCTCGACCGCTCGAGCGGACTCGGCTCGCTCGACCTCAGCCGTGGCACCGTCCGGGTCCAGGCCGACGACGTCCCACCGACGCTGATCAGCGGTCTTCTGACGCTGCAGCTGCTTCTCTTCGACCCGGTCAGCTACATCGGGCTTCCGTGGACCCCGCTCACCTGGTCGCTCTCCCAGTGGAACGGCGCGGCCTGGTACGGCGCGGCCTGGTACGGAGCCGCCTGGTACGGAGCGGCGTGGTACGGCGCGGCCTGGTACGGCCAGCCGGACGGCGCAGCCTGGTACGGCGCAGCCTGGTACGGCGGCGCCTGGTACGGAGCGTGGGAGTAACCACGTGACGATGCGATCGCGAACCGTTGGAGGGGCCCGGTT
>DATFGK010000070.1:0-12109 GCA_035249485.1 Actinomycetota bacterium | reverse complement strand
CGAGCGGCTCGGCGCGAAGCTTCAGGCCGCGCTCGTCGAGATGGGGTTCGAGCTCCTCGCCGCGGACGGGTTCCGCCTCCCGCAGCTCACCGCGGCGGCGCTCCCCCCCGGCGTCGACGAGCGCGCCGCCCGCGCGCGCCTGCTCGAGGGGTTCGGTATCGAGGTCGGCGGCGGACTCGGCGCGTTCGCCGGCCGGGCGTGGCGCATCGGACTGATGGGGGAGAGCTGCCGCGAGGAGAAGGTCGAGCGGCTGCTGACCGCGATCGCGACCGCAGTGGGCGATTGAGGATCGGGCTGCCCCCGCTACTCCTGAACGGCGCCGCACCCCGACGCCTATAATCCCGCCACCATGGCCCAGATAACGCCGTCCGCCGGCTACACGCTCACGCTCCGGGTGAACATCGAGAACATCCCCGGCTCGCTCGGGCGTCTGACGAGCGCGATCGGCCGGGCCGGCGGCGACATCGGCGCCGTCGACCTCGTCGAGCATCGCGGCAAGGTCATGGTCCGCGATATCACGGTGAAGTGCCGGGACGAAGCGCACGGCCAGTCGATCGTCCGCGCCGCCGGCCGCGTCCAGGGCGTCGAGGTCCGTCAGGTCTCCGACCGCACGTTCGACATCCACGCATCCGGCAAGATCTCGGTGACGCCGCGGTTCCCGCTGAAAACCCGCGACGACCTGTCGATGGCCTACACGCCCGGCGTCGCGCGGATCTCGCGGGCGATCGCCGATGAGCCGAACCGCGTCTGGGAGCTCACGATCAAGCAGAACTCGGTCGCCGTGCTGACCGACGGAACCGCCGTGCTCGGACTCGGAGACGTCGGGCCCGAGGCGGCGATGCCGGTCATGGAGGGCAAGGCGATGCTCTTCAAGGAGTTCGCCGACATCGACGCCTACCCGATCTGCGCGCGGGTCTCGACGCCCGACGAGCTCATCGCGGTCGCGAAAGCGATCTCGCCGGGGTTCGGCGGGATCAACCTCGAAGACATCGCAGCGCCGGCCTGCTTCGCGGTCGAGGAGCGGCTTCGCGCCGAGCTCGACATCCCCGTCTTCCACGACGATCAGCACGGCACCGCCGTCGTCGTGCTCGGCGCCCTGCTCAACGCCGCGAAGGTGGCCGGCCGCCGGCTCGAGGACATGACGGTCGTTTTCCTCGGCATGGGCGCGGCCGGCGTCGCCTGCACGAAGCTGCTGCTCCACGTCGGGATCGGCGATGTGATCGGGTGTGACCGGCAGGGGATCGTCCACACGGGCCGGGGCGACCTGAACGATCAGAAGCGATGGATCGCCGAGAACACGAACAGTCAGGGCCTCACCGGCGGGGTCGACGACGCGCTGCGCGGGGCCGACGCCTTCGTCGGGGTCAGCGGTCCCAACCTGGTCAAGACCGAGTGGCTCGCCGGGATGGCGACGGACTCGATCGTCTTCGCGCTCGCGAACCCCGTGCCGGAGATCATGCCGGAAGAGGTCCCCCCCAACGTGCGCATCGTCGCGACCGGCAGGAGCGATTACCCGAACCAGATCAACAACGTGCTCGTGTTCCCGGGATTCTTCCGAGGTCTCCTCGACTCGCGCGCGAGCGGTGTGACGATCGAGATGGAGGAGGCCGCCGCGCGAGCGCTCTCGTCGATCGTCGCGGAAGCCGAGCTCTCCGAGGAGTACATCGTGCCGAGCGTGTTCGACCGCCGGGTCGTCGAGGCGATCGCGCTCGCCGTGCAGAAGGTCGCCGCCGATCAGGGGCTCGCGCGGGTCGGCCGGGACGACTGACCGAGACCGCGCCGTGGAACGGCTCGACGCCTCACTCCATGAGGCGTCGAGCAGCTGAGCGCGGTGGCTAAGAACCCTCGGAAACCTCGTAGATCTGGTCGGCGACGAGGCCGTGCGCTTCCTTGTGCACCTTGTGCGCGGTGTCGGCGTCGGGCGCTTCGACGAGGCAGAAGATCTTCCGGGCCTTCTCGTCGACCCAATACTTGAGGTACTTCACGCCGTACTGATCCTGGATCTTCACATCGGCGGCGTGGGCCCCCGCGACGTCGGCAAGGCCGGCGCCCTCGGGCATGTTCTCGTGGACGTCCATGAACAGCGGCATCGTTGCCCTCCTCCGGCCGGTCCACCGGCCGCTCGTCGTCGGTCTTCAGTCTCGGCTTCCGAGGCGAGCGTTACCGCGTCCTTTTACACACAGCGCGAGGCGTGCGGTCAAGCCCGGAACGCTGCCGTCTCACGGACGAGCGTGTCGACGAGCTCCCGAACCGCCGGCGGGGGAGCCGGGTCGGTGAGCCAGGCGATCACGTAGTCGAAGTCTTCGCGCGTCCCGGCGCGCGACAGCGGGACGGCGACCACGTCGCCCGGCACGCGGACCGTGTCCGGGAGCACCCCCACGCCCCACCCGCGACGTGCCAGAGACAGCACGGCTTCCGGAGTTGCGTTGCTGAGCCGGATCCGGAGCCGCAAGCCGGTGCGCGTGGCCAGGTTGAGCACGTGCCGGGCCACCATGAACTCGGGAGCGAGCATGAGCAGCGGCTCGCGCGCCAGCTCCGTCACCGAGACCGATCGCCGGCGGGCGAACCGGTGGCCGCGGCCGACGATCGCATTGATCCGCCAGCGTCCGAGAAGCCGCGACGACATGCCTTCGCCCACCGCGGACCCGGGCAGCGTCGCGAGGTCCACCCGGTGCTCGCGCAACGCCCGGACGGCGTCGTCCGCGTCCAGCGCCGTGAGCTCGAGCACGACCCCGGCGTTTCGGTCCTGGAAGCGGACGATCCCCCGTGAGAGCGCCGGGATCCCGCCGGCGAGGCTCGACATCCGGATTCGGCCGGCCGCGCCCTGCGCGATCGCGACGGCGTCCTCCCGCGCCCGGTCGAGCTCGGCGATCATCCGGCCGGCCGCCGCCGCGACCGATTCTCCGAGCGCGGTCGGGGCGGCGTGCCGCGGCAGGCGTTCGAACAAACGCCCGCCGAGCTCGTCTTCCAGGCGGCCGATCCGCCGCGACAGCGCGGGCTGAGCGACCCGCAGCTCGCGGGCCGCCGCCGTGAAGGTTCCCGTTTCGATGATCGCGCGGACGGCGACCAGATCGTCGAGGTTCATCGCCCTGAAAGCATAACGCAGAGGTATGGAAACCCTAACGAGGAATATTGGACATCGGCGCGCGGGCGGAGAGAAACTGCAGGGCAGACGTCACGAAGGAGGACCCGAACGTGAGAGCCCGCCGATCCTGTCTTTCCGTCCCCGGCTCGAGCCCGAAGATGCTCGCGAAGGCCGCCGGGTTGCCCGCCGACGAGGTCTTCTTCGACCTCGAGGACTCGGTCGCGCCGCTCGAGAAGGAAGCCGCGCGAGGCAACGTCATCCAGGCGCTGAAGGAGAACGAGTACCAGGCGCCGACCAAGGTCCTGCGCGTCAACGGCGTCTACACGAAGTGGTGCGCGAAGGATCTCCTCGAGGTCGTCGAGGCGGTGGGCGAGCACCTCGACGCGATCATGATCCCGAAGGTCGAGACGGTGTCCGACGTGAAGTTCGTGTCGAACATGCTCCGGATGATCGAGGACAACATGGCGTTCGAGCGCCGGCTCGGACTCGAGGTCCAGATCGAGACCGCGCTGGGACTGCTCAACCTCCGCGATATCGCCGCGAGCGACGAGCGCATCGAGGATCTGATCCTCGGCCCGGCCGACATGAGCGCGTCGCTCGGGCTCCCGACGGTCACCGCCGGCGAGCCGATCCCCGGTTACGAGAACCTCGACCACTTCCACTACGTGCTCACGCACATCAACATCGCGGCGCGCGCACACAACCTCCAGGCGATCGGCGGCCCGTACCTGTTGATACGCGACCTCGACGGCTTCCGCGCGGCGGCCATGCGTGAACGCGCGCTGGGCTACGACGGCAAGTGGGCGCTGCACCCCGACCAGATCACCATCCTCAACGAGGTCTTCGCGCCGACCCAGGACGAGTTCGACAAGGCGGAGGCCGTGCTCGAGCACTACAAGCACGTCACCGAGGTCGAGCGGAAGGGCGCGGTGATGTTCGGCAAGGAGATGATCGACGAAGCATCGCGCAAGATGGCCGAGCAGTTCGCCGCCCGCGGCCGCGCCGCCGGCATGCAGCGCGTCAAGGGCGTCGACGAGTTCCTGAAGGCGGAGTGACCATGTCGATCCTAACCTTGACCGAAGACCAGCGCATGATCATCGATTCCGTGCGCGAGTTCGTCGAGCGCGAAGTTATCCCCGTCGCCGATGAGATGGAGCACGCCGACGAGTACCCCGAGAAGATCGTCGAGCAGATGAAGGAGATGGGTCTCTTCGGGATGATGGTTCCCGAAGAGTACGGCGGTCTCGGATTGCCGCTCACCACCTACTCGCTCGTGATCGTCGAGCTGGCGCGCGGATGGATGAGCCTCTCGGGCATCCTCAACACGCACACGATGGGAACCTGGTTCATCAAGACCTTCGGCACCGAGGAGCAGAAGCAACGCCTCCTCCCGAAGATGGTGACCGGCAACCCCCGTGCTGCGCTGCTGATGAGCGAGCCGCACGCGGGCTCGGACGTCCAGGCGATCAAGACCAAAGCCGTCCGAGACGGCGACGACTACGTCATCAACGGCCAGAAGATGTGGGTCACCAACGGATTGCGGGCCGGCATATGCATGACGCTGACGAAGACCGACCCGGAGGCCAAACCTCCGTACAAGGGCATGTCGATGTTCATCGTGGAGAAGGAGCCCGGCGCCGAGCGTTCGGGCGGGGTCATCGTCGGAAAGAACATCGAGAAGCTCGGATACAAAGGCGTCGAGACGGTCGAGCTCGCGTTCGACGACCACCGCGTCCCCGCCGCGAACCTCCTCGGCGGAGAGGAAGGCCAGGGCTTCATCCATAACATGGGCGCGATCGAGGTCGGTCGCGTCAATGTCGCCGCTCGCGCGGTCGGGGTCGCGACCCGCGCGTTCGAGGAAGCGATCCGCTACGCGCAAGGACGCAAGACGTTCGGGAAGCCGATCGCCGAGCACCAGGCGATCCAGTTCAAGCTCGCCGACATGGCCACGAAGATCGAGGCGGCCAGGATGCTCATGATCAACGCCGCCGTCCGCAAGGACGCCGGGGAGCGCACGGACCTCGAAGCCGGGATGGCGAAGCTCTTCGCGTCGGAGATGTGCATGGAGGTCTGCACCGAGGCGGTCCGCATCCACGGCGGATACGGCTACTCGAAGGAGTACACGGTCGAGCGACTCTTCCGCGACGCGCCCTTCTTCCTCATCGGAGAGGGAACGAGCGAGATCCAGAAGCGCGTCATCGGCCGCCAGCTCCTCGACCGCTACAAGGTCGAAGGCTGAGCATGGCTCCGTCGGGAGCGAGCGAGGAGCTCGCGGCCCTTGCGGCGGAGGGAAGCAAGACCGCCGGGTTCCTGCGCGGCCTCGACCTCGACGGCTGGCACGCGCCGACGCGGTGCGCGCCGTTGGGCGTCCGCGAGATCGTGGTCCACATGCTCGTGATGGTCGAGTACATGGGGAAGACGGCAGCCAAGCCGCCGGTCTCAGAGGTCCCCGTGAAGGACCGCGTCACCTGGTGGGACTACGACATCGAAGAGGACCAGGCGGAGACGCTGCGATGGATCGAGAAGGCGACGAACGACTACCCAGCGGGGCCGCTGGCCGATCGCTGGTCGACGGCCGTCGATCGGTGCGTCGAATCTCTGCGGGCGGCGGCGGCGGACGGGGATCCGGTGGTACGGCCGGGGGACAACCCGATCTTGCTGTCGGACTACGCGGCCACGCGCGTACTCGAGGTCACCATCCACACGATGGACGTGCTCGATGCATTCGGCTTCGCACCCGACCCATCCCCGGAAGGCCTCGCGGTCACGCTTGGGATCCTCGCCCGGCGCCTCGGGGCGGACCCGCTGGCGATGGGCTTCGATGGTGCCGATTTCGCGGTTCTCTCGACCGGCCGCCGCCCACTCACCGACGACGATCGCTCGCGACTCGGCGCGGCCGTCGAACGACTTCCGCTCCTGGCCTGAAGTTGCGATGACCGAGCCGATCGACGCGCTGGAGACGGAGACCGCACACGCGCAGGCGTTCCTCGCCGGGTTGAGCCCCGACGATTGGCAACGTCCGACCCGATGCCGGCCGATGAACGTCCGCGAGCTGGCCGTCCACGCGATGCGCGGGGCGTATCGGATCGTCGAACTGCTCGCCGATCCCGTGCGCGATGCCGAGCCCGAGAAGGACGCCGTCACCTACTTCCGTTACGACCCGCTCACGGTCGGCGCGGGCGTGGTCGCACGCGCTCAGGACGAATCCGCCGCGCGACCCGCGGACGCGGACATCGCGGCCGAGTGGGCAACCGCGTGGAAGGACGCGATCGAGACGGCTCGCGCCACGATCGCCGACGATCCCGTCATCGCGAGCCCGCTCGGCACGATCCGGCTGCGCGAGTACCTCCGCACCCGTTGCGTCGAGGTGGCGATCCACCTCATGGACCTTGGGCACGCGCTCGGCCGTGAGCCGGACCCGTCACCGGCCGGGCTCGAGGCCGCCTGCGACGTGCTCCGCGGACTGCTGGGTACCGATCTGCGCGAGCTCGGGATGGACGATGTTCGATTCGCGCTCGTCGGAACCGGCCGCGCCGAGCTCACCGCGGCCGAGCGTGAGCTGCTCGGGCCACTTTCGGAATCTTTCCCGTTGCTTCAGTAGATCGAGGAGGATCCATATGGGGGAGGCACGACCGTTCGGCCGCTACTTCGAGGACTTCGAGGTCGGCGACGTCTACAAGCACTGGCCCGGCAAGACGATCACCGAGTACGACGATCACCTGTTCTGCATGATCACGATGAACCACCATCCGCTCCACACGAACGCGCACTACGCGGAGACCCAGACGCAGTTCAAACGCAACGTCGTCGTCGGCAACCTCGTCTACTCGCTGGCGCTCGGGATGAGCGTCCCAGACGTGTCCGGGCGAGCGATCGCGAACCTCGAAGTGGAGTCCCTCAAGCACACCGCCCCGATGTTCCACGGCGACACGCTCTACGCGCAGACCACGGTCCTCGAAAAGCAGGAGTCCAAGTCGAAGGAAGACCGCGGCATCGTGAGCGTTGAGACGCGCGGGTACAACCAGGACGGTGTCGAGGTCCTCTACTTCCGGCGCAAGGTCATGGTGCCGAAGCGTTCGCACTACCCGGAGGAGCAGCCGGGGAGGCCGGTCCCGCGCGAGTCCTGAACCATGACGGTCCGCTCCGGCGGCTCGCTCCACTAGACTTTGCCGCCGAGATGGGAGCCAGCGCGTGAACTGGGTCGACCTCATCATCGTGGTCTCGGTCGGCCTCGCGCTCTGGTCCGGCCTCGCCCGCGGAGCACTGCTCCAGGTGTTCTCGTGGGGCGGCTTCTTCGCCGGTCTGATCCTCGGCTCGATCATCGCACCGCCGATCGTGAACGCGATCAACCCCGACGACGTCACGACGAAGGCGTTCCTCGGGCTCGGCGTCTTCCTCGGGATCGCGTTCCTGTTCGAGGCCCTCGTCGCGGCCGTGGGCCTCACCGTGCGCAAGAAGATCACCCGCATCGGCGCCCGGAAGGTGGATCAGGTCCTCGGCGGGATCATCGGCGTCTTCTTCGCGTTGATCGGCGCATGGTTCCTCGGGTCGACGCTCAAGCGCGGACCGTCGCCGACGCTGGCGCGCGCGTTCAAGGACTCGACGATCCTGCGCGCGATGGACGAGGTGTTCCCGAGGCCGCCGGCGGTCCTCGCCGAGATCGGCCGGTTCCTCGATCAGAGCGGCTTCCCGGACGTCTTCGCGCAGCTGAACCCGTCGCTGGCGCCGGGCGTCGAGCCGCCTCCGGCATCGCTCGCGAGGGATGCCGAGATCCTGGCTGCCGCTGAGGGGACCTACAAGATCGAGAGCATCGGCTGCGGCGGGGTCGTGGACGGCAGCGGCTTCCCGCTCGACGACCGGCACGTGATCACGGCTGCGCACGTGGTGGCGGGAACCTCGGGACATCGCGTGATCGATCCGGAGGGCCGCTCGATCCGCGGAAACGTCGTGTTCATCAACACCGACATCGACATCGCGGTGATCCGGCTGACCGCCGCGCCCGACCACATCCTCGAGATGACGACCCGGCCCGCGGCTCGGCGGGAAGACGGTGCTGCGATCGGCTATCCGGGCGGCGGGCCGCGCAGCATCTCGGTGGCGCGCGTTCGCGCGCTGACGGAGGCGGTCGGTCGCGACATCTACAACCGCAAGCTCGTCTCGCGCGAGGTCTACGTCCTCGCGGCCCGGGTCCGTCAAGGGAATTCTGGGGGCCCGTTCGTCGACGAGGACGGCGTCGTCCGCGGCATGATCTTCGCGGCGTCGGCCGACGACCCGAACGAGGCGTACGCGCTGTCGGCCGACGAGATCGACCGCGCGTACGACGCCGCGCGCGCACGGAATGGTGAGAGGGTCGGAACCGGGAGCTGCGCGCTCTAAGCCGCTTCGCTTGCGCGCGTGGCGATCTTCGCCACCAGCGACCGGGCAACCGCCGGATCGGGGCCGGGGTTCCCGATCCCGACAACGGAGAACAGCGCGTTTCCCACACGGAACAGCATCGCCAGGCCCGGCAACGGCGTGTCGTCGAGCTCTGAGAATCGGAACGCGAACGCTTCGTCCCCCAGCTCCTCGTCGAGCACGATCGGGTTGAAGCCCTTCGACCGTCCGCGGAGCCGCTCGCTGTAGTACCGGAAGGCCGCCCGGGCGGACTCCCCGTCTTCGAGCAGGATCGCCGAGGTTCCGTAGAAGGACGATCCGAGCGGCGTCGTCTTGTCGGGAACGAAGGTCGGTGAGTCGAACGAGGCAACGTACGCGAACCGGAAGCGGAACATCGAGAGTTTGATCCGCACGTCGGGGTCCGTGACGAACTCTTCGAGCGTCCGCGGCCCGGCGTTGGCGGCGTCGATCTCGGTCCCCTTGGGTGCATCCGCGGCCGACGGCATGATCGAGCCGATCTTCCGCGCCGGGATCTGAGCCTCTCCGCCGCATGCGGCGATGAACACGAGCGTCACCAGTAGCGTCAGCCGTCGCGTCACGCGGCAATAATAGGGTTTCCGCGAGGGGCTACACTTGAACGGTGCAGCCTCGACCGTACGCGATCGTTCACTACCACGAGATCGGCCTCAAGGGCCGCAACCGCGCGGTGTTCGAGAACATCCTGATCCGCAACCTGGCCACCGGCCTCGAAGGCACCGGCGCCGGGAAGCCCCGCAAGCTGCCGGGACGCGTCTTGGTCCCCCTCGAGCCGGACGCCGAACGCGAAGCCGTCGCCGAGCGGCTGGCCAACGTGTTCGGGATCGCCAACTTCGGCCTCGGGATGGGCGGGGTGCTCGACGCGGGTTCCCTCGCCGACGTCGCATGGCAGGTTTCGAGCGAGCACGATTTCGAGACGTTCGCCGTTCGCGCGCGCAAGGCTCACTCCGACTTCGCTCTGTCGGCCCGCGAGATCAACGAGAAGGTCGGCGCTTCCCTGCTCGAGCGTAGCGGCAAGCGCGTGAACCTGTCGGACCCCGACCTCACCTGCTACATCGAGATCGTCGGCGATCTGGTGGTGGTGTACGCGGATCGCCGCAAAGGTCCCGGCGGGCTCCCGGTCGGCTCCTCGGGGAAGGTGGTCGCGCTCGTGTCGAGCGGCATCGACTCGCCGGTTGCCGCGGCGCGGATGATGCGGCGCGGCTCCCGGGTCGTGTTCGCACATTTCCATTCCCAGCCGTACACCGACGCATCGAGCGTGCGGCAGTCCGCCGAGATCGTCGAGATCCTCACGCGGCATCAGAACGCGTCGACGCTGTATCTGCTGCCGCTCGCACCGGCGCAACAGATCATCGCCGCGGAATGTCCGGAGCCGCTGCGCACGCTGCTGTACCGGCGGATGATGATGCGCATCGCCACGGAGATCGCCCACCGTGAGAGCGCGAAGGCGCTCGTGACCGGCGACTCCCTCGGACAGGTCGCGTCGCAGACGCTCGAGAACCTGGGCGTCGTCGAGGACGCCGCCGGATTGCCGGTGCTTCGGCCGCTCGTCGGACGCGACAAAGAAGAGATCGTCAACGAGGCTTCGGATATCGGAACGTTCGGCGTCTCGAGCGCACCCTGTCAGGAAGCCTGTGTTCTGTTCGAGCCGAAGCGACCGTCGACGAAAGCGACCGTCGACCAGGTGCGCGCCGCCGAAAGCACGCTCGACCTGGTCGGATTGGTGCGCGACGCGGCCGACGCCGCAGAGGTACGTACTTTCCGTTTTCCCTGACCACGCCGAGTGGTTCTAGCTGCGGCGTTGTTTTTCCCACTCTCGCCTTGTAGCCTTACCGACTCCGAGGATCCGATGCCTTCCCCTAGGACCACCTCGCGCGGCGGCACGAAGACCGCCGCACGACCGTATTCCTCTCCATCGCTCGAGGTGATCGGCGAATTGGAAGTTGCCAACTCCCTCTCTTCGCTCGAGGCGCGACTCGATTCGATCGAGCTCGACATCTCGCGCGTCGTTGCGACGCGCGAAGAGGATTCGCGCCGCATCTCCGGCGAGATGCAAGTCATGCGCGCGCGCGTCGAAGACGCGCTGAACGCCGTTACCGAAACGGCACAGGATCTTCGCGACGCGTGGGTCGGCATCGACTCGCGCATCGCCGAGCTGATCGACTCACGGTTCGAGGGCCAGCAAACATCGGTCGACGGATTGCGCGCGCAGGTGACGCAAGGGCTCGAGGCGACGCGCATGGCGATCGAAGCGGCCGAGGCGCGGCTGCACGGTGAGGTCGAAGCGCTGTCGGGAACGAGCGTCGAGCAGGTGCGCGGCATCAGCGATCTCGTCGAGCAGGCGCGTTCGCGCATCGACGAAGTCGTCAAGGATGTCGAGGGCCGCGTCGGCGAAGCGCTCGCGGCGGGCCCGCGCGTCGAGCACATCGATCTGACCGAGCAGCTCGGCACGGTCGCGTCGCAACTGCGCGACGAGCTGGCCGGCCGGGAGAAGGCGTTCGAGGAACGCATCGCGTCCATGACGGAGCGCGTCGGTTCGATCGCGAGCTCGTTCGACACGCTGATGGGCAAGCTCGCCGTCGACGAGGCTCGCCTCGCGACCGGCAAGGCCGGAACCGATGGAAGCGTGGCGGTCCTGACACAGCAGATCCGCGCACTGGAGAACCGGGTCGCGGGCCTGGCCGAAACCGTGGCAAGCACCGCGACCGAGAAGGTCCAGGCGATGCAGGGTCAGGTGACCGAGGTGCGCGAGGCGATCCTGCGCGTCGCGGAGCGGGTGGGCTCAACCGCCTTCTTGACCAGGCGCGTCGCGGACCTCGAGGTCCGGCTGGCCGAGCTCAACGCCAAGCTCGACCGCACCCCCGCCATCTAGCGCTTCTTCGCGCCCTTCTTCGCCGCAGGCTTCGCAGCCTTGGCCGTCGCCTTCTTGGCCGAGGAGCCGCTCGACTTGGCCGCCTTCGCGGAGCCCGGCAGGAACCGGACCGCGCCGGCGCCGGGCGCCATGATGGTCTCGCCGCCGTCGGTCCAGCGGACCTTGATCAGGCTTCCGACGGTCTCGACGAGCGTCCCTTCCCGGCGTCCGCCTCCGACCTTCAAACCTTCGACGACGACTCGGTCTCCGGGCTTGGGCATCGACGATCCCCCCTGCTCAGCGTGTGTGTTCCGCGATGCTCGCGCCGGTTGCCTTCTCGCGAGCGAGGGCTATACTATCTCCCTGCCGTCCACCGGGGACGGTGAACCAACTTCCTGGACACCAACCTTAGAGATAGGGGTGGAGTCTGGGCTGTCTGCGCCTTGAAAACTGCATAGCGAGAGACAGCGTAAGGTTCGCCCTCGGTCGACCTTCGGGAAGACCGGGGATACGGATCCATCGCAAGAGAGCGGGACCCTTGTAAGGCCTTGCATGAGATCAAACCCCGCGACCCCGGAGAGCGCTCTTCGGAGCAACCTTCGACGGAAGCGGGATAGACCTCTATGGAGGGTTTGATCCTGGCTCAGGATGAACGCTGGCGGCGTGCCTAATACATGCAAGTCGAGCGATCGGACTCGGGGTAGCAATACTCCGAGTTACGGAGCGGCGAACGGGTGAGTAACACGTGAGCAACCTGCCTCAGA
>DATFGK010000069.1:0-16479 GCA_035249485.1 Actinomycetota bacterium | reverse complement strand
TGGAAGACGGAGAGGTTCTGGATGATCGATCCGTCGGCGCGATCCATCCGGATACCGACGTGCTTGCGGAATGCGACGTCGATCACGACGTCGAGCGGCTTGGCGCCCATGCCGCGCAGCGTGATGTTCCGCTTCTTCTCGCCGACGATCGCGATCAGGTTCTGCGAGTTAGGAAAGTCGACGTGGTGCTCGAAGGAGTACGTCCCGTCCGGGCTATCGGGTGGGAGGATCGCTTTCTGCAGGCTCGGCTCTTCCTTGTAGAGGCCCGGCCAGATCTGGATGAGCGCCCCGGCCGGCGCGGCGGTAACGGCGGCCTGGATGTGCTCGAACGCGCACTCGCCTGTCTTGCAAACGTTCAGGACGGCCGTCGGCGTCCGGTTCGGATCCGGGATGGACCCCTCCCGAGCGGGAGACGGCGTGGACCGCTCGGCGTGCCCCCAGGCGAAGCCGGGCAGCGCGAGCGTGAGGGCGAGGGCGCCAGCGAGCAGGGTGCGTCGACGCATTTCGATCGATCCTTCCTTGCGAGGGTGGCCGGTCCGGTTTGATTCGACCACGGGAGGCTCGTTCCCTCCCAATCGGCGCCTCGCCGGGAGGAATGCCCAGGTCAGCGCAGGGGTGGCTTGTCGACCGCCGGTTCCGCGGGCACGGCATCCATCGCGATGAGCTGGAGGAGCATGCCCATCGAAACCGGAACCGGCGCGGCGGGGGGCGGCACCGGTTTGGGCTTGCGTTTGGGAGGCTTCCGGGCGGGCGCGAACTTGGTGACGACCTTCTTCGGCGGGGAGACGGAACCGCCGCCGCCACCTCCGCCGGCGCGATCGACGAAGATCTCCGTGATGTAGAGGATCTTGCTCGAGCCGCTGCTCGACCAGACCGCGCCGATCCCGATCTGGTCATAGCTCCCGTCGAGGATGTGGGTGCGGTGCGAGCTCGACGACATGAAAGCTTGGTGCACCGCTTTCGCCGACGGGCCGCGTCCGACGTTCTCGCCGATCTTCTTCCAGCCGCTCACGTCGCTCGGGAGGCTCGAGTTGTGGAAGATCGCGCCCTTGGCGGCCATCTCTTTGCTGTGCTGGCGCGCGACGGCGGTGAGATCGCTCGCGACGGAGAGCTTCGACTTCCCATACTGCGCGCGAGCGGCGTTCGTATAGGACAGCAATGCGCCCTCATCGGAAGTAAGCGCGTTCGCCCTAGGGAAGGGGGAAGATGCGAAGAAGACGACGGCACCGACGAGGGCTGCGAGGACCCGCCAGACACGGGTCTTCCCCCCAGACACCGCGCGGTACCCTACGGGTGTCGTAAGGCCTATGCAAACACGCCCGTCGTCCCACACGGATAGGGGACTCGGAACTCACGTGGAGTGACTTGAGTCCCGGTTCGCAGCAGCAAGCGCGACCTGCGTGTTCCAGTTTCTCTCGACCACTCTCAGTGATTTCTTGGACTTGAAGCGAAAGAGTAGTCTTCGTCTTCGTGGAGAACGTCACCCCGCTTCCTTTCCTCTCTGCGACGGAACCACGTCGGCCGGCACCGGTCGCACCGGCCGAGGAGAGCGTCGAAAACGTCGGCGGTTTGGCGCGTTCCGCGATGCGCGAGCAACTCGATGCGATCGTCGCTCTGGAGCCCATCGTGCGCATCGAAGGCTCGCCGGACGCGATCCACGACATGCGCGTCGCGACCCGCCGCCTCCGTGCGACGATCAGCTTGTTCAAGAGCGCGCTCCCCGTACGCGCCATTCGCTTCCGCGACGAGCTGCGCTGGCTCGGCAGCGCGCTCGGCAAGGTCCGCGACATCGACGTGCAACGCGAGGGACTCGCGCGTTGGATCGACGACGCGGCCGGCGACGAGCGGCAGGGACTTCGTGGGATCGACGAGCTCATGGCCCAGCGTCGGGCCGAGGCTTACGAGCGGCTCTTGCGGACGCTGGATATGCGCCGGTACGCGCATCTCAAGGAGAGCCTCGAGATCTTCGTTCGACGGGCGCGGGCGTCGCCGAACCCGGCCGCGAGGATGCCGGCCGTCGTCGTGATGCCCGAGCTGATCGCGAAGCGGTACCGGTCGGTGCGGAAGGCCGGTCGCAAGCTCGGCCGGTCCTCCGACGCGGCGGAGCTGCACGCGTTACGTATCCGGTGCAAGCGGCTGCGGTACGCGCTCGAGATCGTGACGCCGCTGTATCCCGATCCTGCCGAGACATTGGTCAAGCGCCTCGTCCGGCTCCAGGACGTGCTCGGCGAGATCCAGGACGCCGAGATAGCGATCGAGCAGATGCAGGAGCTCGGCCGTAACACCGGCAGACGTCTTCCGACGGCGGCGGTCTTCGCCTTGGGACGCGTTGCCGAGCGCCAGCATGAGCGCGCGGGCGGGCTCCGGAAGCGTTTCCCGAGCACGTTCGCCGCGATCGAGGGCAAGCGCTGGAAGCAGCTGAAGCGCGAGATGGAACGCCGCAGGGCCGCCGGCGCGGTTCCGATCCCGAGCTGAGATGGATCTCGTGGTCGTCCGCCACGCGATCGCCGAGGAGCGCGACGTTCTGCGCTGGCCCGACGACCGCGATCGTCCGCTGACGGCGGAAGGGGAGAGCCGCTTCCGGCGTGCCGCGCGCGGCTACCGCAAGATCGTGTCGGAGGTAGACGTCGTTCTCGCGAGTCCGCTCGAGCGGGCGTGGCGCACCGCGCAACTCCTCGTCGAGGAAGCCGGCTGGCCCGATCCGAAGCCGTGCGACGCGCTCGAGCCGGATCGTAACCCGGCCGAGATGATCGACGCTCTACGCGCCCAGGGACAGAACGTCGTCGCGGCCGTGGGCCACGAGCCCCATCTCGGGGAGCTGATCTCCTACCTGCTCACCGGTTCCGACCGCGGCGCTTCGGTCGAACTCAAGAAGGGCGCCGCGGCCCGGCTCGAGCTCGACGGGATCATCCCTGGTCGTTCGACGCTGCGCTGGCTCGTGCAGCCCCGGATCGCTCGCGCGAGCGGCCGCTGAGCAGCGGGGTCTCCTCGGTCAGGGTGTGGCGGCGACGCGTCGCTTCGCCGGCCGGCGCCGCGGCTGCGGATGCGCGCCCTCGGTCCCCATCGTTGCGATGATCGGGTCGATCTCGAACCGGATCGAACGGAACACCTCGCCGATCGGCCGCCGGGCGTCGATGACGGCGAATCGGTGACGCGACGCGAGGTAGCGGAACTCGAAGAGCAGTCGCGTCTGGTACTCAACGAACGTGTGATACACGTCGGGTCCGCGCAGGAAGTCCTGTCCCGATTCCCAGTGATCGAACCCCCGCCCGCCGAGGACCCGCGGTAACAGATTCTCCACGTCCACGTCGAGATAGATGACCTTGTCGGGGACCAGCGCGAACCCGTAGAGGTTCTCCATCCACTCGAGCGCAACCCCGCGAACCGCGGCTCGCGCGATCAGCGAGAAGACGTACCGGTCGGCGAGAACCACCATCCCGGCGCGCAGCGCGGGGACGATCTGTCGCTCGAGACGATCCCAGAAATCGGTGGCGTAGAAGAGGTTGAGCGTGAACGGGTCGAGCGTGTGACCCTGCTTCGCCCGCTTGATCCCCGGGCCGGCCAGCTCCGAACGCGTCAGCCCGGTGTCGAGGACCGCGAATCCGCGATCCTCGAGCCATTCCTTCAGAAGCGCGATGTGCGTCGAGCGTCCGACGCCGTCGGTTCCTTCGATCACGATGAGCCGGCCGGGGAAATCCTCGCCCTCGAGTCCCGGCGGCGGCTCGCCGAAGAACTTGAGCCTGCTCACGCCTGCACGTCCCTTCGTTTCGAGATGGCCTCGTCGATGTACCGGCCGTTGAGTCCCGCTTCGCGCAACGCTTCGTGGATCGAACCTCCGGGGTCGCGCATCACAGCTTCGAGATGCGGCTGCACGATTGCGCGCATCTTCTTCTGTTGCGTCACCAACGGCTCGGTGGCGTCCATGCGGACGAGCGCGAACTCGTCGATCATCTGCTCGTACTCCTTCTGGATCAGGCCCTGGTACTGGCGGAACGATTCCTCCGCGTCGTCGGCGAGACCCATATCGAGCCCCGCCTCGTAGTACTTGAACGTCGGCCGGCCCTCGGAGATCCGCCGGATGGACTCGTCGAGCGGAACGTCGAAGTAGAAAGCGACCGTCGGCCGCACGGCGAACGAGTACAAGCCCTGGACCCACGTGCGGCTCACGTTGCGCACCGCGTCACGCGCGAACGCCGTGTAGGTGTAACGGTCGGCCAGAACGATCGCGCCCGCGTAGAGCGCCGGCAGGATCTGCGCGTGCACCCGGTTCGCGAAGTCGGCCGCGTGGATCAGGCTGAAGGACATCGGGGAGAGCAGGTGACGCTTCTTCCCGCGCTTGGTCGTGCCCTTGACGATGGGGGACGAGTTCCACTCGCTGAACACGACGAGGTAACCCTGGCTCACGAGCCACTTGTGCAGGAGGTCGAGCTGGGTGCTCTTCCCCGAGCCGTCGATCCCCTCGACGATGAACAAGCGGCCGGGCATCTCCTCGTCGCGGAACGGGGTCATGAGGAGGCCTCTTTCAGATCGATAGTCAGGCGGCGTCCGCAGACGACGCGGACTCGTTCGTCGAGGAGTTGTGACCAGCGGCCCCGAGGGATCGGAGCCACGATGGTGAGCGTCTTCGCGCTTGCGCGAACCGCCGCCGTGGCCGCGCCGTTCGGCAGCCGCCGATCGACGGCGTCGGCGACCGCCAGGATCGTGGCGGCGCGCGTCACCGAGACCGGGTCGTAGGTGCGAAGCAGCGTCCGGAACGGCTTGAGTCCGGCGTTCTCCTTGTCCGCCCGGCGGATGATCGCGGCGACGAGTGCGAGCTGCTCGTGAGAGAACCCGACGAGATCGCCTCCGACGACGACCGACGCCGCGTGCTCGTGGCGGTTGTAGGCGTCGAGCGAGGTCCCCGAATCGAGGAGCATGGCCGCATGCCCGAGCATCTCGGTGATCTCATCGTCGATCTGCGGATCGGCGGCCGCCATGAACGCCTTCGCGAACGCCGCGCGTCGCGTCGCGCGGTCGATGTCGAAGAGCGAGGCCAGCCGGCCGGTCAGCGCGGCGACCGACGCGGTGCGGACCGCGGAGGCGGGCGCCGGGCCGTCGGTGAGCGCGTCGAGCGCGATGCCCTCGCGGAGCCCCCGTCCCGAGACCGTTACGCCCCGTGCGCCCAGCTCGTCCATGATCGTCTGGAGCGTGAGCGCGCCGCCGACGATCGAGTCGGCACGGTCGGAGCTCAGACCGGACAGCACGGCGCGCTTTGCGAGCGGACGCGAGGAGACGAGCTCGGTGAGCTCGTCGACACGCGCACGCTCGAGCAGATATCCGTGGAGACGTGGGATCGGATAGTTGCGTTCTCGACGGTCCATCTTGGCCAGCGTCCGCACCGTTCCGCCGGTGCCGACCATCCGCTCCTGCTCGCCGAGGCGAGGGATCGACATCTCGCGGAGGATCTCGACGACGTGATCGACGAGTCGTCGGCGGTCGCCGCGTCCGGGAGGATCGCTCGTGATGAACCGATCGGATAGCCGGAGCGCACCGAGCGGCATGGTCCACACGTGCTCGAGGCGGCGCCCGCGGAACCGCGCGATCTCGACGCTGCCGCCGCCGACGTCGACGAGAACGCCGTCCTCGATGGGAAGGCTGTGCACAGCGCCGAGGAACGCCAGTGCGGCTTCGCGATCACCGTCGACGATCTCGATCTCGAGTCCGGTCTCACGATGGATGCGTTCGAGGAGCTCCGTCGCATTCGAGGCTTCGCGCACTGCGGCGGTCGCAACGGCGAGCGTTCGCACGACGCCCGCTGCCTTGGCCAACGTTAGGAAATCGCGGATCGATTCGATCGTGCGGTCGATGGCATCGGTGCCGATCTTGTCCGAGTCGCGGAGCTCGCGCGCGAGTCGCAGCGGCACTCGCTCTTCGGCGAGTACTTCGACGTGCTCACCCGTCGGCGACCGCGCGACCAGCATGCGACCCGAGTTCGACCCGATGTCGATGACGGCCAGCGGTTGATCTGCCAAAGGGAGCCCCCACGGCTGAGGGTGGACCGCGAGCCTACCAACGCCGTGCAACCCGAAATCAAATGCGGAATATGCGTCTCGGTGAACGCCGGGTGAACGAAGGGCAAACTAGGTCGGACGGACCGGGATGCTCACGATGAAGGTCGATCCTTTCCCGAGTTCGCTCGTGGCCTCGATGTGTCCGCCGTGCTGCTCGGCGACGTGCTTGACGATCGCCAGGCCGAGCCCGGTTCCGCCGGTTCCGCGAGAACGTGCGCGATCGACCCGGTAGAAACGCTCGAAGATCCGCGGGAGCTCACGCGAGGGGATGCCGACACCGGTATCGCTGACCGTGACGTGGGCCTCGCCGTTGGACCCGGCGACCCCTACGCGGATCGTCCCGCCCTGGCGTGTGTAGCGGACGGCGTTGTCGAGCAGGTTGCTGAACACGAGCGCGAGGTCCTTGCGCGATCCCCTCACCGTGACCGGCTGGGCGGTCACCTCGACGTTGAGCCCGGCGTCCCGGGTCCGCTCACCGACGCGCTCGACCTCCTCACGCGCGAGCAGGTCGAGCCGCACCGGCTCGAGCATCGGCCCTTCGCTCTCGAGGCGGGAGAGGTCGAGCAGGTCCATCACGATGCGCGACAGTCGTTCGGAATCACGCTGGAGGTTCCCGATGAACCGTCGCGCCGCTTCCGGGTCCTCGTCGAGCGCGTGAGACAGGGTTTCGGCCGACGCCTGGATCGACGCGACCGGCGTCTTCAGCTCGTGCGAGGCGGCCGCAACGAAGTCGCGCCTGATCGCATCCACCTTGCGCGCCTCGGTGACGTCCCGGAGAACGAGAAGCACCAGGCCCTCGCCGCCCGCGGGGAACGCGGTTGCGAGCACCGTTCGGGCCCGCTGCCCGATCTCGAGCTCTTGCTCGCGGACCGATCCCGCTTCGAAGGCGAGCCCGACGAGGCGACGGAGCACCGGGGGGATGAACGGGTCTCGGACGGTGCTTTGCTCGGCGAGCGGGAAGTCTCCGGCCATCCGACCGAGCAACCGCGTCGCCGATGGGTTGGCGTAGCGAACGCCGCCCGACTCGTCCATCAGCACGACGCCCTCGTCGAGCGCGGCGAGCACGAGATCGCGCGTCCGCCGGTCCGCTTCCGTCTCCTCGATACGTGCAGCCAGTTGCGACGCCATCGTGTTGATCGTGGCGGCAAGGGCAACGACTTCAGCCGAGCCGGTTTGCGGGGCGCGCGCGCTCAGGTCGCCGCGGGCGATGCGCGCGGCCGCGTCCTCGACGGACGCCAGTGGGCGGGTAACGCGCCGCGCGATGAGCCATGCCGCGACCATGCCGACGAAGAGCGCGATCGCCGCGGCGACCCCGATAACCGCCCGGGCACGCGTCAAGCGGTCCGTCACGCGATCGAGCGAGATCGCGAGGCGCACGATCGTGCCGTCTTCGACCGGCAACGCCACGTAACGGAACGGACGTCCGATCGTCTCGCTCGTGCGCGAGTCGACGCCGACGTGCCCGTCGATGGCCTGACGAACCTCCGGTCGGGTCGCGTGGTTCTCCATCGCCGCGGGGTCGTGCTCGGAGTCGGCGAGGACCGAGCCGTCGGCCGCGATGATCGTGATCCGCTCTCCGAGCTCCCGGCCGAGCCGTTGCGTGGCAGGTTGAAGCTCGATCGTGCCGATCGGGAGGGCGCGTCGGACGGCACGCGCCTGGACCTCGAGCCCGGCGGTGAGGTCGTCGACGAGGTCGGACTGGAGACGGCGGTCGAGCGGCACCGCGACGACCGCAAGGACCACGACGAGCGCGGCGATGATCGCGACCACGAGCCGGCGGGCCAGCGTGCCACGGCCGAAGCCTCGCGGCGGGCGCTTCGGCGGCTCGGTCGGGTCGTTCGACGCCGTCACCGCAAGCAGTGTAGGGCAGCTCGCGCTGTCGTTCCCCCAGTGTTCACTCGGCGGTCACCTGCTCCTGGCGGGCCTGCCACTTGGCTCCGTTAAGGTCGGGCTCGTGGGCACCGTTCGCGAGATCGGGACCGGCCGCCGATCCTCCGCGCCGGCGATCAGCGTCGGGCTCATCGCTCACGATTCGAAGAAGGAATCGCTCGCGCGATTCATGCGCGCCCACCGTCGGGTCGTGAGCCGCTTCCGGTTCATCGCACCCGAGGACACCGCGACGGCCGTCGCCGACGTTCCATTGAATATCGAAGTTCTGGCGCCCGATACCCAGGGAGGCGACCTGCAGCTGGCCGCCGCCGTGGTCGAAGGTCGCCTGGACGCGGTCATCTTCCTCAACGATCCGCTCGCGGCCCTTCCGTCGGAGCCGTTGGTCGCTACGATGATGAAGGTATGCGACCTCGAACCGATCCCGATGGTGACCAACGTCGCCGCAGCAGAAGTTCTCGTACATCATCTCGAGCGGATGGCCGCTCAGGCGGATGCGAAGCCGGTCGCCGAGGGGGAGGAGCTCCCGGCTCCCGTGGAGCGCCTGCTGATCCTAAAGGGCCCATGGCCCGAAGGCGGCCATGACCCAGCAGCCCATCGCTGAGCGGTCGGTCTCTCGGCGAGACGTATCCGCCGGTTCTCGCGCGCTCTTCGTTTGCGTCCAGAACGCGGGTCGGAGCCAGATCGCTGAGGCGCTGTTCAACGCGATGAGCGGCGGGAGCGGCCAAGCGCGCTCCGCAGGAACGCGCCCCGCCGACGAGGTGCACCCGCACGTCGCGGCCGCCCTCGCAGCGCGCGGCTTCGACGTGAGCGGCAAGATCCCACATCGACTAACGGAAGCGGACGCCGACTGGGCAGATATCGTCGTCACGATGGGATGCGGCGACGAGTGCCCCGTCACCGGCAAGCCCACGGAGGATTGGGCCCTTCCCGATCCGAAGGAGATGTCGGCGTCGGATCTCGCGCAACTCATCGACGAGATCGGGGTGCGCGTCGCAGCGTTGCTCGACCGCCTCGCCCACGGAACGACGAAGGCCTGAGCATTCGCTCAGGCCTTCGCCACCCAAGCACGATCCCCGTTTACAGCGCGCCGCTCTCCCACGGACCCCAGATCGCATAGGTCCTTCCCGCGACGGGGTTCTCGACCGTTCGCGTCTCGCCCTGCGTGTTGACGAAGAGATAGCGGCCGTCGGGGCTGAAGCACGCCCCCGCCCATTCCTTGTCGTCGAGCAGGTCGACCGCGAGATCGAAGATCGCACCGCCGGTCGTGAGTCCGCGGAGGAACTGATGATCGTTCGACGAGTCCTCGCATAAGAGAAGTCCGCCACGCGGTGACACCGTGATGTTGTCCGGGAATGCGAGGACGTCGCCCGATGGCGACTCATACACGAGCTTGAGCGTTCCTCCGTTCGGCCCGGCCGGCGTGTACTGCCAGACCTGGCCCTGGCCGGCCTCTCCGCCGTTCGTGTCCGTGAAGAAGACCGAGTCCTCGCTCCACCAGCAGCCCTCCAGGCGGCTGAACGCCGCTCCGCCTTTCGCCCAGCCCTGATCGAAGACGTCGCTCTCACCGCCGGACGCGGGATCGGGATCGTGGATCGGAACCCACTCGACCGGGAGAGACATCCCGACCGTCTGGCCCGTTTTCGTCTCGTAGTTCGATGCGCCCTTGATCTTGAGCATCTGAAGCCGGCCGCCCAGCGCGAGGTCGCCTCGGCGCCTCGGGATGAATCGGTAGAAGCCCGAAGGCCCGTTGTCCTCGGTTTCATAGACGATGCCGGAGCCGGGATCGATCACGAGCGCTTCATGCGCGAACCGTCCCATCTCCTTGAAGGGGATCGGCACGACGGGCGCCTCTGCTGCAGCAGGTACCTCGAAGCTGTACCCGTGCGGCACGCTGTCCCGGGTCTCGACCGTTTCTTCGCAACTGATCCAGCTACCCCAGGGCGTCGACCCGCCCGCGCAATTCACGATCGTGCCGTTGAGACTCACGAAATCCTTCATCAAGACGGGGATCCGCTCGGCGAACGCGATCTCGAGCGTCGTCGTCCCCCCGGCGCCGTTCAGGTTGTACGCGTTCTTCGGACCGGCGATCGGTGTGCCCGAGGTGTCGCGGTTCTCGTGGTTCCGGACGAGCCGCACCCTTCCGTTGCGCGCAGGGAACGCCGCCATACCATCGTGCGCGTTGGGGGTCGGGTTGCCGTCGGACATCGTCGTGAACGCAACCCCGAAGACGGCGTAGTCGAAGCCGCGCGGAAGAGCGAGCCATTCCAGATCGGGGTCGGCGCCGGGGCCGACCGACACCGGCTTCTTTGGGCGGAGGTCGCCGTAACCGCCGGCGTTTTCAGCCGCGCGGAGGGGAGCATCGCCGGCAGTCGCCCGCGCAGCACGCAATCCAAGGCCCTGGAAGGCGGACGCGGCGAACGCGGCGCCTCCGGCAAGTGCGACGCTCTTCAGGAAGGAGCGTCGTTCGATCCGGTTCATCACGGGCGATCTCGGCATCATGCCCCCCTCGCGACGGAACGGTCGGTCGGGACGCTAACGAGGCGACGTGACCGCTCCGGGAATCGGCGGCGTCCGACGAGCGAGCATTCGGTGAACTCTCGGTTTATGTATTTGAGTCCCGACGAAACAGCCGATGACGTGCGACCTTCGCCGGAAGTTCATCAGTCGTTCATCTTCGCAACGGAGCCCGTTCATAAGCGCGTTCTAGGGTCGCCGGTGGATGGAGGACCGCTCCGTCGGACAGATCCCCACACCCGCGGTACCGCTCGGGGCCACCGGCCTGTCCCCGGTGGCCCCGGTCCGCGGAAACGGGGAGCCCGGCGAGGCGACCGAGAGGGGGAGAACAGCATGAGGAAGAAGCGCTGGGTCACGTTCGTCGTGGCCCTGTCGGCTCTGGCGATCGTCGCGGCCGCGTGCGGAGACGACGGCGGCACGACGGGCGACAGCGCCCTCGCCGATCTGACAGGCAGCGTCAACGTCGACGGATCGAGCACCGTGCAGCCGATAACCGCAGCCGTCGCCGAGGAGTTCAAGGCGGCGGGCGCGAACGGAGTCAAGGTTTCGGTCGGAACCTCCGGGACGGGCGGTGGCTTCGAGAAGTTCTGCAACGGTGAGACCGACATCTCGGACGCATCGCGTCCCATCAAGGACGAAGAGAAAGCTGCGTGCGCGGCCAAGAACATCGAGTATGTGGAGCTGGCCGTCGCTACAGACGGTCTCTCCGTGATGGTTAACCCACAGAACAGCTTCGCGACCTCGCTGACGGTCGATGAGCTCAAGAAGATCTGGGAGCCCTCCAGCAAGATCAAGAACTGGAGCCAGGTCCGTGCCGGCTTCCCGAACCAGCAACTGACCCTTTACGGACCGGGTACCGACTCCGGGACGTTCGACTACTTCACCGATGAGATCAACGGTGAGGAGGGCGCGAGCCGCTCGGATTACACCGCCAGCGAGGACGACAACGTGCTGGTGCAAGGGGTCGCCGGCGACCCGGGAGCGCTCGGCTACTTCGGGTACGCCTACTACGTCCAGAACAAGGACAAGTTGAAGATCGTCGGCATCGACGGCGGGAGCGGCCCCGTCGTTCCTAGCGAGCAGACGATCAACGACGGGACCTACAAGCCGCTGTCGCGGCCGTTGTTCATCTACGTCTCGAAGTCGTCGATCTCGAAGCCGCAGGTGAAGGCGTTCGTCGACTTCTTCCTCGAGGAAGTGAACGGTCTGCTGGCGGATGTCGGCTACATCCCACTAAGCGACAGCGATCTCTCGGCCTCGAAGCAGGCTTGGACCGCGGCCGCGGCCTAACGTAGCGTCACGGACGCATGGCGACCGCGTCGCTCCGGGTCCACCGGCGCCGCACCGGGGAGCGCATCATCAAGGGCGCGCTCCTCGCGTGCGGCGTCGTCTCGATCGCGACCACGGTCGGGATCATTCTGTCGCTCGCGTTCGAAACCGTGGAGTTCTTCCGCGAGGTGGGGTTCGCCGAGTACTTCACCGGAACGAGATGGGCTCCGACGTTCAAGCCGGCGTCCTTCGGCGTGCTGCCACTCGTCTCGGCGACGTTCTTGATCGCAGCGATCGCCGTCGCAGTCGCTACGCCGGTTGGGTTGGGCGCCGCGATCTATCTCTCGGAGTATGCCCGCCCCCGGACGCGGAAGATCGTTAAGCCGATCCTCGAGATCCTCGCGGGGATCCCGACGGTGGTGTTCGGTTATTTCGCGCTCTTGCTCATCACCCCGGAGCTCTTACAGCCGATCGTTCCGGGCACGCGGGTCTTCAACGCACTGTCCGCCGGGATCGTCGTCGGGATCGCGATCGTCCCACTCGTGGCGTCGATCTCGGAGGACGCGATGCGCGCCGTTCCGCAAAGCCTTCGTGAAGCCGCCTACGGGATGGGCGCGACCAAGCGCACGGTAGCGATGAAGGTCGTCGTGCCGGCGGCGTTGTCCGGCATCTCGGCAGCCGTCATCCTCGGGCTGTCGCGTGCCATCGGCGAGACGATGATCGTGACGATCGCCGCAGGTCAGATCCCGACCCTCTCGGCCGATCCCCGGCTGCCTATGGAGACGATGACCGCGTTCATCGTTCAGATCTCGCTCGGGGATACGCCGGCGGGATCGATCGCGTACAAAACGATCTTTGCCCTCGGCTCAACCCTGTTCGTGATCACGCTCGGGCTCAATCTCATCTCGTCGCGCATCGTGCGACGGTTCCGGGAGCGATACGAATGACCTCGGCCGTGGAAGCGATCCGAACGCCGCTCGCCACCGGAAAGAGTGCCGAGCGTTCGCTCAAATCACTCGTGTTTGCGCTCACGCTGATGCTCTGTCTCCTCGTCGGGTTGCTCGCACTCCTGACGCTGCTGTTCGACGTTTTTCGTGACGGGGCAGGCCGTCTCAGCTGGGACTTCGTGAACAGCTTCGACTCGCGCCGCTCGGAACGTGCCGGGATCAAGCCGGCTTTCGTCGGCTCCCTCTGGCTGATGGGATTCGTCGCGGTGATCTCGTTCCCGCTCGGCGTCGGCGCGGCCACGTATCTCGAGGAGTTCGCGCCGAAGAACCGGTTCACACGCTTCATCGAGCTCAACATTGCGAACCTCGCGGCGGTGCCCTCCGTGATCTACGGTTTGCTCGGGCTCGCGGTGTTCGTGCGGTTCATGCACCTCGGCCGGAACATAGTCGCGGGAGCGCTCACGCTCGTCCTGCTGATATTGCCCATCATCATCGTGGCCGCACGGGAGGCGATCCGCGCCGTGCCGCCATCGATCCGGGAGGGATCGCTCGCGGTCGGGGCAACCCTGTGGCAGACGACGCGGCATCAGACGCTTCCGGCGGCCATGCCCGGCATCCTCACCGGCATGATCCTCGCGCTCTCCCGCGCCATCGGCGAGGCCGCGCCGCTGATCACGATGGGTGCTCTCACATACCTCAGCTTCACGCCGGGACCATTCGATCAATTCACGGCCTTGCCGCTCCAGATCTTCAACTGGATCTCTCGGCCCCAGACCGGGTACCACGAAGCTGCGGCTGCCGGGATCATCCTCCTCTTGATCGTGCTCTTGGCGATGAACGCGGCGGCCGTCATCTTGCGGAACAGGTTCGAAAAGCGGTGGTGAGCGTCGATCGAGACCCCCGGAGGCGATGAAACCATGGCCATCTCAGAGGCACCTGTGAAGGATCTACCAAGAGGTGGCAATATCCTGGGCGTGCATATCGAGACGAGGCAGACCGAGGCCGGCGATCTCCCCGAGGTCCGTGAGATCGTCTTCCGTCTGCAAGGTGTCTCGGTTGCGTACGGCACCAACACCGCCGTCCGTGATGTCACGATCGACGTCCCCGCCAAGCAGATCACCGCGATCATCGGGCCGTCGGGATGCGGCAAGAGCACGTTGATCCGCACCTTCAACCGGATGAACGACCTCATCCCCGGCGCGCAGGTGTCGGGGAAGGTGCTGTACCACGGCGAGGACCTTTACGACCCAGAGGTCGACTCGGTTGAGGTTCGCCGGCGGATCGGGATGGTGTTTCAGAAGCCGAACCCGTTCCCGAAGTCGATCTTCGACAACGTCGCCTTCGGGTTGAAGGTCCACGGGATGACCGACAACCTCTCGGATCGCGTCGAGCAGGCGTTGCGCCGTGCCGCGCTTTGGGACGAGGTCCGCAAGGACCTCAAGAAGAACGCCTACTCGTTGTCGGGCGGTCAGCAGCAACGGCTCTGCATCGCGCGGGCGATCGCCGTGAACCCCGACGTGATCTTGATGGACGAGCCGTGCTCGGCCCTCGACCCGATCGCGACGGCGAAGATCGAAGATCTGATGCGCGAGCTCCGAAGCCAGTATTCGATCGTGATCGTCACCCACAACATGCAGCAAGCGGCCCGGGCCTCGGACATGACGGCGTTCCTCACCGCGGAAACCCACGAGGACACCGACTCGCGAACGGGGGTTCTCGTCGAATTCGACAAGACCGAGACGATCTTCACCCGGCCGTCGGACTCTCGGACCGAGGCGTACATCACAGGAAGGTTCGGTTGATGGCGGAGGTACGCCGGCACTTCCATGAGGAGCTCGAGGGGCTCGAGCTGGACGTGCTCGGCATGGGCGAGGTCGCGGAGCGGATGCTCGCGAATGCTATGACGTCGCTCGCCGAGAGCGACATCATCGCCGCCGGCAGGGTCATCGATTCGGACGACGACCTCGATGGCCGCTACATGATGGTGGAGCGGCGCACGCTCGAGCTGCTTGCACTTCAAACTCCGGTGGCGATCGACCTTCGCCTCATCTCGGCGATCTTGCACACGAACGTCCATCTCGAACGTGTGGGCGACATGGCCGTGAACATCGCGAAGATCGTCCGAGTCGTGCACGGGCTTCCGGTCAACCAGACGATCCTTTCGCATCTCGCCGAGATGGGAGACATCGCCCGTCAGATGCTCCGCGCCTCGATGGACGCGCTCGCGCGGAGGGACATCGAACTTGCGACCAAGCTTCCCGAGATGGACGACCCGGTGGATCGGCTCAACCGTGGCATGTACCGCGAGGTCGCGTCGTGCGCGTGGGATCCCCAGATGCTCGAGTGGGCCATCAGGATGATGGTGGTCTCGCGTCAGCTGGAGCGGATCGGCGACCACGCGGTCGATATCGCGGAGCAGGTTGCATTCCTCATCACCGGTGAGTTCCGCGAGTTCACCGACGCATCCCATCCCGAAGTCGAAGGGGCCGGATGATCCTTCTCGTCGAGGACGAGGCGTCGCTGGCGGAGTCGGTTCGGTACAACCTAGAGCGCGAGGGTTTCCGCGTGACGGTTGCGCCCGACGGAAACATCGGCCTCGAACGCTTCCGCCACGAGCGGCCGAGCCTGGTGGTCTTGGATCTGATGCTGCCCGAGATGTCGGGGCTCGATCTCTGCAAGCTGATCCGTGAGGAATCGACGGTCCCGATCATCATGCTGACCGCGAAGGATTCGGAAGCGGACAAGGTCGCGGGGCTCGAGCTCGGCGCCGACGACTACGTGACGAAGCCGTTCTCGATGCGCGAGCTCGTTTCGCGGGTTCGGGCGCAGCTCCGCCGGGCCGGCATGGCACTCCCCGGCGGCGACAACGAGGTCCTCTCTGGAGGACCCGTCATGCTGGATCCCGAGCGACACGAGGTGCGCGTCCGTGGCGACCTCGTCTCGCTTCCGCCGAAGGAGTTCGCGCTCCTTCAACTGCTGCTCATGCGGAAGGGTCGGTTGGTCACACGGCAGTTCTTGCTCGAGGAGATCTGGGGACCCGACTATTTCGGCGACGCGAAGACGCTCGACGTTCATGTGAAGCGGGTTCGCGAGAAGGTCGAGACCGACCCGCATAGGCCCGGTCACATCACGACGGTACGCGGGTTGGGCTACAAGTTCGTCGAGTAGGCGAGATATTCATCCAACGTTCGCCTCTCCGTTACGGTCGCCGATGCAGGGGCAGATGAGGCCGGGATCGAAGTAAGAGGCCGTGAGCGCGCGCTCGATCCTTCGCAGAGACTTCCTCGCATCGAGCTTGCTCGCCGCCGGCGCGGCCGTCTTCGGCCCCGCACTTTGGCGAGGGCTGGCGGCTGCCGGCGCTCCCGCGCAGCCCGGCAACGGGCCCTACGGGCCCCTTCAGGAGCCCGACGAGAACGGCCTGATGCTTCCCGCCGGCTTCACCTCGCGCGTGATCGCGATCAGCGGAGTCCCCGTGCTCGGCTCGACGTACGTGTGGCACATCTTCCCGGATGGGGGAGCGACCTACGCGACGCCCGACGGCGGATGGATCTACGTCTCGAACAGCGAGGTGCCTCAGATCGGCGGCTGCGGCGCGGTGCGCTTCACGAAGGACGGCGATATCGCGGACGCCTACTCGATCCTTTCCGGAACGAGCACGAACTGCGCGGGCGGTCCGACGCCATGGGGAACCTGGCTCTCGTGTGAGGAGACCGACTCAGGCCGGGTGTGGGAGTGCGATCCGAGCGGCGAACGACCCGCCGAGGTCCGCCCCGCGATGGGATCTTTCTCGCACGAGGCCGCCGCGGTCG
>DATFGK010000068.1:0-13417 GCA_035249485.1 Actinomycetota bacterium | reverse complement strand
ATGCGGCTCGGCGTGGCGCCGCTCGCCTCCGCGACGAGCGTGTAGGGGTCGTCGGTCTCATCCCAGGTCGTGATGCGTGCGACCCAACCGGCCCCGGAGTCCTCGGCGCGCGGCCGCTCGAGCGCCGGCACGACGAGCACGGCCTCACCGTCGGCGGGGAGCACCAGCATCGTCAGCCGTTCGAGCGGTGGCGCGTCGTAGCCGGTGAGGTAGCGAAGATCGGCGGAAGGCCCGGCCAGGAGGACGTCCACCCCGGCGCGCTTCATCTCGACGCGGGCCCGCGAGAGGCGGTCGGACGACGGCGCGCTCATCGGCGACATCTATGATAGGCGCCGTGCCCGAGATCGGTCCCGACACCCGCTCGGAGAACCTCGAGCGCCTGGAGCGCGAGGCGTTCGACGTCTGCATCGTGGGGGGCGGCATCACCGGCGCCGGGGTCGCCCTCGACGCCGCCAGCCGCGGCCTCTCGGTGGCGCTGGTCGAGCGGGACGACTTCGCGTCGGGCACCTCGAGCCGCTCGTCGAAGATGGTGCACGGCGGGCTCCGTTACCTCGCCCAATACGACTTCAAGCTGACGTGGGAAGCCAGCCGCGAGCGCGACCTGCTGCGGCGGCTCGCGCCGCATCTCGTCCGGCCGCTCCGGTTCCTGTTCCCCGCGTACAAGAAGGGGATCCAGACCCGGTTCGCCACGATCGGGCTATCGATCTACGACGTCGTCGCCGGGCGGCACGGCTTCGGGCGACACAAGCGCGCGCGCGCCGACGACGTCCGGCGGCTCGCGCCGACACTCGATCCGAAGCGCGTGGTCGGCGCGTGGACGTACTGGGACGCAACCACCGACGACGCGCGGCTGGTGTTCGAGGTCCTGCGGACGGCGCACGGGTTCGGCGCCGTGATCGCGAACCACGTGCGCGTGCACGGGTTCGATACGTCGAAGGGTTCCGTCTCGGCGGCGCTCGTCACCGACGAGTCGAGCGGACGCGAGATCACGGTTCGCGCGCGCTGCTTCGTGAACGCGGCCGGGGTCTGGGCGGACGAGGTCGGCCGGCTCGAGCCGCGTTCGGTCGCGCCGCCGATCCGGCCGGCGAAAGGGATCCACCTCGTCGTTCCTCGTTCGACGTTGCCGGTCCGCAGCGGTGTGATCATCCCCTCGGTCGCGCGAGACCGGCGATCGCTGTTCTGCATCCCCGGTTGGGGAGACACCGTCGTGATCGGAACCACCGACACGACGTACGACGGTCCGCGCGACGCTCCGGCGGTCGACGACGACGACGTTCGCTACGCGCTCGACGCGGTCAACTGGTCGCTGGGCCTCGAGGTGGAACCGTCGGATGTGGTCTCGGCGTGGGCGGGCTTGCGTCCGTTGCTCGCCGGCGCCGGCGGGCCCGACGAACGCACGGCCGATCTTTCGCGCACGCAGCATCTGTCGGTGTCTCCCGCCGGTCTGCTCACGATCACGGGCGGGAAGCTGACCACCTATCGCCGGATGGCGGCCGACACCGTCGATCTCGTCTGCTCGCGTCTTGGGATCCGGGCGCGCTCGCGCACGAAGCGGCTGCCGATCGGGCTCACGCGGCCGCTCGATGGATTGCGTGCCGAGACCATCGCCGGCGCGCGAGCGGCGTCGATCGGCGAGGACGTCGCCGCGCACCTCGTCGAGACGTTCGGCGATCGCGCGCCGGCAGTGCTCGAGCTCGCGGCGTCCGATGCGGAGCTCGCCGAGCCGCTCGTTCCCGGCCTGCCGTGGATCGGCGCCGAGGCCGTCTGGGCGGTCGACCGCGAGATGGCGACCGGGCTCTCCGACGTGCTCGAGCGGCGGACGCGACTCTCGCTCGCCGACCGCGACGCCGGGCTCGCCTCGGCCGCTCCTCGCCTGGTGGGGAACCGGCTCGGTATCGGCCCCGCGATCGCGAGCCAGCTGGCCACGATCGCCTCGAACGTGACCCGCGAGCGCGGCCCGGTCGCCCGGCCGTTGGCCGGCGAGACGACCGGCTCGGAAGCTTCGTCCGGTTCTGCACGAGTTGCGCAACCGGGCATATGACCGCGTAGGGTTCGCCCTGCAGGAACCCAGACATCCGAGGGCAAAATCAATCGTTGAACCCATCATGAGGCCCTCGCGCACGCTCGCCCGCCGTTCCGCGTTCCTGATCGCCATGGCAGCCGCCATCGCGGCGGTCGCGCTCTCCGGCGCGGACGTCGAAACGGCGGTGACGACCCTCGACCGCACGATCCTCGATCTCAACGGCGACGGCCGTCTGGAGGTCGCGGCCGGCGAACCGTTGCTCGTGCGCGAGGAGCTCGCCAAGGCGCAAACCGGACGCGAGACCCGCCGCGCGGCGCTCACGTCGTTCGTCGGCTTCACCGACTTCCAGCTCGCCGATGAGGAGTCGCCTCTGCGTGGTCCGTTCACCGATCTCTGTGGGACGGCGCACCCGACGATCTCCGCGTTCAGGCCGCAGGAGACGATGGTCGCCCACCTCATCAACTCGAACATCCGCGCGGCCAACGCGATCGCCGCCGGCCCGATCACCGGGCGGCCGTTCGATTTCGGGATCCAGCTCGGCGACGCCGCCGACAATGCGCAGCGCAACGAGACACGTTGGTTCATCGATCTGCTCGACGGGTCGGCGGTCAACAACCCGGGCACGAAGCTCATCGATCCCGACTCCGGCAACCACGATCACTACGAAGGACCGCAGGGCATCGAGCCCTGGCCGGCCCAGGATGGGCGCAGCATCCTCGAGCTGGCGAACGATCCGTTCTTCGCGCCCGGCCTGCGCCGCGCGAACGGCGAGCCCGTCCCTTGGTACTCCGTGCTCGGCAACCACGACGCGAAGGTCCAAGGCACGGTCCCGAACCTGCCGGGCTGGTGGGAGTTCGCACACCTGTTCGCGCAGGGCCCGCTTCTCGTCAACACGATCGGCCCCGACCACCTGCAGGCGCTCTGCGCGGACCCGACGCGCGCGGCCGACCCGGCGTTCTGGATGGGCGTGCTCGCGCGGCCGGGAACGACGAGCATCGTGACCGCCGACGGACAGCGCGCGACGCTGACCCGGAACCAGTGGGCAGCCGAGCACCTCCCGCCGGCGAAGGCGAAGGAGCTCGACCCCGCGGCACGGGGTTCGAAGGGGCTCCCCGCCGGCCACGGGTATCTCGACCCGAAGTGCACCGACGCGTCCGGCGCGCCGCTCGACCGGCTCTGCTACTCGTACGACGCCGCCGGCATCCACTACCTCGTGCTCGACACCAACACGGACGAAGGGCTGGAGGGCGGGAATCTCGACCTGCAACAGCTGGCGTGGCTCGAGCGTGAGCTGATCGCCCATTCCCCGCGCTACTACGACGCGGCCGGCGGGCTGACGACGAACCCCGCGGCGGACGACTCGCTCGTCGTCGTGTTCTCGCACCACACCAAGGACTCGATGGACGAGGACTTCCCGCTGCATCTCAAGACGACCGACCACCCGATCACGGATCGCATCGACTCCGACGGGCGCGCGTTCGGCGAGGAGTTCTCGTCGATGTTGCTGCGCTTCCCGAACGTGATCCTCCACGGCGCCGGACATACCCACGAGAACCGCGTCTGGGCGCGTTCCGGCATCCCGACCGCCCCCGGCAAGCCCGGGACGGGGTACTGGGAGGTCAACAGCGCCTCGCACTCCGACTGGCCGCACCAGAGCCGGACCTTCGAGATCGTCGACAACAAGGACGGGACCCTTTCGATCTTCGGCGTCCTGTTCGACGCGGCCGCCCCGCCGAAGGCGTGTCACGGCGACGAGGAAGCCTCGGATGCGTGCCTGAGATGGGAGGACGATCATACGCACGAGAGCGCGATCCAGAGCGGCGCCGCCGACGTCAACGAGGAGTACCTCGCGTCGGTCGCCCGCGAGGTCGGCTACAACGAGCCGCAGGGCGGCTGGCAAGCCGACGCAGACGCGCGCGGCCGCGAGAACCAGCTGGTCGCCGGGATCTCGCAGGACCGCAACGTCGAACTGCTGATCACGAACCCGTCCTTCGCCTCGGCGTCGAGCATCAAGTTCTCGCGTGCGGTCGCGGGATCGAAGTTCACACCGCCTGGGACGGGAGCGCTGCAACCGGGAGCTCTGCCCGGCGGCGGCTTGGAGGGAACCGCGCCTTCGACGTCCTCGTCGTTCACGCGCACCGTGGGATCGCCCGCGGCGCGACAGGCCGAATCGCCGGCCACCACAAGCGCGATCCCGGACTGGGCGCTCGCATCGGCCGCGCTCATGTTCACGGCTTCGGCAGTGATGCTGTGGATCGTCCGCGGACGCGTGCGGGATTGGATGCTCGGGGTTCCCGTCCGGCGCGCCCCGCTCGGGTAGGCTTGCCTCCCGTGGAGTCCCGTACCGTCGAGCTCGACGGCCCCGTCCACTACGCCGAGTGGGACGGAGCGGCCGGCGGAGCAACCTTCGTCCTTGTGCACGGCCTCGGCGGCTCCCACGTCAACTGGCTCTCCGTCGCGCCCGGGCTCGCACGCCACGGCCGCGTGCTCGCGATCGATCTGGCGGGTTTCGGCCGAACCGCACCGGCGGGGCGCCGCTCCACGCTCGGTGCGAACCGCCGTCTGCTCAACCGCTTCATCCACGCCACCGGTGCCGCACCGGCGATCATCGTCGGCAATTCGATGGGCGGGGCGATCAGCGCGATGCAGGCGTCCGCCGAGCCCGAGTCCGCAGCCGGCTTGGTCCTCGTCGATCCTGCGCTGCCGCGCGCCCGGTCGGTGACGCCAGATCCGCTGATCGCCGCGGTGTTCGCCGCGTACCTGGTCCCCGGCGTCGGCGAGCAGTTCATCCGCCGGCGCGCCAAGATGCTCGGCCCCGAGCGGCTGGTCCGCGAGACGATGAAGGTCTGCTGCGTGGACCCTTCGCGGATCGACCCGGCCGCGATCGAGGCGCACGTCGCGCTCGCGACCGAGCGGCAGGGATACGAGTGGGCGCACCGGTCGTTCCTCACCGCCGCGCGGAGCCTCCTGCGACGACTCGCTCGCCGGGAGCGCTTCCTGGCGATGCTGCACCAGATCTCGTGCCCGACGCTGATGATCCACGGCGACAAGGACCGCCTCGTTCCGGTTGCCGCCGCACGCGCCGTCGCGCAGATGCGTCCGGACTGGACGCTGCACGTGCTCGAGGACATCGGCCACGTGCCTCAGCTGGAAGATCCGGCGATGTGGCTCGCGACCGTCGAGCTTTGGCTGGCCGGGAACGGTAAGGCGGCGAGCGTCGCCGCCAGCCGGCGCGTCTCTTAGTCGGCGTCGCCGAAGAGACGGTTCGCGGTCGACTCGAGGGCTCCGGCCGATGTGAAGCGCGGCTGCCAGCCGAGGGTCGTCCGCGCCCGCGTCGAGTCCACGAGGATCGGGTACCGCATCAGGTCGACCCAGTCGCCGGGCACCTTCGACACGCCGAGGCGGTACGCGATATCGACGAGCCGGCGGGTACCGAACAGCGGCATCGGGAGCGACCGTGCACGAATGATGCTCGCGATGTCGCGCGCGCCGAGGACGTCCTCCCCGGCGAGGTTGAACGCTCCCGGCGCATCCCCGACGATCGCGAGCCGGAACGCTTCCGCCACGTCGTCCTCGTGGACGACCTGCGCGAGCAGCCGGCCGCCCTGGATCGGGTTCGGGAAGACGCGCGGGAACCACGGCGCGAAGAGTGGCAGACGGCGCAAGGCGTCGGGGAGGAACTCCCACATCATGGTCTCGAGGCCGGGCCCGCCGACCGCGCACGGCCGCATCCGCGTTACGGTGATCGACGGATGCTCCTTCTCGAACAGATCGAGGATGCCCTCGACCTCGGCCTTCTCCTGCGAGTAGGAGACGCCCGGCGTTCCGCGCGTCGGATGCTCCTCCACGATCAGGTCGGGGTTGTCGGGGTGCGCCCCGTATGCCGCCACCGACGATGCGTAGACCAACTTACGGGCGCCGGCCTCGGCGGTCGCCGCGAAGACGTTCCGCGACCCGTCGACGTTGATGTCGCGGCGCTGCTGCTGATCCGCACGCGTCCCGCCGATCACGAACGCCAGATGCACGACCACGTCCGCGTCGGCGAACGCCTCCCGCAGGGCCGGGTCGCGCACGTCGCCCTGGCGGTAGGTGAGCTTGCGCAGCCCTTCGTCGGCCGGGTCGAACTCTCGACGGGCGACGCCGATCACCTCGGTGACGGCCGGCTCGCTCTCGAGGACGCGAGCGAGCGCGATCCCGAACTGACCCGTGATGCCGGTGACGGCGACGCGCATCAGACGCCCGCCGCCTTCTTGAGCTCGAGGATCGAGGCGCTGAGATCGGCAGCGAAGTCGTCGATGTCGGGCATCGAGTCCCAGTCGCTGGTGATCCCGAACGCCATCGTCCCGGCGAGGCTCGTGAGTGCGATCGCGAGGGCGAGCGTCTCGCCGAGCGGCATCACCGGGTAGGTGGCCAGGAGCTTCGCGCCGGCCAGGTAGATCGGGATCTGCGGGCCCGGCACGTTCGAGATGACCAGGTTCAGCAGCCGCTGCCGCGCGACCGCTCGCGCGGCGAGCCCGTGCAGCGTGGGCGGCGCCCAGGTGCCGATGTTCATCAGGGCGCTCGCGGCGACCGCCTGATGCGACTGCTTAAGGTCTTTCGTCGCGGCGGTGATCGCGCGCAGGCGCGACGCGCCGTCCATCGGACCGACCGGCAGGTCGACGAAGATCGACGTGACCCGGTTCCCGAGTGCCATCTTCTGCGACTCATCGCGCGTCGAGACGGGAACCATCGCTCGCAACGACAAGCCCTGCGTCGGCTCGCCGCGGCGCTTGAGGAAACGGTGGAGCGCGCCGGCGACGGCCGCGAGCACGACGTCGTTCACGGTGCCACCGAGCGCGTTCTTGATCGCCTTGAAGTCGGCGACCGGCGCCTCGGCCATCGAGAACCGGCGGTTCGGCCCAACGGGCCGGTTGAACGGGCTGTTCGGCGGCGCGCCCGCCGACAGGATCGAGCCGAACCCGGAGATCGTCTGCTGGACCTGCTGAAGGATGATCTCCGGCGCGCGCACGGCGAGCGCGAGGTTGCCCAGCGCCGAGCGAACCGGGTGTGTCACCTGCTCGCGCAGCGTGTCGAAGAGCAGCTCCCGTTTGCTCGGGGCCGGCTCCGGCTCGTAGGGCTCCGGCTCGACGAAGCGCGGCTCGGGACCGAGGTCGAACAGCACGGTGGCGAGGTCCATCCCACTCATCCCGTCGATCATCGCGTGGTGCGCCTTGTGGAGAACCGCGACGTGATCGTCCTCGAGGCCTTCGATGAAGTACATCTCCCACAGCGACTTCGAGCGGTCGAGCGGCCGCGAGTGGATCCGCTGGACGTAGTCGGCGAGCTCCTTCTTCCCACCGGGCTTGGGGACGGCGCCCCGCCGGAAGTGGAAGTCCAGATCGAAGTCCGGGTCGTCGACCCACACCGGCCGGCCGGCGCCGAACGGAACGAACATCACCTTCTGCCGGAACCGCGGGATCAGGTGCTGACGCTCGTTGTAGAGCTTCTTGAGGTCATCGAAGAACCCGTCGGGACCGCCGGGCCGCGTCGACGGATCGAGGATCGAGAGGCCGGCCACGTGGTAGTGCACGTTGGGCTTCTCGAGGAGCAGGAACTGGACGTCGAGTGAGGAGAGTCGCTCGGCCATGGTGCCTCCGGATCTAGACCTTCATCGGGATCGCGTCGGGAACGATGTCGAAGGTTGCGGGTGTGGTGCCGACGACCTCGCCGTCGGCCTCGATCAGGATCCTGTCCTCGTCGTGAACGGTCACCGACGTGGCGAGGAACTCTTGGATGTACTCGCTCGGGAGGTGCTGTCCGGTGAACATCTTCTGCATCGCCTTCACCGATTCGCCCTTCGGCCCGTGCGAGACCTGCACGTCGAACAGTCCGTCGCCCGGGGTCGCGCGCGGCGCGACGCGCATGCCGCCGCCGAAGAACTGTCCATTCGCGACGACGAGCATCGAGAAGACGCCGTCGCGTTCGACGGCCGTAAGGGTTTCGTCCTCGCGATGCTTGCCCCGCGTCTCGCGTCCGTTCATCGTGATGCGTGCGGATCGCGGCTTGAAGGTCGCGATGCCTTTGAGCGCTGCGAGCTTGTAGACCTTGGCGCCGAGCATCTTCGGCATCCGCGATGCGGCGTCGACGACCTCGGCGCCGATGCCGGCTTCCGCGATGTTGGCGAACCAGCGGGTGTGCGGCGACCCGTCGCGGCCGGTGCATCGGATCCGGCCGACGTCGATCTTCCCCCAGAGATTGTCGCCGAGCAGATGGCTCGCCGCCTCGGCCGGGTCCTGCGGGAGCCCGAAGGTCTTGACGAAGTCGCAACCGCTTCCGGCCGCGACGACGCCGAGCACCGTCGCCGGGTTGAGGGGCCCCTCCTCCCCCATCAGGCCGTTCACGACCTCGTGCACCGTGCCGTCGCCGCCGACCGCGACGACGAACGTGCATCCGTCACCGACCGCCTTGCGCGCGGCCGCGGTCGCGTGGCCGGGCTGCTCGGTGATCGTTACGTCGTGGTCGAGTCCGCCCTGGTCGAGAACGCGCCGGACCTCGGGCCATCCACGTTCGACCGCGCCGCGGCCGGCGCGGGGATTGATGATCACGTGTGCACGCCCGAAAGGGGAAGGCATGCCATTACCGTACTCGCGCGCACGCTCGTCGGACAACGCGAGCGACGCTTGCTACGCCGTGCCGCCTGCGGATCAGCGGTCGATCGTCAGGGAGCCGAGCCGGCCGTCCTCCGCCAGCACCCACAGCGATGAGCCGCCGTCGCACGCGAGGTAGCGCGGCGCGACCGCGAGGCGCACCGATCCCACGACCTCCCCGCGAGCGTCGAGTGCCCGCAGGCCGAAGTCTGCCTGCGAGAGCCACACAAGATCGCCGCAGGGTTCGATCGCGTTGACCGTCCCTTCGACGCCGAGCGGCCGGGGCTCGGCGCCCGGGTCCACACGAACGATCGCGGAGGGCGTGGCGGCGAACAACGAGCCGAACGCCGTTCCGGCCGCGATAGCCTCGATCGCCGCACGCTCGTGGCGGTCGCGGATCGCTCCGGTCGCCGGGTTGCGAAGCGCGATCGTTCCGTCCTCGTCGATCGTCCAGAGGTCCGAGGATGTCGTCAGCACCCAGGTCAGCGGAGCACCCGTCGCCTTCTTCTCAACGGTGCCGTCCCGTACCGCGAGCAGCCGCCCGTCGAGCATCCCGACCCACAGCCGGCCGGCGACCTCGCCGGCGCCCATCGGCACCGCGGGGCCGACCGCGATAGGCTCGGCGATCGCGCCGGAGCCGGTCTCCACCGCCACGATGGCGCCTTCGCGCCTCCGGCGGGTCCGCGTGGAGACGAGCCCCCACAGTCGGCCGGAACCCGACGCCAACCCGTCGAGCGAGAGAACCTCCCCGCCGAGATGGCGCAGCGTCGGGTCGCCGCCGCGTTTCGGGAGCCGGAGCAGGTTCCCGTCGCACGCGAGGATCCAGACGTCCCGTTCGGTCGATGCGAGCCCGCAGGGCTCAGCGGCGAGCGCGCGCGGACGTGTGAACGTACCGGCCCGGAACGATGCGGACCCGCGCTCCACGGGTTCGCGGTCGGACGCGCCTCCGCACGCGGCGAGCAACAGGAGGAGCACGAGCGCGCGGCGTTTCAACCGTCGCTCCCGCATCGTTCGGTGAGGAACCGCTCGGCCGCCTCGCGGTCGAACGTCCTCCCCCGGACCTCAGTGCGTCCTTCACGGATCGTGTCCTCGACGTCGCGGCAGCCGACCACTTCGTTGTCACGGTCGGTCTGGACGGCGTCGTCCATCACGGCTCGGACGCCGGCGAGCGACCGGCACGCCGGGTCCGACGGCCGTAAGACGTAGGTTCGTCCATCGGTATGCGCGTAGACCACGTCGTTCTCGGCGTCGTAGCCGGTGTCCACCTCCACCTGTTTGGGGTCGACGTCGCGCGCGAAGTCGACGCAGCTCAGCGACGAGCCGTCGGCCGGCGGCGCACTCCCGATCGACGGGCCGGCCAGCGCCAGCGCGAGACCTGCGACGGCCACTGCCCCGCCGAAGGCGGACAGCTTTCGGATCCTTGATCGGTCCACCTGTCATCACCTCTCGTTCGATGGGAAGGCGGCAACCGTCAGTCGTAGACGGGTGAGTTCTTGTAGATGTAGTCACGCACCACCTTGCGATCGACCGGCTGCCATCCGGTGGTCATCCCGCAGTAAAGGCCGTTGTTCGCGACGGACGTGTGGCCGCAGTAGTCGTAGAACCCCATCGAATGGCCGGTCTCGTGGAGCAGGAAATTCGCTTTGTACGTGCTCGAGTACGCGTCGAATTTCGGCTCGTTGATGTGGATGCGACTGATGTGGTAGCCGCACGGATGGGGCACTCCCCAGATCGCGCACCAGGAGCTCGAGGCGATGCTGTAGTGGTGATGGCCGCCGTAGTTCCCGTGGCCGTAGGAAGCCCACGTCGATCCCGTCATGTAGTCGAGCATGATGTCGGTGTACTTGGAGACGGTCGACGTGCACGCGTACGCGTAGAACGAGATCCCGCCGGGCCACGCGCCCTTGAACTCGGTCGAGCCGCCGGCCAGCCCGGCTTTCACTTTGTTCCACGCGGTCGCCTCGGCGGACTTGCACTTATCCGAGTAGATGAAGAGCGTCGACGAAGAGAAGGTCAGATCGTCGAGCCAGATGAAGCCGTGGGTCGGGAAGCTCCCTTTGGCGTGAGATGCATTGGCGTGTGTCCCGAAGCTCGGCGCCGCGTTGACGACGAGCGAGCCGACGGCCACGACGCCGATGACGAGTACGGATCTCAGACGACGGGTCATGCCTACCTCCAGCGAGCCGGGAACGGGAAGCAGGAAGAGATGGGAAGAGGGTGCGGGCTGCGGCGCGCGCAGCGCTGCCGAGGATGGTACGGAGCGGGACCGACGTCAAGGACGACGAGAGCCGCGCTCGGCGCGTCCTTCGTGAACCGGAAGTTAGAGGCCGAGCTTGCCGGGATTCATGATCCCGGCGGGATCGAGGGTCCGCTTGATCGCACGCAGAACCTCGAATCCTTCCCCCATCTCCTGCGCGAGCCACTCCGCCTTGAGGAGCCCGACGCCGTGATGATGCGTCACGGTCGCACCGGCGGCGAGGGCGGCGTCGGCGGCGGCTCGCCAGGCAGACCGGTACCGCGCCTCGACGGCGCGCTCGTCGGTAGAGCCGACGAACACGAACGTGAAGTAGAGGCAGGTGCCTTGCGGATACGGGTGCGACGCGTGGCAGCCGACGACGTCGGCGTGCGCGCCGAGCGCCTCGCGGACGCGCTCGTACAGGCCGTCGACCGGCCAGAGCCCGGCGACCTCCATCGTGTCGACCGCCGCAGCCGGTCCGAGCAATCCGTCGAGCATGATCTGGCGGAAGGTCCCGACGGCGTCGTTGCGGTGCTCCCACCACCGTTCCGCGAGGCCGGGGCCGAGGTCCTTCCCGCCATTGCCCGAGACGATCCCGCGGATGGCCTTCTCCTCGGCGCCGGCGATGTCGGCGCCCTCGAACCGGAGGATCAACAAGGCGCCGTCGGGACGTTCGGGCGCGTCCCGGAACGCGATGCCGACGTCGGATTCGTCGTAGAGACGCATGACGGCGGGACGCAACTCCTCGCGAGCGACCCGGCGGATCGCGTCGAGCCCTGCGCCGAACGAATCGAACGCGTAGGCGCCGTGGGAGACGACGGCGGGCGCCGGTCGCAACGCGAGCGTCGCTTCGGTTACGACGCCGAGCGTCCCCTCGCTTCCGACGAAGAGCCGCGCGAGATCCGGCCCGGCGGCGGTCGCCGGCACCGGCCGCGTCCGGACGACGCGTCCGTCCGGCAGCACGACCTCGAGCCCCAGGATCATGTCCTCGAGGCGACCGTACCGCGCGGATTTCTGCCCGGCGGATCGCGCTGCGATCCACCCGCCGAGCGTGGAGATGTCGATCGACTGCGGGAAATGACCCAGCGTCAGCCCGCGCCCGTTCAGGTGTTGCTCGAGCGCGCGCCCCATGATCCCCGTCTGCGCCGAGACCGTCAGCGCCGTGTCGTCGACTGCGATGACGGCGTTCATCGCGCGCGTATCCAGCGCGACCGCTCCCGCGACCGCCTCGGCGCCGCCGGAAACTCCGGATCCGCCGCCGAACGGCACGACCGCCGTCTTCGTTTCACGCGCCCAGCGAAGGACCGCCGACACCTCTTCGGTGCTGCGCGGGCGTACGATCGCCGACGGCAACGCCATGACGTCGCCGCGCCGCATCCGGAGCAGCGCGAGGGGCCACCAGTCGTGCGCGTGCGCGGCGAGATCCTCGGGCTCGACCGACACCGCCCCGCTCGGGAGCAGCGTACGAAGGGCTTCGATGGAGCCGGGCATCGGCGTCACTGTAGAGGCAGCGGCGTCGCGTACCGAAATCGCCGCGCGGTCAGATCGCGCCGCTGTAGGCGACGACCCCGCGGTAGATCGCCTTGGACGCCTCGCGACAGCGCGCGGCGACCTCGTCGGACGGGGCGACCTCCGCCAGCTGTCGCAGGAGATCCCAGACCTGCTTCGTCGCTCGCACGAAGTCTCCGGCCGAGAGCTCGCCCATCGACAGCACCTCCTCGAGCGGCTCGTCTTTCGCCCACCACCAGATCTGCTCCGCGAAGCCGGGCTCCGGCTCGCGGCAGAGCTCGATGCGGTTCTCCTCTTCAGCGGCGCGGACGCGGCGGTAGCTCCGCATCACCGATCCGAAGGCGCGCCGCACCCGGTCGGCCGGCCAGCGGACCTCGAGGTCGAACCCGCGCGGGTCGAACACTAGCGTCGAGGCGAGCGCCGCGATGTCCGGGGCGTCGAGTCCGTCGAAGGTCCCCTGCGCCAATGCTTCGGCGACGAGCAGGTCACTTTCGTTGTAGATGCGGCAGAGACGTTCGCCCTTCTCCGTCAGCCGGTCCTCGTCGACGTAGCCGAAGCTCCGCAGGACGGTCAGGACCCGCTCGAACGTCCGGGCGAGCGTTTCGGTCCTGCGCGTGACGACCTTGCGCAGCGCTTCGGTGTCTTTGGAGAGCGAGTCGTATCGGTCGGCCCAGCGCTCGTGCTCCTCGCGGTCGGGGCACGCGTGGACGGGGTGCTCCCGGACGGCGTTCCAGGGGGTCGAAGAGGAGTCGAAGCGTTGCTCGGTCTCGTCCCTGCCGGCGTCGCGCGGGGCTGTGTCGTCGATCTCCGGGATGCGCGCGACACGCTTGGCCACCTCCGCGCGGAACGACCGCGAGCGCCGGTCGCCGCGCGGCAACTGGATGTCGCCGACGATCTCGGGACCGAACCCGAAGTCGCGCATCCCGAGCCGCGCGGCCCGCCCGTCGGGAGCGACGACGACGACCTGCGGCTGGCCGCCGCCCGACCGACGAACGTCGACGATCGCGGCACGGCCGCGCAAGC
>DATFGK010000067.1:0-7321 GCA_035249485.1 Actinomycetota bacterium | reverse complement strand
TCGGAGATCTCGCGCGTCCATGCGAAGGCGTCCAGCGGCGGCGCTTCCCAGGGATCTTCTATCGCGCCGCACTCGATCGTGCGGCCCCAAAGGTTCTCGTCGACCGAGTACGGGCTCGACCGCGTGACCGGGATCGGGATCCCGCGCTCCTCCGCGTAGGCGATCGCGGCGTCGCGCGTGAGGCTCGCGTCGCGTACCGGCGCGACCACCTCGATGTCCGGCGCCAGCGCGGCGGCCGAGACCTCGAACCGGACCTGGTCGTTGCCCTTGCCGGTGCACCCGTGCGCGACCGCCGTCGCGCCGAGATCGCGCGCGGCGGCGACGAGATGCTTGACGATCAGCGGGCGGGAGAGCGCCGAGACCAGCGGGTACTTCCCCATGTAGAGCGCGTTCGCCCGGAGCGCGCGCAGGACGAAGTCGCGGGCGAACTCCTCCCGCGCGTCGACCACGATCGTCTCCGACGCGCCGCACGCTTGGCCCTTCTCGACGAGTGCGGCGTGATCGACGCCCTGCCCGACGTCGACGGCGAGCGCGATCACCTCGAACCCGAACTTGTCCTGGAGCCAGCCGATCGCCACCGAGGTGTCGAGCCCGCCGGAGTACGCCAGCACGCAACGGTTCGGCACTAGGCCTCCTTGATGTCGTTGAACTGGCCGGCCAGCGTCCGGAGCCGGCGCGCGACCGTCTGACCCTTCACGCCCTCGCGGCAGACGACCATGATCGTATCGTCGCCTGCGACGGTGCCGATCACGTCCTTGACGCCGGTGTTGTCGAGCGCGCGCGCGACCGCGTTGGCGCCGCCGGGCGGCGTCTTCACCACGACGAGGCTCCCGGATGACTCAACCTCGAGCATGAACTCCTGGAGCATGTGCTGCAGCCAGTCCTCGCCGGCCGGCGGCTCGGTCGGCAGCCGGTAGACGACGCGGCCGTTCTCGCGCATCCGGATCGCGCCGAGCTCCTCGAGGTCGCGCGACAACGTGGCCTGCGTCACCTGCTCACCGTGGCGGCGCAGGAGCTTGGCGAGCTCCTCCTGGCTCGAAACCGCTTGGCGGCGGAGCAGCTGGACGATGCGGCGCTGGCGCTGGGCTTTCATCGGATCAGCCATTCCATGAGCGCCTTCTGGGTATGAAGGCGGTTCTCGGCCTGGTCCCACACGAACGAGTGTGGCCCGTCGATGACCTCGTCCGCGATCTCCTCGCCGCGGTGCGCCGGCAGGCAGTGGAGCACGATCGCCCCGTCGGCGGCACGCGCGAGCAGCACCGGGTTCACCTGATAGGGCGCGAAGATCAAGCGGCGCTCCTCGGCCTCGCGCTCCTGGCCCATGCTCGCCCAAACGTCGGTGTAGACGACGTCGGTTCCGGTGACGGCGGCGACCGCGTCGGTCGTGACCTCGACACTGCCGCCTGTCGCCTCGGCGATCTCGGCGGCGCGCTTGGCGATCTGCGGGATCGGCTCGTAGCCGGGCGGGGTCGCGACCGCGACGTCCATCCCGGCCAAGGCGCCGGCGAGCAGCAGCGAATGTGCGACGTTGTTCCCGTCGCCGACGTAGGTGAGCTTGACGCCATTCAGCTTGCCCTTGACCTCGCGGATCGTGAGCAGGTCCGCGAGCGCCTGGCACGGATGCTCGAGGTCGGACAAGGCGTTGATCACGGGGATCGTCGCGGCGTCAGCCAATCGTTCGAGCCGCTCCTGCTCGAAGGTCCGCACGACCACCCCGTGCACGTACCGCGAAAGGACCCGGCCGGTGTCCTCGATCGTCTCGCCGCGGCCGAGCTGGAGCTCCGCGCTTGAGAGCGGCAGCGCATGGGCGCCGAGCTCGGCGATGCCGACCTCGAACGAGATGCGAGTTCGCGTCGACGGCTTCTCGAACACCATCGCGATCGTCTTGCCGGCCAACGCTTTCGAAGGCTTACGGTCGGCTTTCATCTTCGCGGCGCGGTCGAGGAGCTCGTCGAGCTCTCCCGTGTCGAGGTCGTCGATGGAGAGGAAGTCGCGCTCGGTCATCAGGCTCCCTTCCCGGCCAGCAGCTCGGCGACGCGGCCGGTGAGTTGATCCGGATCGAAGGGCTTGGTGATCACATTGCGAGCGCCCACCAGACGGTCGAACGCGTCGTGCGCGTCGGCTCGGCCGGTGACGATGAGCACCGGGACCGCGGAGAGATCCGATCTGGTCCGCATCTCTTCCAGGACGCGCTCGCCGTCGACGTTGGGCATCATGATGTCGAGGATGATCACGGACGGATGCCGTATCTCCGCCTTCAGGAGCCCTTCCAGCCCGTCGGCGGCGGTGATCGCGTCGTAGCCCTCGGTCTCCATGATCGTGCGGAGCAGGTTCTGCACGGTGGGGTCGTCCTCGACGATGAGGATCAGCGGCGGATCGCTCATGACGCCTCCCGGAGGCTGACGACGTACTCGGCAACGGCGCGGATCTGCTCGGGGGTGAGGAACCCTTCGAACTTCGGCATCCCGGCGAGCCGCTTCCCGTTGTTGACCCTGGCGATGATCTCGTCGAGCGTGAGCGTCGCCGCGGCGCCGGAGACGAGCGAGGGGCCGCGCGTGCCCGTGCCGTCGATGCCGTGGCAGCCGGCACAGTTGGCTTGGACGAAGATGGTCCTCCCGTCCGTTGATGTCGGCTTCGATTGCGGCTCGCCGGGGAGTGAGTTGGCGCCGACGAGGTTGCCGATCAAGAGCAACCCGCCCAGCCCAACGGCCGCGATGAGCACGTAGGCGATCACCCAGTTCCGCGCGGCGCCGCGCTCGTTCACGGCGACACCGCCCCGATCGCCTCGGTGAGCAGGCGCACGGCCTCGTCCACATCCGCCTCGGACACGGTGAGCGGGGGCGACAGCCGAACCGTATCCGGACGGACGTTGTTCACCAGGAGCCCGCGATCCCGCGCCGCGTCGACGATCTCCTTCGATCGTTCGCCCGCGAGCTGAACGCCGATGAGAAGCCCGACGCCGCGGACCTCGGTAACGAGCTTCGCGTCGGCCAGCGAATCACGGAGCCTGCTCACGAGCCGCTCCCCCATCCGGGCGCTGTTCCCGACCAGGTCCTCACCCTCGATCACATCGAGCACGGCCAGCGCGGCCGCGCACGGCACCGGGCCCCCGCCGAACGTCGTGGCGTGGTCGCCCGGCTTGAACGCGTCCGCGACGTCCTCGCGGGCGATGCACGCACCGATCGGGAGCCCCCCGCCGAGCGCCTTCGCGAGCGTGACGACGTCGGGAACGACGTCGGAGTGCTGGAAGCCGAACCAGCGGCCGGGGCGACCGAGCCCGGTCTGCACCTCGTCGAAGAGCAGCAGCATCCCGCGCTCGTCGCAGAGCTCCCGGGCCGCTTTGAGGTACTCGGGCGTCGCCGGGTTGATACCGCCCTCCCCTTGCACCACCTCGAGGAGCACCGCGCCGATGTCGCTCGAGAGGGCGGCCTCGAGGGCGTCGGTGTCGTTCAACGGGACGTGGTGCACGAGCTCGGCCGGCATCGGCGCGAACGCTTCGTGCTTCGCCGGCTGTCCCGTGGCGGCCAGCGTGGCCACGGTGCGGCCGTGGAACGACCCGAGCGCGGCGACGACCCCCGCCCGCTCCGGCCGCCCTTGCTCCCGCTGCCACCGGCGGGCGAGCTTCATGGCGCACTCGTTCGCCTCGGCGCCGGAGTTCGCGAAGAACACCCGGCCCCAGCCGAGGAGGTCATGGAGCCGCTTCGCCAGACGGATCTGCGGCTCGGTGTAGTACAGGTTCGAGACGTGTGTCAGCGTGCCGATCTGCTCGCGGACCGCCTCGACGACCTTCGGATGCGAGTGGCCCACGGAAACCACCGCGATCCCGGCTACGAAGTCGAGGTACTCGCGGCCGTCGACGTCCCACAGCCGGACGCCTTCCCCGCGCTCGAACGCGACCGGCTGCCGGCCGTAGACGTGCATGTGGTATGCGGCCTCGGCGTCGCGGATCGGCTCGAACGCGCTCACGGACCCCATCCTCTCACGCCGTTACCATCGTGCCGACGCCGGAGTCGGTGAAGATCTCGAGCAGCAAGGCGTGCTCGAGCCGGCCGTCGAGGATCGTCACGCGCGGCACCCCGCCCTTGATCGCGTCGAGCGCCGAGTCGATCTTCGGGATCATCCCTTCGCCGACGGCGCCGCTCGCCTTGAGCTCGGCCGCGCGATCGGCCGCGAGCTGGCCGATCAGCTCGCCCTTCGCGTCGAGGATCCCCGCAACGTTGGTTAGGTAGACGAGCTTGTCCGCGCCGAGCGCCTCGGCGACGGCCGCGGCGACCTCGTCGGCATTCACGTTGTAGGCCTGGCCCTCGGCGTCGACGCCCAGCGATGCGATCACCGGGATGAAGTCGCGAAGCAGGTCGGACACGATCGCCGGGTTCACCTGCTCGACCTCGCCGACGAAGCCGAGATCGCCGGCCGGATGCTGCTTGCGGCGCACCGACACCAGACGTCCGTCCTCGCCGGACAAGCCGGCCGCGATCGTGCCGTGGCGGTTGATCAGCGAGACGATGTCCTTGTTGATCACGCCGACGAGCACCATCCGCACGACCTCGAGGTCCTCGGCCGTCGTCACCCGGTACCCACCGACGAACGACGGCTCGCCGCCGAGCTTCTTGATGTGCGCCGAGATCTGAGGACCGCCACCGTGCACGACGACGGGGTTCATGCCGACGTAGCGCATCAGCACGATGTCGTTGGCGAACGACGCGCGAAGCGCCGGGTCCTCCATCGCGGCGCCGCCGTACTTCACGACGACGGTACGCCCGTGGTAGCGCTTGATGTACGGGAGCGCCTCCATCAGGATCCGGGCCTTCGCGGTCGCGTCGAGACTCACGTCGTGTACTCCGCGTTGATCCGGATGTATTCGGGCGAGAGGTCGTTCGTGAGGACCGTCGTCGAAACGTCGCCGCGGTTCATGTCGACGACGACCTCGACCTCGCGTTCGAGCAGCGCCGCGCGCGCCTTGTCGCGATCGCCTGGGCCGGCGATCCCCGCCTTGGCGAGCTGCTCGCCGCCGAGCCACACGTCGACCACGTTGGGGTCGAAGGGGATCCTCGTCGTGCCGAGCGCCGCGAGCACGCGGCCCCAGTTGGGGTCCGCGCCGTGCAGCGCGCAGCGCAGCAGCACCGAGTCCGCGATCCGCAGCGCGGCTTCCTTCGCCTCACGATCGTTCACCGCGCCCTTCACGGTGACCGCGACGACCCTGGTGGCGCCCTCGCCGTCCTCGACGATCTGACGAGCGAGCGATCGGCACACCTCGGCGACGCCGGTCTCGAACGCGTGCACCTCGGCGTGCTGGGCGGTGATCGGGTCGCCGCCGACGGCGCCGTTGGCCAGGAACAGAACGCAGTCGTTCGTCGAGCGGCATCCGTCGACCGAGATCAGATTGAAGCTCCCCGCCGTCGCGCGCTGCAGCGCTTGGGCGAGGACGCCACGATCGGCCGGCGCGTCCGTGGCGAGGAAGCAGAGCATCGTGGCCATCTCGGGGGCGATCATCCCCGCGCCCTTCGCGACGCCGATCAGCGAGCCGCGGGGAAGCTTGGCCGAGGCGGTCTTCGGGCGCGTGTCGGTCGTCATGATCGCTGCCGAGAGCTCGTCGAGCCCCCCGGGGTTGAGGGCCGCCGCCGCCGCGGCGATGCCGGCGCGAGCCTTGCTCATGTCCATCGGGACCCCTATGACGCCCGTCGAAGCGACGAGGATCTGCTGCTCCTTGGTCTTGAGCAGCCCGGCCGCCTCCTTCGCCATCGCGCGGGCGTCCTTGATGCCCTGCGATCCCGTGCATGCGTTGGCGTTACCGGCGTTGACGACGATCGCCCGCGCGATCCCGCGCCGCACGTGCCGCTTGGTGACGGCGATCGGCGCGGCCTGGACGCGGTTGGTCGTGAACACACCGACGGCCGCTGCGGGAAGCTCGGACACGAGCAGCCCGACGTCGAGGCGCCCGGACGGCTTGAGCCCGGCCGCCACGCCGCTCGCCCGGAAGCCGTTCGGGAGCGTCACGGATAGACCCCCTCCGCGGCGAGGCCGAGCGTCTCGGGGAGGCCGAGCATCAGATTCGCGTTCTGGATCGCCTGCCCGGCGGCGCCCTTGCCGAGATTGTCGATGGCGGCGATCGCGATCGCGCGTCCGGTCCGCTCGTCGGCGGTCGCCCAAACGTGGGCAGCATTGGAGCCGAGAGTGAACTTCGTCTCGGGCGGTGCGGCGGTCGCGCGGACGAACGGCTCACCGGCGAAGAACGAGCCGGGCGCCGTTGCTACCGCGTCCGGATCGGCTCCGGGAGCGAGCGATGCGACGCAGGTCGCGAGCAGGCCGCGCGGCATCGGCGCGAGATGGGGAACGAACGTGACCCGTACCGGATCGCCGGCGAGCCTGCCGAGCTCCTGCTCGATCTCCGGCGTGTGTTTGTGGCCGGTCACCGTGTAGGCCTTGAAGCTCGCGTCGATGTGCGCGAAGTGCATCCCGGGCTTCAGCCCGCGCCCCGCGCCGGACACGCCCGACGCCGCGTTGACCACGACCGTCGCCGGGTCGATCAGATGTCCGGCGACGAGCGGCGCCAGCGCGAGGAGGGCCGCGGTCGGATAGCAGCCGGGGTTCGCCACGGCCGGGGCCCCGGCGATCTGCTGGCGGTGCAGCTCGGGGAGACCGTAGATCCACTTCCCGAGCCACTCCGGCGCGGCGTGCGGCGCCCCGAACCACTCCGGGTACGCCTGGGGGTCTTCCAGACGGAAGTCGGCCGACAGGTCGACGACGCGCACGCCGGCCTCAGCGAGCCGTGCGCCGAGGTCCATCGAAGCGCCGTGCGGCAGCGCCAGGAAGACGAGATCCAGCGCGGCCAGGGAAGCGGGATCGAGCTCGTCGTACGGCCGGCCGGCGTAGGCGACGAGGTTCGGATAGACGGTCGCGATGTCTTGTCCGGCGAACTCACGTGAGGTGGCCACCGCCGGCTCGAGCCCGGGGTGCCCGGCGAGCAGGCGCAGCAACTCGGCTCCGGTGTACCCGGAGGCGCCGACGACCCCGACCCCGAACGACATCAGGGTCAATGTATACGTCAGAATGAATAGTTATGGCAACTATCCCCTAGAGAGGGGTATGCCATATCAAGCAAGCCGAAGATGAACTAGGACCGAGGGAACAGCGCGTTGAGGGCTGGGAATACCCGTCCGTGGATGTACTCGCGGATGCTTGTGAGCGAGTCGATGACGCTCTGCTTCATGACTGGCGGGGCCTCGTCAAAGACTACGTCGTAGGTGGCGTTGAGATACATGTCCATATCGGGATCGCCGGGCTCCATGACAAGGCTTACGGTCTGTGCCTCGCCTGGGCT
>DATFGK010000066.1:0-13194 GCA_035249485.1 Actinomycetota bacterium | reverse complement strand
GATCCACGAGCTGCGGACCCGGCGGCGCGCGCTGCTCATCGGGATCCCGAGCGCGCTCGGCGGCGCCGCGATCTTCGGGGCCGGGCTCGCCGTCGGCGTCTGGCTCGGCCGTCGTCCCCGCCGCCCGGCGTGATCGCGCAGGATCGTCGCGGCGACGTCGCGATCGTCCGTCTCGACGCTCCGCCGCTGAACCTGCTCGGCTCCGGGATGATCGCCGCGCTCGGCGACGCGATGCGCGCGCTCGCATCCGACCCGCCGCGCGTCGCGGTGCTGCACTGCTCGGGCGCGGGAGCCGACGTTCGCGAGATGGCCGGGCTCGACGGGCCGGCGGCGCGACGATTCATCACCGCTCTGCACGAGTCGTGCCGGACGATCCGCGACCTCGACGCGCCGGTGATCGCCGCGATCGACGGGCCGTGCTTAGGCGCACACCTCGAGGTCGCGGCCGCCTGCGACCTTCGCATCGCCTCCGCCCGCTCGCGCTTCGGCATGCCGGAGATCAAGGTCGGGATCCCGAGCGTCATCGACGCATGGTGGCTCGTCCAGATCTGCGGACTCGGACACACGTCGTCGCTCGTCTTCGACGGCGAGATGATCGATGCGGGCGAGGCGCACCGGATCGGGCTCGTGAACCGCGTGACCGCCGACGACGGCCTCGAGCGCGAAGCCCTCGAGTGGGCCGGACGCATCGCTCGCTTCGCACCGGCGGGGCTCGTCGAGCAGAAGCGCGTGATCCGTGACTGGACGGACGAGCCCTACCGCGAGGCGGCCCGGCGCAGCATCGACCGGCTCGTTGCCGCCTTCGAGTCGGGACAATCGGGCGAGGCGATGCGCGCGATGCTCGAGAAGCGAGAGCCGAAGTTCTCCTGATGGATGATCTCCGGGTGGGCCGCGGCGCCGTGATCCCGGCATCCGAGGTCGCGGTGAAGTTCTCTCGCTCCGGCGGGCCCGGCGGCCAGAACGTGAACAAGCGCGATACCCGCGTCGAGGTGTCCTTCGACGTGAAAACATCGCCTTCCCTGTCGCCGACGCTCCGCCGGCGAGCACTCACACGGCTGCGCGGCAGGCTCGACGCGAGCGGGAGACTGCGGGTCGTCTCATCGGTCGAACGTACTCAGGCGAGGAACCGCGAGCGCGCGGTCGAGATCCTCCGGCAGCAGCTGGAAGACGCGCTGCGGCCCCCACCGCCGCCGCGCGTCGCGACCAAGCCGACGAGATCCGCCCGAGAGCAGCGTTTGGAGAGCAAGCGGCGGCGCAGCAGAACGAAACGTCAGAGGGCGAAGCCGGACGAAGACTGAACGATCAGGCGGTAGCCGCCGAGACACCGCACGCCCGTATGAGCACCTCGACGTAGGCGTCCAAGCGCTCAGGATCCATGCGCTTCTGACCCGGCCAAACCAGCCACCGAAGGACCGCGAGCTCGGTCATCCCCATGATGCCCCACGCGAGGACCTCCGGATCACCGGGCGCGATGTAGCCGGCCTTCATCGCACCCTCGATCAGTCGCCGATACTCGGCCGCCGAAGCGCCGTAGAGCTCGGAGAGAAGCTTCGAGTCGACGAACTCGGCTTCCCGAAGGAGCCGCATGATCCCCGGCCGGTCGCCGATCCAGTCGAAGAACGCGCCGAACGAGCTCCGGATTATCTCCCGGTAGTCGCCTGCTCCGACCGTCGCCTCGCGGGCAACTCGGACGAAGTCATCAAGGTAGGTGCGGAGTAGATGACGGTAGATCTCGATCTTGCTCGGGAAGTAGACGTAGAAGGTGCCGAGACCGACACCGGCAGACCTCGTGATCTCGACGATCGAGGCGCCGTGGTAGCCGTGCTTGCCGAACGCCTCTTCGGCGGCATCCACGATCTTCTTGCGGGTCTTGTCGCCTCGGCGCAACGGCTCTCCACCTTCTCGCACCCCGCGCCGGGTTCCCTCAGCGCGATCGGTCACGCCCGGAGACGATTCTTCGAGGTGCTGATGCTCTGATGTCTCCACGAGCGTCCCCCGCCGGTCGCACCCGATGCGTTTATACACCTTCGAGCGGAATGGCGTAACAAGCGATTTCAAAGGAAATTGCCGAATCATCGTTCACCTTTCCCGACCGAACGGTGGCATCGCGCCGGCCGACATCGTCGACTCGAAGTGGTCTCGTCTAGCGGTCCGCGCGAGCGACCGTGTAGGAAAGCGTCGACGGTGGCCGGTGGCAACCGGCGTGACCTTTGACGAGGAGGATCGATGGCTCTACTGGATGGAAAGGTAGCGATCGTCACCGGCGCCGGCCGCGGCATCGGACGTGGCGAGGCCCTGCTCCTCGCGCAGCACGGCGCGAAGGTGGTGGTGAACGACCTCGGAGGCGAGTGGGACGGCTCCGGCGCCGATCGGCGGCCGGCTCAGCTCGTCGTCGACGAGATCACGGGGGCCGGTGGCGAGGCGCTTGCGAACTACGACGACGTCGCCGACTTCACCGGAGCCGAGAGCCTGATCCGTCAGTCCATCGACACCTGGGGGACGCTCGACATCCTGGTGAACAACGCGGGGATCCTCCGCGACCGGATGATCTTCAACATGAGCGAGGAGGACTGGGATTCGGTGATCCGCGTCCATCTCAAGGGCCACTTCGCTCCGACGCGTCACGCGTGCGCGTACTGGCGCGAGCGGTCGAAACAGTCCGGCGGTCCGGTCGGCGGCCGCATCATCTGCACCTCGTCGACCAGCGGCTTGCTCGGCAACGCCGGCCAGTCGAACTACGGCGCCGCCAAGGCCGGCATCGCCGCGTTCGCTCAGATCGTGTCGATGGAGATGGGACGCTACGGCGTGACGGCGAACGCGATCGCGCCGGCGGCGCGCACCCGGCTGACCGAAGCGACCTTCGGCGAGATCAAGACCGTTGGAGAGTTCGACTCCTGGGCGCCGGAGAACGTCGCCCCGATCGTCGTCTTCCTGGCGACCGATGCAGCGGCGGAGATCTCGGGGCAGGTCTTCTACACGGGCGGCGGCACGCTCCAGCTCTACGACGGATGGGGCCCGGTCGAGCAGCTCTCCAAGGACGACCGCTTCACCGTCGAGGAGCTCGTCGAGCGCGTTCCGGGGATGTTCGGCGGCAAGCCGCACGTGTACGCTCCCCCGAAGTCGTTGCTGCGGACCGACGTCACGGGGTGAGGAGCCGAGGATGAGCGACCGCTACGCGGCGTTCCCGAACCTCACGTTCGAACGTCCGGAGGCCGGGATCTTGCGCATCGTGCTCGACGCGCCGGGTCTGAACGCGGTCGGCCCGGAGATGCACCGCGAGCTCGCGAACGTGTGGCTCGAGGTCGATCGCGACCCCGACGTCCGAGTCGCGCTGATCCGCGGGGCCGGCAAGGCGTTCTCCGCCGGGGGCAGCTTCGAGGAGATCGGCTCGATGATCGACGACTTCGGCGTGCGGACGCGCGTCATGCGCGAGGCGCGGGACCTCGTCTACAACATCATCAACTGCTCGAAGCCGATCGTCTCGGCGATCCACGGGCCGGCCGTCGGCGCCGGGCTGGTCGCAGCGCTGCTCGCCGACGTCTCGGTCGCCGCGCGGACGGCGAAGATCATCGACGGGCACACACGGCTGGGAGTCGCCGCCGGGGATCACGCCGCGATCTGCTGGCCGCTGCTGTGCGGGATGGCGAAGTCGAAGTACCACCTCCTCACCTGCGAGCCGCTGTCCGGCGAGGAGGCCGAGCGCATCGGGCTCGTCTCGCTCGTCGTGGAGGACGACCAGGTCCAGGACCGCGCGATGGAGGTCGCCCGCACGCTGGCGAACGGTTCCCAGAGCGCGATCCGGTGGACGAAGTACGCGCTCAATAATTGGTACCGGATGATGGGCCCGATCTTCGACGCCTCGCTCGCGCTCGAGTTCTACGGCTTCGGAGGGCCCGACGTGGCCGAAGGGCTCGCGTCGCACCTCGAGAAGCGGAAGCCGAACTTCACCGGCCCGGCGAGCGAGTAACGATGCCGGAAACCGTCGAGGAGCTCGCGGGGCGCGTCGCGGCCGCGACGGCGGCATGGGCGCCGGGAGCAACGGTCGGCGAGCTCGAGTTCTTCAAGGAAGGCCGATCGAGCCTGACGCTCTCGGCTCCGCTGTCGGGAGGCCCGCCCGAGCACGACCGCATCGTGATCAAGGTCGCGCCGGCCGGACTTCCCCCGGTGCGGAACCGCGACGTCCTCCGCCAAGCCCGGCTGCTCAAAGCCTTAGAGGGCGCTCCGGGAGTGCGCGTGCCACTCGTGTTCTTCGAGGAGCACGGCGATCCGCCCGACGTCCCGCCGTTCTTCGCGATGAGCTTCGCGGAAGGAGTGTGCTTCGAGCCCGCGCTCGACGTCGCCGAGGTGCTGCCCACGGACGAAGAGATCGACGCGCGCGCAAGGGAGTGCGCGCGGATGATGGCGGCGCTGCACGCAGTCGACCCCGAGGACGTGGGGCTCGGCGACGAACCCGAGGTCGATCTCGTCGAGGAGGTCGAGCGCTGGGTACGGGCGTTCGGGACCGTGGACGACGACATGAAGCCGGGCGCCGACGAGACCGCCGAACTGCTCCGGAAGTCGATGCCCGAACCGATCCCGTCGACGCTTGTCCACGGCGACTTCCGGGTCGGCAACACGCTCTGCGAAGGGCGCAACGTCAACGCGATCGTCGACTGGGAGATCTGGGCGCGAAGCGACCCTCGCGTTGACGTGGCGTGGTTCCTGCTGTCGTCCGACGCCGGGAGCCATCCGAGCGCGGTCCGTCAGGTTGCCTCGATGCCGTCCGGCGACGAGCTTCTGGCCGAGTACGAGAAAGCCGCAGGCGTTTCGGTCGAGGATCTCGTGTGGTTCAAGGCCCACGCGCTCTTCAAGGTCGCCGCGGTAACGGCGCTCCTCGTGAAGAACGCCCGGAAGCGAGGCGTTCCCGAGGCGTTCAGCCCGACCCACATCCCCGACATGATCGCGCGGTCGCGTGCGATGCTCGACTGATATGAGCTGGGACTTCGAGACCGATCCCGAGTTCGAATCGCAGCTCGCGTGGATGCGTTCGTTCGTTGCGGAGGAAGTCGAGCCGCTCGACCTGTTGTGGCCCCGGTTCCATCACGCCCCTCCCCCGCCCTGGCTCCGCCGAGTGATCGACCCGCTGAAGCAGCAGGTGAGGGATCGCGGCTTGTGGGCGTGCCACCTCGGACCGGAGCTCGGCGGGAAGGGCTTCGGCCAGGTGAAGCTCGCGCTGATGAACGAGATCCTCGGCCGCACGCGCTGGGGCCCGACGATCTTCGGCTGTCAGGCGCCCGACACGGGCAACGCCGAGATCCTCGCGCACTACGGCACGCCCGAGCAGAAAGCGAAATACCTTCAACCGCTGCTCGACGGCGAGGTCTTCTCGGCGTTCTCGATGACCGAACCGCAGGGGGGCGCCGACCCGACGCAGTTCCGCAGCCGCGCCGTGCGCGAAGGCGACGAGTGGGTGATCGACGGCGAGAAGTTCTTCACCTCGAACGCGCGCAACGCGGCGTTCTTCATCGTGATGGCGCTGACGAACCCGGACGCCGGCGCGTACAAGGGCACATCGATGTTCCTGGTGCCGTCGGATACGCCGGGGATCACGATCCTGCGCGACGTCGGCACGATGGGCGAGGAGCTCGGCTCCGAGGGCGGTCACGCGCACATCCGCTACGACGGCGTTCGCGTGCCGGCGGAAAACCTGCTCGGCGACGAGGGACTCGGGTTCGTCGTCGCGCAGACGCGGCTGGGCGGCGGGCGGATCCATCACGCGATGCGGACCGTCGGGGTCTGCAATCTCGCGTTCGAGATGATGTGCGAGCGCGCGGTGAGCCGGGAGACCAAAGGGTCGTCGCTGGCCGAGAAGCAGCTCGTGCAGCAGGCGATCGCCGAGTCGTGGACGGAGATCCAGCAGTTCCGGCTGTTCGTCCTCTACGCGGCATGGCGGATCGACCGTGAGGGCACGGCGGCGGTCCGGAAGGAGATCGCCGGCGCGACGATCCAGGCGGCCAAGGTGCTTCGAAGCGTCGTCGAGCGCGCGGTGCACGTGCACGGGGCGCTCGGCGTCTCGAACGAGATGCCCCTCGGCTATATGTGGATGCTGGCGCCGATGATGGGGATCATGGACGGCCCGACCGAGGTTCACACCGTGACCGCCGCCCGTCAGATCCTGAAGGACTTCAAGCCGGCGGACGGAGACTGGCCGTCACGCTGGATCCCCGCGGCGCTCGAGAAGGCGCGCGCGAAGCACGCCGCGGCGCTCGCGGCACAAGCGGAAACGTCGTAGCCGGTCAGTTCGGGAACGGAGCCCAGGCGCGGTCGTCGAGCGTCTCGAGATCGCTGACGAGCACTCCTTCCGTCGAGATCGTCAGCAGGCGCTGCCCCACGACCACCGAACGGAGGATGCTTGGCGGCTCGCCCTTGCCCGTCCCGGACCTTCCCTCGTGCGAGATCCGCGTCGGCGTCCCGATGCCGTCATCGTCCACGGTGAACGCGAGCGCGCCGACGAAGCTCACGGTTTCGCCCGAGCTCGACAGCACCGCGGGGATCACGACGAGCTTCTCCGGCGCCCAGTAAAGGAACGCGTGGTGGTCGTGCTCGAGGCCCGAGTAGCCGTACGCGCCTTGCAGCATGACGTCGACCCGGCGAGGATCGGTGGGATCCGACACGTCGAACAGCGAGACCTGCAGACCCTTGGCCTGGCCAGTCTTCGAAGCGTCGCGCCCGACTCCGAGGAGCGAAGCGGTCGAGATCGGATGCAGGTACTCCGAGTAGCCCGGGATCTTGAGGAGACCACGCACGCGCGGACGGTTCGGCTTGCGCAGGTCGACGACATACAGAGGATCCAGCTCGCGGAAGGTCACTACGTACGCCGTCGGGCCGACGAAACGCACGGAATAGATGCGCTCACCCTTGCCGAGGTTGCCGACCGACCCGGCGACGACGAGCCGGCCCTGGCGGTCGGACAAGACCGTCACGGAACTCGACGACGATTCCGGTTCCTGACCGAACCGCGACCGTGTAGCCGCGACCCGGAGCCGTCCCGCATACTCCGACATCGCGAACTGGTTCAGCAGCCGCCCCCGCACCTCGCCGCTCGCGACATACCTCGCACGGGCGGGATCGGCGATGTCGAACTTGTGGATGCGGGTCACGAGGCTCGGCTCCTCGTCGACCTCCGTCGAGGTCACGTACACGTTGGTCGTGCTCGCGTAAAGGAAGTCCCCGGCGCCGATCACCGCTACCGCGTTGTCGGGGCGGGGGTCGTCGGGATCGAACGTGATGAGACTGAGCATCGCGAGCCCCGGCCTGCCCGGCGGCCGGCTGATCGCCGACCAGTCGTAGAGGTGCCCGGTCGTCGCAGCGGCGCCCGGGCGCTTCGTGACGAAGTGGGGCACCCAATCCCCTACGGTCGAGGCACGGATCGCACGCGCGTTCGCCGCCTCGGCTTTCTTCATATCCTTCTCGATGTAGTTGCCCTGGTCGGCCGGCTCGGGACCGAGCGCCGGCGATCGGACGACCATCCGAACGATGCCGGCAACCAGACGCGCGTCGACGAGCTCGCCCTCGACGTCCATCGACGAGACCTGACGGATCTTCGCCGGGTCGGCGATGCTGAACGCCCTCACGCTCGTCCACACCCGGCTTTCCACGTGCGTGATCTGCGCGGCCGCCTTCGGGGCCTGGAACCGCGTGCCGAGCACGACCACGGTGTCGCCGACGAGGAAAGCACGGTCGTCCATCCGTGCGTCGAGGTCCATGGAGTCCGTGAGCCGGGGGCCCTGGCGCACGTCGTAGACCCGAAGAACTCCGCCGGTGACGACGACCATGTGGCGGCCGTCGGTCTTCACGATGTCGGGCTCGTCCACGCCGGCTTCTTGCACGTTCGTCTGGGAGTACGGCGCGGTGCTCGGTGAACTCGGGAGAGGCATCGCCGCCGGCGGCGAGCCGGGCGACGGGCTGAATCCGCCCCGTCCCTGCTCGACGGAGCCGGGGATCCCGAAGCCGGTGTTTTGTCTCAAACCTTCGGTCCGTACGTACGCGAGGAACTGAGCCGAAGAGGCGAACCCACGGAGCGTCGACGGGCCGTTCGGTTCCGCGTGCTTGGTGGGCGCAGGCGACGGCGAGGGCGACACCGACGGAGTGGTAGTCGGCGCCGCCACGATCGGTCCGCGGTCGCCGGATCGGCGGGAGCCCAGACGATCCGTCACTACGTACGTCGTCGCGGCGACGAGCGAAACGGCGGCGACGGCCGCGACGAGCTTCGGAGACGCGAGGAGCCGGCGCCTGCGGCGGAGCAACACGGCAAGGATCCGCTCGAACGCACCATGGGGAAGCTGGCGCGGCCGGTCGATCGACCAAGGCACCGAGGACCGGCCGGAAGCCGTCTCGGCCATCGCGCGCTCCAGCCCTTCTTGGAAGGCCGGGTCGAGCGGGCGCGGCCCGTCCATCGCTCCGAACAGGCTCTCGAAGTGGTCACTCATCGGCGTTCACCTCGAGCTCTCGCTTCAGTCCCGCGCGGGCACGCTGCAGAAGGGATTGGACCTGTACCTTCGAACGGCCGACCTGCTCGGCGATGCCCTCAACGGACTGCCCGTCCAGGTACTTCAGCACTAGAACCTGACGGTGAATCGCCGGGAGCCGCCCGAGCGCGCCGATCACCGACTCGCCGTCAATGAGCGACCACTCGTCGACCTCATCTTCCTCGACGGGCTCCGACGCGACGAGCCGCAGCTTGCGCTCGAGCCGCTCGCGGCGACGCTCGGACTCGTAGTGCTTGGCGACCTGCCGCCGCGCGATCGCGCAGAGCCACGTCTCGAGCGTCGAGTCCCCGCGGAAAGTGCGGGCCGATCGCATGGCCTCGAGGTAGGTGGCCTGCGTCAGGTCCTCGGCGACCTCGGTGATCCCCCCGACCCGCGCAAAGACGAAGCCGTACACGAGGGGACCGGTCGCTTCCAGCAAAGCCCGGGCCGCCGTGGGTTCGCCCGACGCCGCCTCGAGAAGGAGGCTCTGACGGAGATCCGGCGCCGGGGCGTTCATGTCACCCATTTAGTGAGACGTTCGCCGCCAATCAACCGCCTCCTTGAGGGCAGATTCCGCTGCCCTTCCGTTCATTGAAGCTCAAGGCCGGGGCGCCTCTTGGTAGTGACCATCGCCGGACATCAGCGGCCGTCGCTGTTCGCGACGGCCGCTCCCCCCGGTTCTAGCACTGGGTCAACTGCAGGACCCGGAACTTGCTCCACGGGATGTCGGACAGGCTCGCCCACTCGGGGATCCCGACGGCCGTCCACGCCCCCTGCCGGTTGATATCGGCTTCGCCGCGGAGCGCCAGCGACCCGCCGGTGTCCGAGACGTATGCGCCGTAGACCTGGAGCGTCCGAGCGATCGTCTTCTTCCACGCCGGCCACGAAGTCGCGTCGACGTTGAACGTCGGGTCGAGCTGCACGCGCGCGCCCTCCGGGATCGCCGGTGCCGGATCCTCGCCGTCGGTGTGCGTCGCCGGGCAGGCGATGTAGCCGGATCGCGTGAGCGGCGGCGTCAGGGTCAGCGCGTGCGGGATGACGGGAAGCGCGAACTCCTCGGGACGGGGGATGCCACCGAAGGCGGCGAACCCCGACGCCACGGCGCCGTTGCAGTGCTGGCCCAGCGAGCAGATCGCGCCCCACCCGAACGCGTTGCTGATGTAGCGGCTCCCGGCCGACCAGCTATCGGTCGTGGCGTTGTACTCGGCCCGCCACATGTCGAGCTCGAGGCCCTTGGAAAGGTCGATCACGACGAGGTGCTTGTCGCTGCCGGTCGTGGGCTTCGCCCCCATCGGGATGCGGAACTTCACCGTGGTGCCGCAGTCGAAGTAGTTGCAGCCGATCGCGTACTCCTTGTCGGTCACCGAGGCGTAGACGATCGGGATCCCCCAGCTCTCCGTGTTTGCGAAGTTCGCGCTCGAGGCGAAGTCCGCGAGCGACGCAGTCACCATCGAGGCCGAGTTCGGATCGATCGCCGGCGATGCACCGATCGGCGTGTTCCAGAACGAGGTCGGCGCGTAGAGCTGGCCGGGCACCGGCGGCGGTGGGGTCGGCGACGGCGTCGGCGTGGGCGTGGGGCTCGGCGTTTGCGTTGGCGTAGGTGAAGGCGTCGGCGTCGGCGTCGGGGTTACGGTGGGCGTCGGCGTCGGCGCGACGCAATTGCCCTTTCTGGGATGGCATTTCGGGCCCCCAGGCGGCGCAGCGAAGACTCCGGAGCTCAACAGCAAAGCGCCGGTCACGATCACGGTGGAAACGAAACCGATGCGCGCGTAGGCGCGCGAGCGCGTAGTAGACATGCCTCTCCCCCAACTCCAGCGCCTACAACGCGTGCGTCCGGCGCACGCCATGGCGCCCACTCGTTCCGATAGCGGCTGAATCGACGCGCTCGGGGACGGAACGAATGGTCACAACGGAGGGTTCGCGTTAGCCCGTTTGCTTGAGAGGTAGAGCCCGCGCCCTAGACTGTGTTCCTTCTTCGGGGAGGGAGCGCACGATGACCACCGTGAGCGTGCTCGGAACCGGCATCGTCGGACGGACCATCGCCGCGAAGGTCGCGAGCGTAGGACATCACGCGATCGTCGGAACCCGCGATCCGGACGCCGCGCTCGCGGTAAAGGAACCGAGCCCGCGCGGCCTCGAGCCGCTTTCGGCGTGGCTCGGCGCGAACGAGGGCGTCTCGCTCGCGACGTTCGCGGATTCTGCGGCGAGCGGGGAGATCGTTTTTAACGCCACGTCGGGCGAAGGAGCGCTCGAGGCCCTGCGCGCTGCGGGCGCGTCGAACCTCGCCGGCAAGACGATGGTCGACATCACCAACCCGCTCGACTTCTCGAAGGGGATGCCGCCGACGCTGCTCGTCGGGAACACCGATTCGCTCGCGGAGCAGATCCAGCGCGAGTTCCCGGACGCGAGGGTGGTCAAGGCGCTGAACATCGTGAGCGCGCCGGTCATGGTGGATCCGGGCTCGGTCGCGGGCGGCGATCACCACATGCTGATCGCCGGGAACGACGACGCCGCCAAGACCGAGGTCACGCGCATCCTCGAAGAGTGGTTCGGATGGAAGCACGTGCTCGACGTCGGAGACATCACGGCCGCGCGCGGGCTCGAGGCGTACGTGATCTTGTGGGTTCGGATGATGATGAGCCTCGGCACCGTCGGCTTCAACGTGAAGGTCGCTCGCTAGTCGGAGAACCGAGGCCGTTCCGATACCCTGTGGAGCGGCGGAACGGAGAGGAGTCGGACATGGCATCGAAGGACAAGGGAAACAAAGAGAAGAAGAAGCCGAAGAAGAGCGTCAAGGAGAAGCGCGCAGCGAAGAAGCTGAAGAAGGGGAAGTAGCGCGGGTGCCTACTCCTGGCCCTGCGAGTCGGCGCTCGCCGACGCGCTCGAGCTGGGGGCCGGTGACTCGATCGACGGGGCTTCCGTCGATCCGGCCGTCGGCGACGCGGTCGGAGTAACGGAGGGCTCCGGCGTCTCCTCAGGGGTGGGCTTGGGCGCCTCCGGGGCAGGTGACTTGGGCGCCTCGTCGCCCTCTTCCTTCTCGTCGGCGCCCTTTTCCTTGCCGTTGCCGCCCTTGTTGTTCTCCTTCTGTCCCTTGCCGCCCGCGTGGTTGGGCTTGCCGCAGTCGCTCTGAGCAGCTTCACGGACCTTGGAGGGGTCCTTCGCCTCGACGGCACTGACGTAATCGCCGTGGGTCCAGTTCCCCGGCAGCTTCGACACGTCGACGAGGTTGCAGACCTTCGCGTCGTGGAACCGCGGCTTCGGGCCGCCGTGACCCGCAACCGTCTGAGCGACCGCGAACGCGCTTCCCCCGACCATGAGACCCACGATCACTCCGAGGGCCACGTTCGGCACCTTGTAGCGGAGCGGGATCTTCGGCGACGAGCTCCTGAAGGCGAATCGCGGTTTCGAGCCCCGCGCGACGGATGCGAGCTGCGCCGGGGACGCGCCGGCGGCGGAGGTCTCCCACGACGTCTCCCGGGCGGCGGCCGCCGCCAGCACCTCGGCGACACGGCGGGAAGCTTCGGGCGAGCCCGCAGGCAGGCGGCCGGCGACCAGGTCTTCGGCCTGGTCGGGGGTGATCCGGTCTTCAGGTCTCTCGCCCATGTCGTTACGAATATCGCTCGAGCCGCGGATTCCGTTACCGCGGACCCCAAAACTTTTCAGTCTCGGCAGCCGCGATGGCCTCGGCGCCACCCATCGAGAGCTTCTCGGCGAGGGTGTTGAGGCCGCGGCTGGTGAGTACCCGGACCGCCCCCGGACGCTTCCCGAGGATCCGCGCGACGTCCTTCACCGACAGGTCCGCGAGCACGCGCAGGGCGACCGCTTCAGCTTGCGCAGGCGGAAGCGTTCGGATGAGTTCCAGCGCCGCTCGAGTGGACATGCGGTCCCCGACGGGGTCGCTCGCTTCCGCAAGGTCGGGAACCGAGGCGGCTCCGGGGGACACCGTGCCGGCGCGGCGCTGCTTGCGGGAATGGTCGAGGACCCGCCTGCGGGCGATGGTGAAGAACCATCTCCGGAAGGCGTCGGCGTCGCCGCGGAATCGGTGGATGTCCCGGGCGACCTGGAGCCACGTCTCAGAGGCGAGATCCTCCCATGCATCGGAGGCCGCGACCGTCATGTACCTGGCGAGAGGCGGCTGGAGCCACCGCCAGAGCACGTCGAAGGAACGCGCGTCGCCGCGGCGCGCGCCGGTGAGGGTCTCTTCGAACATCTCGAGGTCGGGCATGGCGTCGTCGGATCACCCCAAAGGTGTATCCATCCGACGGTATCGTCGATGGGAGCAACCCTGTTTAGCGACGCGACCAGTTGCTCTGGCAGAAAGCCCTGAGCCAGCCGGTCGACGACCGGCTCCGCGCTAACATCCCAACGGCCTTGATCGCGGCAAGATCGACGGGTTCCGCCGCAGGCCAGGCCCCCGTAGCTCAACGGACAGAGCAGCGGTTTCCTAAACCGTGTGTGCAGGTTCAATTCCTGCCGGGGGCACAGGTGTTTGTCGTGTTCCGGGTGATGCTTTCCGAAGCGGCGTCACCTGATGTGCGACGTATGGTCAGCTGATCTGCGACGTGAGTTTCGGCTGATGTGCGACATGTTCAGGTGATGCTTGACACTCGGCGGTCGGCTCGATTCCTCTCCGGCTGGAGGGGGTGGGGCCGATGCTCGTGGAGCTCAGCGTCATGGAGCAGCGTTA
>DATFGK010000065.1:0-19286 GCA_035249485.1 Actinomycetota bacterium | reverse complement strand
CGAGCGGCTCGAGGGCCGCGACGTCGGCGAAGCAGAGGGGGAAAGCGCGCGGATCCTCGGCGGCCTCGGCGTCGTCGCCGTGGCCGACCCGCCGGGGTTCGGATCCGGCTTCACGCCCCCGCCGCTACCCGAGGATCCGACCACCGCCCCCGAACACGCGCGAGAGGCTCGAACGATCTCGCTCGAGCCTCTCGCGGGCGATGCTTCGATCGAGCTCTGAACCTACTTGAAGATCTTCGGGTCTCCCGCTGCGGGCAGCACGATGGTGTAGATCGTGTGGCCGGGGCGGTTCCGGATGATCTCCGTGATGCAGCCCTGAACCAGATCCTCACCCGACGGCGGTGAGTTATGGCAACGCTCGAGCACGATCACGTCGCCGTTATCGAGCTGCTTGTAGACCGGGTCCGTCCCACCCGGCACGCCCGTGTTCGGGCAGATCGAGCTGTGACAGATGATCTGAACGACGATCAGGCCCTGCTCGTTGACCGGAGGAACGTAGACGAACAAGTCCGTCTTGCACGTGAAGCTTTCGGGACAGGTCGCTTCCTCATAGGCAGTCACGAAGCACGACGTGTCCGGGCAGTCCCCCGTTTCGATGGTCACCTTTCCGATCCAATTCTCGGCCGCCGTTGGGTTGTTGAAGTTCCCGCTCGTCGCGGTGCAGGTCTCGAATTCGCAGAAGACCGACTGTCCCGTGACCGCGAAGGCCGACGATGTCGCCGACGTGACCGCCGGATCGCTGGTGGCGATCAGGGTGTAGCCCGAGATCGTGCCGGTCGCGGCTTGGACGGCGGTGAGCGCAGGGAACGTCGCGATGCCGCCCGACACCGCCACCGGACCGCCGCCGATCAGCGTCGACCCACCCGGGTTCGAGCCGAACGCGAGCGACACCGTGCCGCTGAAGCCGGTCACGAGAGCGTTCGTCGCGTCCTCGACGCGAACGGTAACCGTCGGCGTCATCGTCGCGTCCGAGAAGATGTCGGTGGGCTGCTGACCGAAGGCGAGGTGATGACCGGCTGGAGTGCAACCGCCATTGACGGTGAAGCCGACGGTCGCGGGCCCGCTGACGATGTCGTTGCCTTGGCCGTTGAAGTCGTTGGACTGCTTCACCTGGAGCCCGAGGTTGTAGACGCCCTCCGGACAGGGAGTCGTCGCTGCGAACGTCACCGAAACCGACTCTCCAGGCGAGATCTGGCTCCCCATCGCGGAGCGGAGCTGGATCACCGCACCGTTCAACGTCGCCGTCCAGCTTTTGCCCGAAGGCACGGCGCTGATCGACGGCGAGCCCACACCGGTGAATCCGTCCGGGATCGTGACGTTCACCGAACCGATCGGATGCTGCGACGTCGCGACGTTCGAGATCGTCACGGTGAGGGACGTTTGCGTCACCCCAGGACCTGCGGAGGGTGAGAGCGAGGCGTCATACTCCTTCTTGACCGGACGCGATGCTGCCGGCAACGCGAGCGCCATGAGAGATGTCACAGCCACGAAGATGGTCAGCGCACGGACGGGGACTCTGGTACGACGAGGTTCGGACATTGCGGCACCCCCCTGCTGCTTGCCCGGCGTCGGTTCGCCGGAGCGCGGCGCGCCGTCGGGCCGACGGGCGCACTTCGAGTCTGAGTGCGAGTATACGGGCCGGTCAAACCTCTCGACTAGAGCATTTGCCTTAGAAGTGGGCTGATCCATGGCCAGTGAGGAAAACTTCACAATCCAGGGGCGCTTGGTCGGGCTGCCGGTCGTCATCCGAGACGCCCGCTCCTGGGCGGCGACCTTCGTCGTCGACGCCCAAGCGGCCCAAGCTTTGATCGCGCCCTCCGGGCTCGAGATCGCCGAGATGCGGCCGGGCAAGGCCATCGCGAGCATCGCCGCCGTCCGGTACGAGGACGGCGATCTGGATCGCTACAACGAGGTCGCGGTGGCGTTCGTGGTTCGGCGCCACGACGCGCCGCGCGCGTCGGCGGCCGGCCGGGCCTTGGAGGTCGCGCGTAACAAGACCGGCGTCTACATCCATCACCTCCCGGTGGACCAGGGGTTCACCCTCGAGGCCGGCCGCACGATCTGGGGCTACCCGAAGTTCATGGCCGAGATCGAGATCGATGAGCAGCCGAAGGAGACGACGATCTCGCTGAAACATGAAGGGACGCACGTGCTGAGGCTGACGGTGCGCGACGGCATCAAGCCGTGGCCGCGCGTGCCGAACCTTCCGACCTACACGTTCATGGGCGGCGTCCTGCGACGCACACCGTGGGAGACGTTCCCCGAAGGGACGCGCGGGAGGCTCGGCGGGGCCACGCTCCAGCTCGGGCGGCATCCGATCGCGGACGAGCTTCGCTCGCTCGCATTGCCGAAGCGCGCGCTGATGTCCACGACGGTCGCACACGTTCGCGCGCGATTCGGCGCATCCGAGATCGTGACGCCGGCACGCGCGGCGTTGCGCTGAGCGCGGCCTCTCGCACCCGTGATAGAGGAAGACGGCGAGCGCGAGGTCGGCGTCGGGCCGCATCCGGAGCCCTGGCCCGACGATCCCCGGCTCGATCAGGAGCTGCTCGCCGCCGGTGACCGCCGCAACGTCGTCGACCGCTACCGCTACTGGCGGCTCGAGGCGATCGTCGCCGACCTCGACTCGCGGCGTCATCCGTTCCACGTGGCCATCGAGAATTGGCAGCACGACATGAACATCGGCGCGGTCGTGCGTAATGCGAACGCGTTCCTCGCCGCCGCGGTGCACGTCGTCGGCAGGCGCACGTGGAACCGGCGTGGCGCGATGGTGACCGAGCGCTACCAGCACGTGCGGTACCACGAGAGCATCGATCAGCTCGCGACCTGGGCCGCCGTGAACCGGCTGCCGGTCTACGGCATCGACAACCTGCCCGGCGCGGTGCCGATCGGCTCCGCCGATCTGCCCCGCGCCTGCGTCCTGCTGTTCGGTCAAGAGGGTCCGGGGCTCTCCGACGCCGCCCGCAACGTGTGCCACAAGGTCCTGTCGATCCCCCAGTTCGGGTCGACCCGTTCGATCAATGCCGGGGTAGCCTCCGGGATCGCGATGTACGAGTGGATCCGCCGGCACGCCGGCTGAATTCGAATCGGACAAAGCAGGACACGACCTGGGCGGCGCCGAAACAACCGGCGATGATCCGCCGGGGTTTCCGTCCGCTCATCGCCGCGTCGGCACTGACCGCGGTGCTCGTCGCGCCGCTTACGGCCCACCCGGAAACGGGTCCCACCGACGTCGCCGGCGTCCCCGCGGCCCAGGTCGGCCAGCACGGGCCGCTCACCGACTTCGTGAGCGGCCCGCTCGAGCTGGTCGGACACGCGGACATGTCCCTGCCGGGAGGCGGGGTCCCCCTCGGCAACCACGGGGCGGTCGCGCTGATCGACGAGTGCGCCTACGTCGGACGCTGGCACGACTACGAAGGGACGAACGCGATCCAGATCGTGGACGTGTCGGACCCCGCCGCCCCCGCCGTCGTCGGCGGCGTGCCGGGTTCGAACGTCGCCGGGGCCGTCGCGAGAGAGATCCGCGCGATCGACATCCCCGACGGCTTCGAGATGCTGACCGTGCTCACGTTCTCGAAGTTCACGGACCAAGGGATCCTCGAACCCGGCTTGAACGCGCTGCGCTTCTACACGTTCCCGAACGGCGACTGCACCGAACCGGTCCTGACCGGAACCTTCCAGCTCCGAAACTTCCGTCCGCACGAGTTCTTCCAGTGGATCGACCCCGATCCGGCTCACAACGTCGACGGACACCCGCGCATCCTCGAATACATCACGACGCCGCTCGGCGGGACCGACGTCGTCGTCGTCGATGCGTCGAATCCGGCGGCCGCGAAGTTCGCCGGGTTCTGGATCTCGGGCATCCCGTTGCTGAGCCTTCGCGAGCGCAACGTCGATCCCGCGCTCCCGATCGGCCTCGGCGCGTACACGCACTCGATCTCGCTGTCCGGCGACGGGCGCACGGCGTACGTCTCTCACTGGGACGGCGGGTTCTTCACCATGGACACGAGCGACTTCGCCGCCGGCTCACCGCTCGCGCTTTTCAAGCCGAAGGGCCTGTCGAGCCTTCCGATCCCCTATCCGCTCAGCGAGTTCGGGAACACCCACAGCGCGGTCGTCGCGCCGGGCGCGTCCACGGCGGTCGTCGGCGACGAGATCTACGTCACGACCGACGGCTGTCCGTTCGGTTGGCTCCGGACGTACGGACTCGGGTCCGCGCTCGCACCGGCGCAGCAGCTCGGCGAATACCGGCTCGCCGAGAACCAAGCCACGGCATGCACGGCCGACGGGTTGTCCGCGTCGCGCAACGCCGCCGGGCTGCCGCTCGACGGGACGTTCACGATGCACAACCAGACCGTCGCCGGTGATCTCGTGCTGACGTCGTGGTACGGCGGCGGCCTGCGGATCATCGACGTCTCCGACCCGGCGGCCCCGGCCGAGGTCGCGGCGTTCGTGCCGGCACCGGTCGCGGAGATCGGGAGCATCCCCGACACGCCGGCGCCCCCCTACGGCCAGACCGAAGCGGTCGACGACGACTGGTGGGTCTCGACCTGGTCCTATCCGGTCATCAGGGGCGGGCTGGTCTACGTCGCCGACGTCCGCAACGGCCTGTACATCCTCCGAGCCTCGTCGGGGTCCGAGCTCGAGGCCGCCATCGGCGGGATCGGGTTCCTCGAAGGGAACTCGAACCTCGGCGAGTTCGTGGACTGAACCGGCCCGCACCCCAACGCCGACCTAGCAGCTCAAGAGTTCTACGTAGTCGATTCCGGCCAGAAGGCCCGCGCGAGATTGAGTCGCGCGGGCCATGGTCGTCGCCACATCACCCCGCTAGCCTCGTGCCACGAGGGATCGGCGTGCGGGGGCACACCGGGGAGGAGATGGGATGATCGCTTTGCGTAGCGTCGGGGCGTGGCTCGCCGCACGGCTCGACATCCGAAGCCAGCGAGGCGCGACCGCCGTCGAGTACGGACTCTTCATCGGCTTCATCGCCGCAGTGCTGATCATGTCGGTGTTCTTCCTCGGCGACGAGACCCGCAAGAATCTGCAATGCCCGGCTCCGCCGAGGGCCTGCTAGACGCCTAATCGACCCAGCGTCCCTTCGGCTTCGCGCACGATCCGTTCGATCAGCTCCGCGACCCCCGGCAGGTCGTCGATCACCCCGACGACCTGCCCGCTGGCCATCACGCCGTAGCGGAGGTCGCCCTCGACCATGGCCGCGCGCAGCATCATCGGCGTATTCGCGGCCATCAGGACCTGCGCCCAGCTGAGCTCGAGCGTCCGGCGCATCGCGATCCCCTCGCGGAGCATCGCTCTCAGCGGTGTGCCGGTGAGCTTGCGGAATGCGACCGCGTTGCGGAGCGCCCGGAGCAAACCGGTCGCCGCGCCGCTCCGCTCGAGCTGCTCGACGAAGGCCGTCCGCAGCACCCGGTGCGGGACGCCGTCGATCTTGGTAGTCACGACGGTGTCGGTAACGGCCTTCGAGAGGTAGAAGGTCTTGACCGCCTCGGGTACCGGCGATTCCCTGGTCAACAGGAAGCGCGTTCCCATCGCGATCCCCTCGGCTCCGTAGGACAGGGCTGCCACGAGGCCGCGTCCATCGAAGAACCCGCCGGCCGCGATCGCGGGGACCGAGCCGCCGAGCGCGTCGACGACCTGCGGCAGAACGAGCGACGTAGGCACCGGCCCGGTGTGGCCGCCGCCTTCGCCACCCTGGACCAGGACCGCGTCGACGCCCATCGCGGCGACCTTCTCGGCGTGACGTCGCGCACCGATCGAGGGGATCACGAGCACGCCGCCGCGTCGCAGCCGGTCGATGATCTCGGCGCGCGGCGCCATCGCGAACGACGCCACGCGGACGCCCTCGCCCGAGAGGAGGTCCGCGCGCTCCATCAAATCCGGCTGGTCCGCGCGCATGTTGACGCCGAACGGTTTGGCGGTCAGGGCCTTCGTCTCTTTGATCGCAGCACGGAGGTCGTCGAGATCCATCGTCGCGGCGCCGAGGATCCCGAACGCACCGGCGTTGGAGGTTGCGGCAACGAGCGACGGCCCGGCGACCCACCCCATCCCCGTTTGCACGATCGGGTGCTCGACGCCGAGCAGCTCGCAGACGCGCGTGCGCAGGGCCTGGTGGGTCACGGCTTGACCTCGGTCTTGCGGAGGTCGCCTGGGTCGAGCACCTCGCGGATCAGCCGCAGCTCGCCTTCCGTCGGCAGGCGGGTCTCCGTCAGGTCGTCGGGCAGCACGGGCGCGAACGCCGTGTTCGCGAGGACCTCGTCGACGCTCACGCCGGGGTGAACCGAGCGGACGCGCATCGTGCCGTCCGGCACCTCGAAATCGAACACGCACAGGTTCGTGACGACACGCCTGAGGTCCGCGGCGCCGCGGTCGGTCCCGACCCCCGACACGACGTCGACCCGTTCGACGAACGTCCGCGCGGAATGTCCGGCGACCCAGTACGACGTCGCGTGGTTGATCGTGTTCCCCGGCGCGCCGCGCACGCCGATCAGGGCTACCTTCGGATGCGCGTGGTCGCCGAGCGCCGAGATGTTCTGGTTCCCGTGGCGATCGATCTGTGTGGCGCCCATCATCACGTGGCGCCGCCCCGACCAGACCATGTCGAACACCGTCCGGAACGGCAGCCACCCCTCCACCTGCTTCTCCGCCGAGCCGATCGGCAGATCGTTCGCGATCAGAAGCGCCTCGCCGTCGGAAACGAGAAGGTCCGGTTCGAATGTCGCCCGGGCCAGCCGCACGCCGAGCGTCGGGATGATCCCGAAGGCGCTCGCGAGCACTGCGCCGTCGCCGCGCCACGCTTCGGCGCACGCGACGACACAGACCTCGTCGCGCGTCGCGTCGCTCACGACGCCACCGCTCGGCGGTAGTCGTCGTCGCTCACGTCGACGAAGCGTGCGCGGTAGGCGCTCCACGCGTCGGGATCCTTGGCTGCCCCGGCGTACTCCTTCAGCCATCGCCCCGGGACGGGATAGTCGGGCTCGCACGAGGTGAAGTGCGCGCCGAGCGGCGCTTCGGCGATCCCGTCCACGAGCGACCGGTTGATACGCATCGTGTGCACCGATCCGACGGCGAGCAGGTCCTCTGTCTCGACCAGTCGCTCGCAGGTCACGAACCGCCGGGAAGCGGCCGACAGGAACAGATCGTCGAAGTACAGGTCGGGGCCGAGGAACTGCGCGTTCCCTCGCCGGTCGCCGCGGTTCAGGTGAACGAACGCGGCGTCGAGCTTCAACGGCGGGACGGCGACGACCTCCTCGTCACCGTACGGCGACCGGAGCGTCTTGAGGTCGGGGTTCATACGCATGACGTCGGAGCCGAGCCCGGCACGCGTCGGCAGGAATGGGACCCGCCACGACGTCGCAAGGAGCGACAGATAGAACATGCCCTCGTCCATCTCGCGAGCCTCGACGGCGCCCGACTCGCGCGCAGCGCGGAAGTGCGGATCGAGCGGGATGCTGTCGAGCGTCACGAAGCCAAACACGACCTTGCGGACTTTGCCCGCGGCACAGAGAAGCCCGACGTCCGGCCCGCCGTACGACGCGATCGTGAGGTCCTTCAAGCCCGAGCGCGCGATCGCGCGCACGACGGCCATCGGCTTGCGCCGCGATCCCCAGCCGCCGAGGCCGATCGTCATGTCGTCGCGGAGCTCGGCGACGGCCTCGTCGATCGTGGTGCGGAGGTCCGGTGCGGTCACCGGTCGAACCGCGCCTCGCGCTTATCGATGAAAGCCTGGCGCGCTTCATCGGAGACGCCCGAGAGGTTGAGCTCGTAGGTGAAGCCTTGCTCGAAGCGGTAGGAGCGCTTGACGTCCACCGGGTCGATCCCGTTCAACGATTCCTTGGCGCGGCGGATGATCGTCGGGGACTTCTCGGCGATGTTCGCCGCGAGCGCTCGCGCCGCGGCGACGAGCTCGCCGGGATCGACGACCTTGTAGACCGACCCGTACGCCTGAAGCTCGGCGGCGGTCGCCTTCTCGCCCGTGTAGACCATCGCGCGCATGCGGTGCTGGGGCACGAGCCGGGCCAGGTGGGTAGCCGCGCCGAGAGCGCCACGGTCGACCTCCGGCAGGCCGAAGGTCGCGTCGGACGACGCGATGACCACGTCGGCGTTGCCGGCCAGACCGATCCCGCCCCCGAGACAGAAACCGTGTACGGCGGCGATGACCGGGACCGCGCACTCGTAGACGGCCGCGAACGCCTCGTAGCAGCCACGGTTGACGCCGACGATCGCCTGCGGGTCGGCCTGCAACTCCTTGATGTCGACGCCGGCGCAGAACCCGCGGCCCTCGGCGCGCAGGATCACGACCCTGACCTCCGGATCGGCTCCTGCGGAGCGGACCAGGTCGGCCAGCTCGAACCAGCCGGCGACCGGCAGCGCGTTGACCGGTGGAATGTCGACGACGACCTCGGCGACGCCGCCGGTTATCTCGCGGGAGATGCCCACGGGAACAGTTTCTGACACTCCGTCAGATTTCGCCAGCTCCCCGGACCCTCAACCCTCGGGGCGCTCTGGGAGGATGATCGTCGAGCCGGTCGCGGTCGCGATCTTCTTGCCTTCGGCGTTCACGACGTCGGCGAGCCCGACGGCAAGCGTGCGGCCGCGGTGGAGGACGCTGCCGTGCGCGACGAGCTCCGAATCGTCGGCGATGCCCGGCCGGAGGAAGTTCACCTTCACGTCGATCGGACGGTAGGCGGCCCCCGCCTCCAGCGTGGCCGTGACCGCGGTCGTGAGCGCAGCGTGTGCGAGCATCGCTATCGCGCCGCCCTGGATCGTCCGGTTGGGGCTCGTAAGCCAGCGGCTCGCCGGCATCGTGAACGTTACGCGGCCTTCCGAGACGTCGCGCAGCGTCATGCCGGTGAGGTAGTGGATCGGCGGCTGCGGAAGCTCGCCCTTGATCTGGCGCAACAGGATCTCCTCGCCGGGCATCGTGCGCCAGGTCTCCCAGGGGATCGTTTCGCCCATGGCCGGCCGCTCCCACGGGTCCGGCGTCTCTTCCTCGGGCTCGACCGGGAACTCGAGGTCGTCGCCGGGGTGGGCGAAGCCGTCGAGCTGCGGGAGCACCATGTTCGCGGACGTTCCGTGCGCGACCCGCTCCCCTTTCCCGTCCTCGATCCACACCTGAGTGATCCCGAGCGGGCGGCCGTCGTGCAAGGGATAGCCGCTCGCGCGGATCGTTCCGCCCGCGGGACACGGTTTGAGGAAGCTCATCGAGAGCTCCCAGGTCGTGAACGGCGTCGCTGCCGGCAGACCGATCATCAGCGACGTTCCGAAGGCGGCGTCGGCGAGTACCAGGAGCGGCCCGACCGAGATGTGCTCCTGCGAGGAGAGGAACCAATCGGCCCCCGGCAGCGTGAACGTCGTGTGCTCGTCGTCGGCCTCGTCCCAGAGCAGACCCATGAGGCGGGCGATCGGGGGCCGCACGCCTCGCCGTTGCATGGCGAGCTGCCCGACCTCGCGGCCGGTCAGGCCGAAGCTGCGCGGATCCGGGTATCCACCGCGCACCGGCTCCTGCCAGGGAGGGATCATCGACACGGCGGACGATACCAGGGCGATAGACTTCGACGAGGGGGTATAGCCGTGTTCGACACCGACACGCTCGTTGCCGACTGCCTGGCCGCCGTGCGAGGCGAGAAGGACCCGCGACGCGCCGTCCGCGAGATCCTCCTGCGCACCGTCGACAAGCCGGGCCCCGTCGCGGATGCGATCGGCAAGGAGGTCGGCGGGATCGACCTCATCTTCAACTCGGAGGAGCTCACGGTTCTCAACGCGATCTGGGCGCCGGGCATGGCGATCTATCCTCACGATCATCAGATGTGGGCGGTTATCGGCATCTACGGCGGCGTGGAGGAAAACACGATGTACCGGCGGAGCCCGGAGCACATCGTGGAGGCCGGCGGCAAGGTCCTGCGTGAGAGCGACGTGATCTCACTCGGCGCCGACGCGATCCACGCCGTCGCGAATCCGGAGCGCCGCTTCACCGGCGCGATCCACATCTACGGCGGCGACTTCGTCAATCAGCCGCGGAGCCAGTGGGATCCGGACACGCTCGCCGAGCAGCCGTACAACCTCGAGCAGGTCCGGCAGCTCTTCGCGCAAGCGAACAAGGACTGGGCCGCACAGCTCGGCCAGGACCTCGACGAAACGTCCGCCTGAGTCGATGCCCTTCCGACTGCGCGCCGAGTCGCCGGACTTCCTCGCGATTGCCCCGAAGCGCTGGACGTTCCGGGGTCGCGTCGAGGCGCCACAGGAGCCCGTCTTCGACGCGATCGCCGCCGATCCGTCGACGTGGACGTGGTTCCCCGGCTTCTCGTCCGGCCGCTACGAGGGTCCGGGGCCACACGGCATCGGCTCGATCCGCGAGGTCCGCGTCGGTCCGAGCATCTACCGCGAGACGATCGTCGCGTGGGACCGCCCGGCCCGATGGGTCTACCGCGTCGACTCGACGACGGTGCCGCTCGCGCACGCGCTCGTTGAGGAGTGGACGGTCGAGCCCGACGGAAACTCGGGCAGCCGCGTCCGGTGGACCTTCGCCGTCGATCCGCGGGCGATGTTCCGCGTGCTGGGACCGATGACGCCGATGGTGCTCGGGCGCGTGTTCCGCAAGGCGATGCGGAATCTCGAGGCCGAGCTCCGGACGCGCGCTAGCCGCGAGCCTGCTTGAGCGCCTTCTCGAAGCCCGGAAACGACCGCTCGATCATCTCGTCGTTCGCCGTGATCGAGATCCGGAAGTAGCCCGGGAGCTCGAACACTCGCCCCGGCAGCACGAACACATCGTGCTCGGCGAGCATCTCCGCGAAGTCCCAGTCGTCGGGGATAGGCGACTTCACGAGCAGGTAGAAGGTCGACTCGGGCGAGTTGATCTCGTAGCCCATCTCGCGCAGCGCGGTGACGACACGGTCGCGACGCTCCTGGAGGTGCGGCACGTCCACGGACAGCTCCTCGAGATCCGGAAGCGCGTACTGCAGCACCGCGTTGGGGAACTGCCAGCCGCCGACCACCTGCGAGAGGAAGATCGCGTTGCGGATCACCTCGCGGTCGCGCATACGCGGCGGCAGTGCGATGTAGCCGAGCCGCTGTCCCGGCGCGAGCAGGGTCTTGCCGTACGTGTACAGCACGAACGTGTCGTCGTAGTAGTCGGCGGGCGATGTGAACGTGTTCCCGTCGAACAGGATCCGCCGGTATGACTCGTCGGAGAGCAGGTAGATGCGACGGCCGTGCCGCTCCGACGCCTCGCGCAGCACGCGCCCGAGCCCCTCGAGGGTCTCGGGCGAGAGGATACGGCCGCTGGGGTTGTTGGGCGTGTTGATGATGACCGCGCGCGTCCGCGTCGTGATCGCCGCCGCGAGGGCGTCGAGGTCGAGGTCGAAGTCGGGCGGCTTCGTCACGATCTTCGTGGGCGATGCGCCTGCGAGCATGATCATCGCCTCGTAGAAGAACCACGGCGGGCTGACGTACAGGACCTCGTCGCCACGGTCGACGACCACTCGCATGGAGACCGACAACGCTCCGAACGTCCCCGGCACGAGGAAGACGTCGTCCGGCTCGTAGGTCTCGCCGCGGTCTGCGCTTAGCGTCTTCGCGACCGACTCGCGCGCGGCCGGATGGTTGTCGGTGTACGCGAACCAGTCCTTGTGCTGCGGGACGCTCCATTTCCGGAACGCCTCCGCGAGCTCGGGAAGCGGCATGTCGTGCGGATTGCCGGCGACGAAGTCCGAGATGGCGGGGTCTCCCGCCCGCTTCGAGTAGCTCGAGCCCATGAAGAACGAAACGGGCGCGAGCGTCACGCGGAACAGGTCTTCGATCTGCTTTGCGATCGGATGACTCTCCACGGCTCCCCCTTTGGCGACAGCGCTGCATTATCGCAGGGCCGGGGCTCCCGGTCTGCGCCGAAAGACGCTCTCCGGGTAGTCTTGGCGCGTGCCCGGCCAGCGTCCCAGCCTCGAGGAAGTCGCGGATCGCATCGCGATCGACGACCTCCTCGACGGCTACGCCGCGGCGCTCGATACCAAGGACTGGGACGCCCTCCGTACGCTGTTCACACCCGACGCGGTCGTCGACTACACCGAGGAGGGTGGGGTCCGCGGCACGGTCGAGGATGCCATCGCGTGGTTCCAGAAGGCCATGGGCCCGTTCACGGCGAGCCAGCACTTCGTCACCAACCGGCGCGTGAAGATCGACGGGGACTCGGCGAAGGTGGACGCCTACATCTTCAGCCCGCTCGGCATGCCCAACGGCAATCCCGGCGGCCTCACGCTGGTATTCGCCGGCGGCACCTACGAGGACTCGCTCCGGCGCACGCCGGACGGATGGCGGTTCGCCGCGAGGACGATCCACGCCTCGTGGTTCCACGCCGGGCTGCAGGGTGGCGCCGCTCCGCCGAAGACCGCCGACTGATGCTGCTCGAGGACAAGGCCGTCGTCGTCACCGGCGTCGGGCCCGGGATCGGACGCGAGGCGACGCTCGCGCTCGCGCGCGAAGGCGCCGATGTCGCACTCGGCGCCCGGACGGAGGAGCGCCTGAAGGAGGTCGCCGCCGAGGTCGAGGCGCTCGGCCGCAAGGCGATCTTCGTTCCCACGAACATCGCCAAGGAAGAGGACTGCGCCGCACTGGCCGATGCGGCGGTTCAGGCGTTCGGTCGTATCGACGCGCTCGTGCAGAACGCGTTCAAGCAGCCGCCGATGCGAACCATCGAAGAGGAGTCTCCGGTCGAATGGGAGCGTTCGTTCCGGATCAACGTGCTCGGCTCGATCGCGATGTGCAAGGCGGTGCTGCCGGCGATGAAGGAGCAGCGCTCGGGCTCGGTGGTGCTCGTGAACTCGCTATCGGCCCGGAATTCCGACGCGACACTCGGCGCCTACGCGGCCGCGAAGTCTGCGCTGCTGTCGGTCGCGCGCACCCTCGCGCGCGAGTGGGGTGAGTACGGGATCCGGGTGAACTCGGTCGCCCCGGGACACGTGTACGGGCCGAACCTCAAGTGGTATTTCAACCATCTCGCCGAGGAGCAAGGCCGCACCTTCGACGAGGTGAAGGGCGAGGTCGACGCGCTCTCGCCGATGCGCCGGATCGCAACCTCCGAGGACGTCGCCGGAGCGATCCTGTTCCTTGCGTCGGACCTTTCGAATGGGATGACCGGTCAGGTGATCGACGTCAACGCCGGCGCCTACATGGCGCTATAGCGCGAAGACAGGGGAAGGTTCGGTCAGGCCGACCGGGGTGGCGAGCGCCCGACGCTCCGCTTGGGTCGGAACCACCGCCAGGCGCCCGGCTGACCGTCGAGCAACCAGCCACGGTGCGTCTTCTGCGCGTGGTGGTAGCGGCACAACCGAGCCAAGTTATCGATGGTCGTGGGTCCCCCAGTGACGAAGGGTTGGATGTGATCGATCTCGAGTCCATGCCGCTGCTCGCATCCGGGGACCACGCAAGTCTCATCCCTCGCCTCCAGCGCGGTCCGGACGCGGGCGGGGATCGTTCGACCGAGATGCGCCACGGCTCGCACATCCGCGCCATCGTCGAGGACCGCCTTGACGATCCCGTCCGCCGCGAGTCGCCGCGCGGCTGAAACCGAGATCGGTCCGATCCCGCGGATGCGGCAGACCTCTTGACCCTCGGTACGACCCCGTTCCCAGGCGGCAGCGTCGACATGCACGTGAACGACGGCCCGCGGGCCGGATGCGGTGGCATCCGCAAGGGACACGAGGGCATCGGCAGCGTAGGCCTCAAGACGCTCCGGGCTGCCCGTGCGACGTGCCTCGTCACGGAGCGAACGGGCGCGCCCTTCTGCTACTGCGGCAAGCCGGGCGCCCGCATCGGGGGTCAACCGGCCATCCAACCGCACTGCACCGTCAGCTTCCGTCCAGTATCTGAAATAGCGACTGCGGTGGAGACGTTCGTCGGCATCCGCGTCGTGCGTCGCGGTTGCGATCACCTGACGACACTGCTCACGAAGTCGCGCAACGGTCTCCACGCGAGCCGACTCGAGGAGCGACTCTTCTGCCGCCGGCGCTGCCGAGGCCGCGGCCGCGATCTCCTGAGCTTGATGTGCCGACAGCGATCCGGTCTGGAACGCTTCGCGTGTGGCAGGAAGCTGCTCCAATCTCCTCGCCGTCTCCAACGTCGCGATCGCGGCGCCCATGGTGCTCTGCGCACGCACCGCGACCCATTGAGCCGGCGACCTGTATCCCTGTTCTCGCCAAAGGCCCGACGTTTCCACGCGACGGCTGAAGATCGTGCGTCCGGCCGACGCGAGACGTTCGAGCTCCGCGAGTGACTCGAATAGCTCGGCCGCCTCGCGATCGTCGACTTGATCTGGATCTGCATCCGCGAGAAGCGAGCGGAGGGTCGACACTGCATGACGCACGCGATCGATCAGCATGCACCGACGCTAACACCCACCTACGACACTAACGCAGCAGCAACCGCATGATCGCGATGGCTTTGTCGAGATCGATCTCTTCGCCCGCGATCAGATCCGCGTAGAGGAACGCTTCTGCCGTTCGCACGAGGGCATAGGCCATCGTGTGCGGATCCACAGACAAGGTCAGCTCGCCGGCATCCACGAGGCCTCGCAACCATTCCTCGTGCTGCCGTATCTGCAACGGCTGCACGGGCCCGTCCTTCGACGCGACGATCCGCATCGATGTCACGGGATCCTCGCGCTCGAGGAACGCACGGTACGGTTTGAACGTCGCCATGTACCGGAGCCCGCGGCGCTCGGCGTCGAGCACCTTCTCGAAACCGCGACCGCGAGCCTCTTTCACGCAACGCTTGAACGTTGCCTCGGCCAAAGAGGCGATGACCCGGCCGGTGAGCTCCTCCTCGTTGCCGGCCCACCGGTAGGCGGTTGCCCGCGAGATCCCGAGCTCCTCGCCGAGTCCGGCGACGTCGAGGCGGTCCCCCTTGATGAAGTGCCTGCGGGCCAGATCGAGAAGGTCGTCGGGGGTGGGCGCCGGACGGGTCCGAACCTGCATCGCCATCGCAAAAGCTCCCTCTTGACTTCGTGAGACAACTTAGCATAACGTCTCATATGAGATAAGTCCAGAGTTTGTCTCACAGGGGAGCCGACGGGTGCGGATCGGACGGAGAACGCCTGCGCTGGCGGTCTTGGCGACGATGGTCTTCCTCACCCTCCCCCGGCTCTCCCCGGCCGCCTCCGGCTGCAACGGCCCCGACGAGACCTGGTTCAAGACTTCCGCCGAGAACGTCGGAATGGACACCCGCAAGCTCGCCGCCGCGATGGACTGGGCGACGCAGCACGCGAGCTTCTCGACGCTCGTGGTTCGCCACGGCTGCATCGCCGGCTGGACCCGGCTCGACCGCACAACATCCGAGGTAGCCCTCGACGGATGGAGCATGACCAAGAGCGTCACCTCGATGATCGTGGGGAGGGCCGTGACGATGGGCCTCTTCGATGTCAACGCCCCGATCCGCATATACGTCCCCGAGGCCGACGCCGCGCACGGGAAGCTCACTGCGCGCGACCTGCTCACGATGAGCTCCGGCCTGCACCACAACTGGTTCCGCGACCCGCCGTTCGCCGGCGAGGTCATGCCGGATCAGGTCCGTGACGCGCTCTCCCTCCCCTTCGACGCCAAGCCCGGCACGACGTGGGCGTACCAGCAGACGCCGGTGACGCTGCTGCTGCATCTGGTGGAACGCGCCGTCGATACCGATATCCAGGCCTGGGCGCAAGAGAACCTGTTCGGGCCGATCGGCATCGAGCCGGGAACGTGGAGCTGGGAACGCGACCGCGCCGGCAACACCGAAGGCTGGGCGCACCTGCACATGCGGCCGACGGACTGGGCGCGGCTCGGCTACCTGATGCTCCACGAAGGGAGCTGGAACGGCCGGCAGCTGATCTCGCAGGCGTACCACAAACGGGCGACAACACGGACCCCGCTCAACAAGGCGTACGGCCATCTCCTCTGGCTGAACAGCGCCGGGGCGGTGTGGCCGGATGTGTACGGCCGGGACATCGGCGAGCGGGGCCCGTGGCCCGGCGCCCCGTCCGACACCTACGCGATGGTCGGGATGCAGAACCAACGCGTATGGATCATCCCGAGCCTCGACATGGTCATCGTCCGTATGGGCCTGCCCGGCGAGGTCGACCCGGACACGCGCAACAGCGTATGGCAGTCGCAGCCCGGGATGATCGACCACGAGATCCCGCGGCAAGTGGTACAGGCCGTCACGGACGTGCGGTTCCCCGACCCGGGTCCGTATCAGATGGGTACCCCGACGCTACCTCCGCTCGATGAAGGCCTCGTCCGCGATGCGCGACGCACCGAGGACGTGCTCGCCGGCATCGGGGTCCCCGGCTATGCGCCGGAAGGCTGCACGCCGCTCGGCTGCGGCTAGGTCAGTCCGTCCACGGAGACGAACGGCTCGGGCGCGTCGAGCTCCGCCGCGGCGACGATCTCTTCGAGCTCGCGCGGACCGAACCAGCTCAGCTCCAGCTGCTTCGCACGCCGGAAGTAGAGCTGCATGTCGATGTCGGTCGTGAAGCCGATGCCGCCGTAGACCTGCTGTCCGAGCTTCGTCGTGCGCCGGTAGACGTCGCACGCGTAGAGCTTGGCCATCGCCGCGAGCGTGCGGGCGTCCTTGCCCGCCGCGCGCGCCCACGCGGCCTCGTACGCGAGCGCCTTCGCCCCGCCGATCTCCGTGTACGTCTCGGCGAGCGGGTGCGCGATCGCCTGGAACGAACCGATCGGCTTTCCGAACTGCACGCGTTCCTTCGCGTACTCGACCGCCATCTCGTGCGCGCGCTCGGACCCACCGTTCGCCATCGCGGCGAGCGCGATCATCCCGTCGACCATCGCCTCCTCGAACGCGGCCCAGCCGTCGCTGCCCGAGCCGAGCGGCGAGGCGGTCGCGCCCTCGAAGGTGACCATGAAATCGGGCCCGGACCCGAGCGTCTCGGTCTTGCGCACCGTGACGCCCTCGCCGGCCGGATCGGCGAGGAACAGGCCGAGATCACCGCCGGACCGCGCGAGCACGACCAGCCCGTTCGCCGAGGCCGCGAACGGAACCATGATCTTTTCGCCGGATAGCTTCCCGCCTTCGAAACGTACGGCGACCCCTTCGGGGGAGGCGCTACGGTCGGGTTCTTGCCAGGCGACCGTCACGACGGCGTTCCCCGACGCGAGCTTCGGGAGCCACGCGCTCCGCTGCTCGTCGGAGCCGGCGAGCCGGATCAACGCGGCGCCGAGCACGCTCGACACGAAGTACGGCGACGGCAGAACCGAACGGCCCAGCTCCTCACACACGACGACCGACTCGAGGATGGTCTGTCCGACCCCGCCGTGCTCCTCCGGGATCGTCAGCCCGAGCAGCTCCATGCGAGCCAGCTCGGTCCACGTCTCGGGGCGGTAGCCGGCGGCGTCCGCTTCGAGCGCGCGGACGATCTCCGGGGTCGCGTGCTTGGCGCAGAGATCGCGGACGGCCTCGCGCAGCGCGTTCTGCTCGTCGGTCCAGGTGAGATCCACGTCAGTCCTTTCGTTGGCTCGCGAGCTCGAGGGGTCCCATCGCGTCGGGCGTCCAGGACGCCCCGGAGCGCTTCCACGGGTTGTCGGCGTCGTCGCCGGGTATCGCGACGCGCGCGACGCATTCGGTCGCGCGCTCCTCCCCCACCATCAGCATCACGTCGACGTCGGCCCACGAGCATCCGGCTGCATCGGTGCTCACCGATCGCACGACACCTTCGAACGCCAGCGCGTCGCCGGTGCAGATCGACCGCCGCATCCGGAAACGCATCTTCCCGAGGCGTCCGAGCGGCCCCGTCCAGTCGGTGAGGTAGCGCTCGATCCAGCCGGCTTGGTTGGGCGTGTTGAGGAAGATGTCCCGCGTCCCGGCACGGTTGACGGCCCAGTCGTGGTCGTGGTGCTGAGGCTGCCAGTCGCGCGAGGACGACGCGCCCATGATCACCATGCGCGCGGTGACCTTCACGTCGAGCCGCGGCAGCGCGTCGCCGGGTTGAACGTTCACGACGACTGCTCCCGCTTGTACGCGAACATCTCGTAGGTCTCCACGCCGGCCACGTCGCCGTCCTGGTTCGTGTACGTGACGTCGATGATCCACGAGCGGCCGGTTCCGAGCCGGCGCGTCTTGGGCTCGGAGATCTCGCGGATCCGCTGGGTCGTGCGGATCCGGTCGCCGGGGCGGACCGGCACGCCGAGCGTCATCTCGTTGTACGCGACGATCCCCTCGGGCAGATCGAGCGCCTGCTTCAGCGCGAAGTGCAGCGACAGCGGCATCCGCTTCTCCGTGCGGCCCGGCACGAACTGCAGCGGACGCATCCACGCCGAGAGCATCGACGGCGGCGCGACGAAGCCGCCGGTCGTGCGTTTGGCGAGCAGCTCGTCCCAGTACAACGGGTTCGCGTTCTCGGTCGCCTCGAGCCAGTGGAGGATGTAGCCGCGCTCGCAGACGATGTCGCCCGGCGGGTCCTCGAGCTCGCGCCCGACCCACGCCTGCACGTCGGCCTCGGTCATCTCGGCGCGCGCCATCAATCGACGTCCTCTGGACCCGAGCGGTAGACGCCGTCGCGCCGGGCGCTGCCGGCGAGCACCGGCCCGACCTGACGGAACCGGCCGTGCTCGGGATGCTCGGCTTCGACGATCGAGCCGCGCGCGACGTGGCCCGCGTCGGACGCCACCTCGGCGATCGTGAGGACCGGGGAGACGCATGTGTCCTTCCCGGCGAGCTCGGCGACCCAGTCGTCGCGATCCCGCGTCGCGAAGGTCTCGCGGAACGCGGCGCGGATCTCGTTCTGTCGCTGGTCTGTGTACTGGTCGTCGATGAAACGCTCACACCCGAGCGCGCGACAGAGGTTGGCGAAGAACGCCGCCTCGATCGCACCGACCGCGAGCCAGCCGCCGTCGCGCGCCTCGTAGAGGTCGTAGCACGCGTACTTCCCGGTGAGCAGCGCCGACCCCGGCACGACGTCTTCGCCGGTCGCGAGGTGCTCGTCGACGAACAGCGACATCAGATGCAGCACCCCGTCGGTCGTCGAGACGTCGAGGAAGGTCCCCGCACCCGTGGCGTTCCGGCGCACGATGGCGGAGGCGATCGCGAGCGCCGCCTGCAACCCGCCGGCCGCCGCGTCGGCGATCGTCGCGCCGGGGAACGCCGGACCGCCGTCGGCACGACGACCCTGCGTCGCTAGGAAGCCTCCGACGGCCAGATAGTTGATGTCGTGTCCGGCCCATCCGGCGTAGGGGCCTTCGCGGCCGTATCCGGAGATCGCGCAGTACACGATGCCGGGGTTGACCGCCCGGCAC
>DATFGK010000064.1:0-10918 GCA_035249485.1 Actinomycetota bacterium | reverse complement strand
GTACGGACCGCCCGGTCCCTCGATCGTGACGGTGGCCGACCCAGGCGGGTCGATCGTCACGGTGACCGGCACCGTGGCCGAGCCGGGAGCGGGGCACGCCCCGACCTCGACCGTCACGGCCGCCGGCAGGAACGGACACTCCTGCACGGTGAACTCGCCGGAAGTGACGTCCAACTCGTAGGTCGGAGCCGCTTCGGCCGTCCACGTGTACTCGCCGGGCGGAAGGTCCAGGACGTCACCGTCGCCGGTGACGACATACGGACCGCCCGGTCCCTCGATCGTGACGGTAGCCGACGAATCCGGGTCGATCGTGATGGTCACGGGAACCGCCGGCGACCCGGGCTCCGGGCACGAACCGACGTCGACCGTCACGGCCGCCGGCAGGAACGGACATTCCTGCACGGTGAACTCGCCGGAGGTGGGACCTTGGAGGATGAATCCAAGCTGGGCCACCGCCGTCCATGTGTAGTTGCCGGGCTCCAGGTCCAGCGTGTCACCGTCGCCGGTGACGACGTAGGGACCACCCGGGCCGTTGACGGTGACCGTCGCCGATCCCGCCGGGGCGATCTCGATCGTCACCGGAACCGTCGGGGAACCGGGTTCGGGGCATGCGCCCACGGACACGGAGACCGACGCCGGCTGCGAGATGTCGGCGAGGCTCTGGAACGGAACCGTCTGATTGCCGACCGAGATCACGTCCGCTTCGGGCGCGACGACTCGAGCGGCGTGGATCGCGGCCTGAAGGTTGCCGGTCGGTTCGGAGTCGAAGATGCAACCGAGCTCCGTCACCAACCGGAGGATGAAGACCTCTCCAGGGTCGAGGTTGTCGATCGCGATCGTGGCGACCAGCTCGTCGCTCGGGCCCGAGGTGTCGATCTCCTCGGAGCCCGCAACGATCGAAGCCGTGGTGTCACCGGTGTCGCCGGACATGCCGCTGTCGCCGGTGTTCGGCGATGCGCTCACGAGGTCGACATGACCAACGCCGGGCTGACCCGTCGGCTCCGCGAGGAACCCATAGTCGAGCTCGATGTCCTGTTCTCCGGTGGCGTCCGCCGCAACCGTGATCTCTGTGAAGTACACGACCTTGTCGCCGCATTCGAAGTCGCCGCCTTCGAGCGACTCGACGACGCCATCCGTCTTCGAGATCGTTCGATCGGCGAACTCACCACCGACGCCCGTGTCGTGGTCGTACGTGAATGGGCCGGCTGCAACGAAATCGAGTGAGAAGTCTCCCCCGTCCGCCATCGCCGCCGGTGCCATCGCTGAGAGCGCCGCCATGATGACCATCGTGGTCAACGTGATGACGAACGCTCGTCGCTTGATCATTTGCCGTGTCACCTCCTCCACATCGTTCGTGCGATGTAGCGCCAACGCGTGCATCCGGTCGGGAGCTCTCGTGGAGCCCGGCACGGAGAGGAGTAGATGCGAGTGCGGTGCATCCCCTCAGCCCCTGTTGCCAACAAAAAAACCGACCGCGGGTGCGGCCGGTTAACGCTGCTTCGCTACAACCGATCCCCGAAGCGTCGTCCCCCCTCCCGCACCCGTCCACTCGCGGTGCCGGCCGGACGATGGGCGGTCACTACGTGTGGTTTAGCACTACGTACGGTAGCTTGGGCGATTCGGGCGGTCAACGCACCTGGTCCGGTTACCGGCGATTTCGGTCTCGTCTTTGCCGGATTGACCTAGAACTATCCGAGGGTCTGAGCCTCAACTCGAGGCCCAGGAGCTGCTCAGGGCCGATCGCCGGGTCTATCGAGCAGGCCCATGCCCTTGGCCCAGGACACCTCGTAGCCCTCGATGCGGACGGCATCCGCGTCTTCGCTCACCGTCAACGGACGTTCGGTCTCGACCATGACGGCGACCTCGTCCGCGAACTCCTTGGTCTTAGACGCTTCGATCGCGGCCTGCTGCGGACCGTGATGCAAGCCCTGCGGATGAAGCGTCATCATCCCCGGCCCGATGCCCGCGCGACTGAAGAACGCGCCCGAGTGATAGAAGATCACTTCGTCATTGTCGATGTTCGAATGGAAGAACGGCACCCGCAATGCGTCGGGGTCGCCGGTCTCCGTCGGACGCGGGGCGAAGGTGCACACGGCGAATCCGTCGTTGGCCCACGTGCTGTGGACCGACGGCGGCAGGTGATAGCGCGGCGACACGATCGGCCGGAAGTCGGCGACGTTCAAGCGCAAGGGACACAGATCTCCCTGCCACCCGACGACGTCCAGCGGATGATGCGGATACACGAGCGTCGTGTACGCGCCGCCTCGCTTCACGCGCACCTCGAATTCGCCGCGCTCTTCGTGCGGATCGGGCTCGGGCGTTTCGAGAACGCCGGGATCGAACTGCGCGTGCTTGCCGAGGATCCCGCGATCGGGGAGCCGGTACTCCCCTGCTCCTTCGACGATGAACAAGAAGAGCTCGGCATCCGGAACGAACCGGTGCGTCGTTCCTTTCGGCACGATGAGGTAATCCCCGTCGCCGAACGTGAGCGGGCCGTAATCGGTCTCGAGCGTACCGCTTCCTTGGTGAACGAAGTAGCAAAGGTCTCCGTCGGCGTCGCGCAAGAAGTAGGTCATCGCTTCGCGACGGCGTGAGACGAAGAGTGCGACTTCGTCGTTCGCTGCGATCGTGGCCCATCCGGCCTTCGCGTCGGCCATATCGGCCGGCTTGAGGCCGTTCAGGTCGAAGGCGGAGGGCCGCAACGGCCCCTCGATCCGGACCCAGGCCGTGGGAGGATGCGTCCGGTAGAGGTGGGACGCCCGCCCGGCGAAAGCCTCGCGCCCGTGTTCCTCCTCATAGGTGCCTTCGGGGAGCCCCACGTGGGCCTGGCGCGCCACCCTGCCCTTCGAGAGCGGTATCACCGGGCTACAGGGTGCCCCGGAGCGCCTGCTCGCGCTCGATGGCTTCGAACAGCGCCTTGAAGTTGCCCAGGCCGAACCCGCGGGAACCCCGCCGCTCGATGATCTCGAAGAATACCGTCGGCCGGTCGACGACCGGCTTGGTGAAGATCTGCAGGAGGTATCCCTCCTCGTCCCGGTCGGCGAGGACGCGGAGCTCCTTCAGCGCTTCGACGTCGACCTCGTCGAGATCGGCGAAGCGCTCCCGGACGTCCTCGTAGTAGCTGTCGGGGACGCGCAGGAACTGAACGTTGCGCCGGCGGAGATCGGCGACGGTCTCGAGGATGTTCTCCGTCTGCAACGCCATGTGCTGCACGCCGGCGCCGCGGTAGAACTCGAGGTACTCGTCGATCTGCGACTTCTTGCGCCCCTTCGCCGGCTCGTTGATCGGGAGCTTCACGCGACCGACGCCGTCCCACATCACCTTGCTCATCAAGGCCGTGTACTCGGTCGAGATCTGGTCGTCCCGGAAATGCACCAGGTTCGCGAAACCCATGATGTCGGCGTAGTACGCCGCCCAGGTGTCCATCTTGCCGAGCTCGACGTTGCCGACGACGTGATCGACGGCGATCAGGCCGACGCCCCTCGCACCCGCCGCATCGACGGCCTTGAAGCCGGGGAGGAACGTGCCCGTGTACTCGTCGCGCTGGATGAGGGAGTGGATGGTGTCCCCGTAGGTCGCGATGGCGGCCCGGACCACCTTTCCGCCCTCGTCCTCGGACACGGTCGGCTCGGTCACGCCCGTCGCTCCGCGGGAAAGCGCCAGACGGTACGCGTCCTCGGCGTCGGGGACCCGGAACGCGACGTCCTTCACGCCGTCGCCATGGCGCGCGACGTGTTCGCCGATCGGAGAATCCGGGCCAAGGGCACCGGTCAGGACGAAACGGATCTCCCCTTGCGTAACGAGCTGACTCGTCCTGTCGCGGATCCCGGTTTCGAGGCCCGCATACGCGGTGGGGGTGAAGCCGAACGCGTTGGCGTAATAGAACGCGGCCTGCTTCGCGTTTCCGACCCAGAACTCGATGTGATCGATCCCCAGGATCGGGAATGCGTCGTCGGACATCGGGTCCCTCCTGCCTCGTGAGCGCGGGGCCTCAGTGCCTTGAGCGTATCACCGCATCAACGCGCTGAAACGTGCGCTCGATCCGACAGGAGGCGCCGGCTATCGACTTTCACCGAGACGGATGACCGCGATGCCGCCCACGACGAACGCCAGGCCGATCACGAACAGAACCGGCACGGCGCCCGAACCCGTTTCGGGGATGACCTTCACACCCCCGACGGTCGCCGACACGGTCGGCGACACCGACGGCGCCTCCGGCGGCTCAGACGTTTCCGTCCCCGTCGGGATCACCGAGACGGACGGCGACGGCGACGGCTCAGGGCTTCCTTCGGCGAGGCATGCGACCGACTCGTAATCGTTGGCGTTGTCCAGCGCGCGCGGGTTCGTTGCGGCGCCCGACTCCTTGTCGATGTCCCACAACGCCGAACCCGACGAGCTTTCCTGCCCGGTCGTGCCGAAGAGCCGCCCGTCCGGAGCGATCGAGAGGCCCTCCATGTCATTGACATTGGTGGGGCCGACGTCGGAGAGAGCACCGGTTTCCGGGTCGATCGTGACGAGGTGGTCCTCGTGCCCACCGATGTTGGAGATCGCGTAGAGCGTGCCGTCGAAGTCCATCGCCAGATCGTCGAGCCGAGACTCGTTCGCCAGCGGTGTCACCTGCACGTAGTCCTCGCCGGGACCGAACGCGCTATCGACGTGCGCGCCCGTAGCGGGATCGATCTGGAACAGCACGTCCGGATCCTCGCCGACGACACGCGCACCGCCGTAGAGGATGCCGGTGCTCGGGTCGAACGTGATCGAATCCACGTCGGAGAACGCGATCGTCCCTGCGGAGCCGCTCCCGCTCCCGAACGACGACGGCTTCGCGGTGAAGACACCCGTCGTGATGTTCACGCGTCCGAGCTGGTCGGCGTCGACGGCGAACAGATCGTCGGTGCCGGGGTCGAACGTTGATGCTTCGACGTTGAACGTCCCCGTGCCGCTCCCGATCGAATCCTCGTTCGTCGCCGGGTCGTGGTCGGCCGGATCGATCCGCGTGAGGAGGTCCTCGGCACCGGAGTCTTGGCCCGACCCGGACCCGTTGCCGTCGTCGGCGACCGAGTAGCAGACCACGCTCACGGCCGCGGCCGCATGCCCCATCCACAGCGCGAGCAAAACCACGAGGATCCCTGCGAGCGAGAGCGAGCTGCCGGTCCGCAGGCGACGGAAACCGAGCGATGCCATCCAAAACCCCCCAGGCCGAAGTGAACGACCAATCTTCTCCCCGCGGAACAATGGGGTCAATCACGGCGGGAGCGACGATCACGCTGCGCGTTCGCAGGTCGCGGCAGAAAGGCAAGCGGCGCGCGGTGTCCCGCGCGCCGCTCTGAACGCTTGGATCAGTTGCTCTTCGCCGACCGGCGCGCCGCGCCGTAGGCGAGCGTGCCCAGCGCGACCAGGGCAAGCCCGAGCACGATCAGGTTTCGGACGTCGGCTCCGGTGTTCCCCAATACCTTCGTTCCGAGGACCGACGGCGAGGTCGTGACCGTCGTCGGCGAAACCGTGACTCCCGGCGTCTCGCTCGGTGTCTCGCTCGGGGTCTCGCTCGGCGTTTCCGTCGGTGTCGGTGTCGGCGTCGCGGTCTCCGTCGGGCTGACGCTCGGGCTCGGCGACGGCGAGGGCGACTCGACGTCGTAGCAGAACGAGATGTGGCTCAGGCCGAACCACTCGTCGTTGTTGGCCGGAGCGTGCAGGTTCGTGTCGCCCGTCGACTCAGGGCTGTAGCTGTAGAGGTTCCCGTTGTCGCCGCCCTTCACGAAGACGGCATCGACCCCGATGTCCGACGTCCAGTCGAATTCCTGCGCGTCCTCGTCGACGGCAACGGTCACCGTGAGCTTGCCGTCGGTGCTCGTGTACTCGCCGTCGGAGACGGGCTCGACTTTGAGCTCCTTCCATGCGGCGTCGAAGCTGCCGCACGTCGGGTTCCCGGCGTGGAAGGTCGGCTCGACGTGATCGGCGAGCGCCGCAAACGCGCCGACGACCACAACGGCAACGACCATCGGGATGAACAAAGCGACGTGCCGTGTGCGCACCCTCGTGCCCATCTGGCTTCCCCCTTATTACTCCATCTGTATGAGACGTCTGATTCTTCTGATGGATGGGGGTTCGACGCAACTGGGTAAAGGAGGGACTTCGGTCCTTTGTTGTGACGAGGGGATGCTTATATCCGAAAGATTCCCATTCCGCGGCCTGCGCGGATCGGTCGATTCCGGTGTCGAGGACTTAGGAGTCTTGCGTGACCCGGAAGAGGCTCTCGAACCAGTCCGGCTGCTCGAGGAGGAGGTGGAAGTCGAGGAGGTCGTCGTGCGAGAAGGGGTCGCCGGCGTGAGCCTCGAGGATCTCGTCGGGCAGCTCCCACACGATCGCCCGCACGCCGCCCGAGATCAGCAGCTGGATGACCCGGTCGTCTGCGGGCTTCTGGATCGCGTTGGTGCAGGTCGGGCAACCGAACATGTAGTAGCTGGCTGGGGCGTGGGTGCACACGCGCAGCTCGATGTCGTCGGGCGTGAGTTCGACTTCACCACAGCTCGGGCAGGTCGCCTTGATCGTCGTCACCGGGGCCTCCACGCATTCGCGTTCGGTGTTGTTGCCTTCGGTATCGGCACCGCCCTTGGCTGCTTGAGTAGCCCGAACGGGGGATTCATTGCCCCCGAACGGATACCCAATGGGCCATCCGGACAACCCGCAGGCCAGCGGCTACATGCCGGCCCCTTCCGCGCCGATACATCCCAGGAACGACCGGAACCGGCCCGGCCAGCGGAGACCCATGACGCAACGCCAAAGGCACGATCAGATCCAACGAGCCCGCTGGCAGCTCTGGGCGGCGACCTTCGCCATCCTCGGAAGCCTTGCGGCCGTCGTCGTGTTCGTGTCCTCCGGCAGCCAGGAGCAGCGCGTCGACGTGCTGCCCGAGGGGACGTTGCGCGTCGCGCTGATCGGGCTCATCGCAGCGTTCGTTCTCTACGCGATCGATCGCGAGCGGAACCTGCGCCGCCTCGGTGAGCGCCTCACCGAAGAGCAGGTCGAAACCGCGAAGCTCAACACCAAACTGCATTTCCTCTCGGAGCTCCAGCGCGAGCGCGACACGAACGCGGCGCTCCTCGACGGCGCGGCCGACGGGATCGCGGTGGTCGACAAGGAACTGCGTCTCCTGCGATTCAACAAGGCCATCGGCGAGCTGACGGGTTGGAGCCCCGGTCGCGTGCTCGGTGGGCTGGCGCCGGTCGTCCTCCAATTCACGTCGACGGACGGCGCGCGCCTCGAGGGGGACGCGTATCCGCTGGCGGCCGTGCTCGCGGACGGAACACCGCGTCCCGCCGCCGAGCTGCTGCTGCGCCAGCCCGACGGCGAGCAGCGCTGGGTGTCGGGCACCTTCTCGCCGATCCTGGACCCCGCGACGTCGCAGCCGATCCTCGCGCTGGCGATCCTGCGCGACATCGCTCAGCAGAAAGAGATCGAACAGATGCAGCGCGACTTCGTGTGGGTCGTCTCCCACGAGCTGCGCGCACCGCTGACGGCGATCCGCGGCTTCGCGAAAACGCTCGTCGTCAAGGACGACGAGCTGAGCCCGCAATCCCGGCGCGAGTTCCTCGCGACCGTCAACGAGCAGGCGGAGCGTCTCGCGCGGCTGGTGGACGACCTGTTGCAGGTTTCCCGGATCGAGGCCAAGCGCGTCCGGGTCGAATGGACCGAGGTGCCGCTGGCGAAGCTCGTCGGCGAGCTCATCGTGCAGTTCCACAGCAAGTGGGGCTCCCGCCGGATCATCCTCGACCTGGACCCGATGCTGCCCGCCGTGCGCGTCGACCGAGCGAAGCTCGAGGAGATCCTCATCAACCTGATCGACAACGCCATCAAGTACTCCCCAGAGCACACGCCGATCCGCGTGTCTGCTCAGGTCAACGGCGACGAGATCGAGGTCTCGATCGCCGACCGCGGCTTCGGGATCGCAGCCGAGGACGTCGCGCAGCTGTTCCAGAAGTTCCAGCGCATCACGACGAACGAGACGCGCGACATCGCCGGGACGGGGCTCGGCCTCTACATCGTCAAGGGTCTCGTCGAGGCACACGGCGGCCGCGTGAGCGTCGTGACGGCGCCGGGCGCCGGCTCTACCTTCTCGTTCTCGGTGCCGCGCGCGCGTGCGTTGCCGCTCCGACAGGAGGCGCACGCGTGAAGCGGCTGCGCGTCCTCCAGCAGCTCCAGCCGGCGCCGGCCGGAACGACGACCGACGAGCTCGCCGCGTTCATCGAAGCCAGCCGCGCCGCGAACGAGCCGGTCGATCTCGAGACTCGGCTCGACGTGATCCTCGCGGCGGCGCTCCGCCTGCTCGCCGGGGACGAAGGCTCGATCCAGTTGCTCGACGATTCCGGGAGCACGTTGCGCATCGTCGCCGCGCGCGGCATCCCCGAGCACGTCATGCGCTCGTCGCGCGTCCCCGTAGGACAGGGCATCTCCGGACAGGTCGTCGCGACCGGCAAGCCGCTGCTGCTGCCCTCGGCCGTCGACGTGCAGCGCTTCTCGGGCTACGTCGAGAAGGAGCGCCAGATCCACGCGGCGGTCTGCGTGCCGCTTCGGGGCCGGAGCCGCACGCTGGGCGTGCTCAACGTCGACATCATGACGCCGGGCCGCCGCTTCACCGAGCACGAGCTGCATCTCGCGACACTGTTCGCCGAGAACGCCGCGCTCGCGATCCAGAACTCGAAGCTCCTCGCGGAAGCCGAACGCTACGCGCACGAGCTCGAAGGCTTGCGCGGCGCGAGCGTCCGCCTGGCCTCGTCGCTCAACATCGAAGAGGTCGGCGATGCCGCGCTCGGCGAAGCGCTCTCGCTGGCGGACGCGTCCGCGGGATTCTTGGTCCTCGCCGGCGGGGTTGGACGCTCGCTCGAGCTCGCGAGGTACCGGGGCCTCTCGCGGTCCGGGCTGCGCGACGTCATCGCCGCTCCCGGTTTCCGGACGTGCTTCGACCGCTCGGAGTCGATCGTGATCCGCCAGGTCGCATCGGATCCGGTCTTCGCGCCGCTCGCCCCCGATCTCGGGAACCTGCCGCTCGCGCTCGTGCCCCTCCGGAGCGCCGAGGGATCCGCCGGCGGGCTGCTCGGGGTGGCGCTCAGCGAGGGCGAGGACCCTCGCGTGCTGCGCACCGTCTCGACGTTCGCGCTCGAGGCCGGCCTGGCGCTCACGAACGCGATGCTCTACAGCGAGATCCTCACGCGCGAGGAAGAGCTCGAGACGATCGTGTTCTCGGTTCCGCTGCCGATCCTGCTCGTCGACGATCACGGCCTGTTCCGCGCGATCAACCCGGCCGCTGCCGAGACGTTCCGCATCTCTCCCGACTTCGAGCTCGGCCAGCCGGCGCGCGGCAAGCTGCCGAAGCCGATCGAGGAGATGCTGCTCGACGAGACCGACGACGTGTTGCGCGAGCTGATCCTCGCCTCGGACGGAGACGCGCGCTCGTTCCGCGCCCGCGCCTCGCGCGTCTCGGTCGGGAAGGCCAAAGGCGGCCGCGTCCTGGTGCTCGACGACGTCACGGCCGAACGCGAGCTCGAGCAGCGCAAGGCCGACTTCCTGGCCGTCATCGGGCACGAGCTCCGGACGCCGCTCACGATCATCAAGGGGTTCTCGTCGACGCTGCGGCGCCGCGGCCACGAGATGGACCAAGAGGCGCGGGTCGACGCGCTCGAGCGGGTCGGCGTGCAAGCGGAGCGGCTCGAGCGCTTGATCGAGGATCTTCTCTACGTCTCGCGGATCGAGACCGCGCGGCCGCCGCTGCGCGTCGCGTGGGACGATCTGGTCGAGGTCTGCACCTACGTGATCGACGAGTTCCGGCGACGCGACCTCGCGCGCCCCATCAGCCTCCGGACGCCGATCCCGCAGGCGCCGATGCAGATGGACCGCACGAAGGTCGAGCAGGTCCTGTACCACCTCATCGACAACGCGTTGAAGTACTCCGACGCCGGCCAGCCGGTGACCGTCGAGCTGGCGCCGTCCGACGAGGAGATCCGCGTCACCGTGATCGACCGCGGCATCGGGATCTACTCCGGCGACCTGCCGCGGCTCTTCCGCGCGTTCGGCCAGCTGGACTCGCGGTCGACGCGCCGCCACGGTGGCACGGGAGTCGGCCTCTACGTTTGCAAGACGCTCGTCGACGCCGTCGGCGGGCGGATCTGGGCGGACTCGACGCTCGGGAAGGGCTCGAAGTTCTCGTTCACGATCCCGAAGGTGCCGCCGATCGTCGCTCCGCCCGAAGAGGCCTAAGCGCTGTATCGGGCCAGCGCTTTCTGCGCGGTCTGCTCGACCAGTCCCACGAGCTCCCCCGGTCCCACCACGCGCACGTCGCCGCCGAGCCGCAGCACGAGTCGCGCGAGCCATTGTAGGTGGGCGGTCCGCAGCGTGATCCTCGTCCATCCGTCGGCGAGCGGCTCCGCGCCGTCGTGCGGCGTGATCTCGCGGACCCAGCCGGCGGCGGGCGCGAGGTCGAGCGTCACCTCCACGTCGTGCGGCGAGGGGACGAACAGCGGCCCGCGGGCGATCGCCGAGGCGTCGAGGTCCGCAGGCGGCTCGAACGACTCGCCGGTCGTCTTCATTTCCTTGATGCGATCCACGCGGAAGATGCGTTGCTCGTTCGAGGCGCCGTCCCGTGCCGAGACGTACCAGTTCCCCAGCGCGCCGAAGACGACGTACGGATCGATCTCGCGCTCAGAGATCTCGTCGCGCCCGAACGAGTAGTAGGTGATCGCCAGACGGCGGTGATCGGCGATCGCCTCACGCAAGCCGGCCAGCATCGGCTCGGCGCCGGTCCCTTCGAGCTCGATCGCGACGCGCTCCGCGAGCGCGGCGGCGGCCGCCGCCTCCTCGGGCGCCAGCGCCGCCTCGAGCTTCGCGAGGCCGCGATGGAGCGAGTCCGCTTCCGGCACGCCCTCGA
>DATFGK010000063.1:0-5887 GCA_035249485.1 Actinomycetota bacterium | reverse complement strand
AGTCCCGACGTCGGCACGAAGCTCCTGTTCGCGAACGATCGCGTGAAGGTCTGGGAGATCGTGCTCGAGCCGGGACAACGCGCGCCGTTCCACCGTCACGTCCACACCTACTTCTACGTCGCGGCGACGCCGGGACGCGTCCGCACCCGGTTCCCGAACGGTTACTACGCCGAGGGCGACGAGGAAGCCGGCGGGTCTGCGTACATGGAGCACTCGGAGGAGAACCCCGGCGTGCACGACCTCTCCAACGTCGGCGAGACGACGATCCGCTACACGACCGTCGAGCTTCTCTAAGGCCCGGCGTCTCCGAAGAGCGCCTTCCGGAAGAGCTTCATCTCGGCGTCCCAGGCTCTCTCGGCGACGCCGCCGCCGGACTCGATCATCAACCGCTTCGTCTGCTCGAGCACCGTGGCGCCGTGCTGCGCCATCTCCTTCGCGAGTTCCTGCGCCCGGCCCACGACGTCGTCGGCGACGTCGCGCACGATCCCGAGCGCGAGCGCCTCGGCCGCGCCAACCACCCGGCCGGTGAACGCCATCTCGCGCGCGATCTGGTCGGGGAGCACGCGGAGGAGCGCCGCGTACGAGGGCGGGATGCCGAGCCGGATCTCGGGATGGCCGAAGGTCGCGCCGGGGGCGGCGAACCGCACGTCGCAGACCGCCGCAAGCGCGAAGCCCCCACCGAGCGCCGGGCCGTTGACGGCGGCGATCACGGGCCGCGGCAGCGCCGAGAGCGTGTCGAACAGCCGTGCCGAGGACTCCCAGAGCGCGCGCTTGTTCTCGTCGTCGCCGCCGAACTGGGTCCGGTCCATGCCGGCGCAGAAGGCGGTCCCGGCTCCGGTGAGCACCACGACGGCCACCGACGGGTCGGCTCCGAGCGACTCGAACGTCGAGGCCAGCTCGCCGCGTAGCTCGAGCGATAGTGCGTTGCGTTTCTCTGGACGGTTCAGCGTGACGGTCGCTATCCCGTCTTCCTTAACGACCAGAACCAGCTCTGCCATGCGGCTAAACTAGCCCAACCATGGCGACCCAAGAAACGCAGATCGAGCGGTACGACCCCGCGGCGATCGAGCCGCGCTGGGCGGAATCGTGGGTCGCCGACCGGATCTTCGAGGCCGACGAGAACTCCTCGAAGCCCAAGTTCTACGCGCTCGACATGTTTCCGTACCCGTCGGGCGACCTCCATATGGGCCACCTCGAGGCGTTCACCGGCGGCGACGTCATCGCCCGCTACAAGTGGATGCGCGGCTACAACGTGCTCCATCCGATCGGGTGGGACGCGTTCGGTCTGCCGGCCGAGAACGCGGCGATCAAACGCGGGATCCACCCCAAGGAATGGACCTACGCCAACATCGACCAGCAGGCGCGGTCGTTCGTGCGGCTCGGGATGTCGTTCGACTGGTCCCGGAGGTTCAACACCTGCGACCCCGATTTCTACGTGTGGACGCAGTGGCTTTTCCTGAAGTTCCACGATGCCGGGCTCGTCTACCGCAAGTCGGTCGCGGTGAACTGGTGCCCGAACGACCGCACCGTCCTCGCGAACGAGCAGGTCGTCAACGGGCGGTGCGAACGCTGCGACACGCCGGTGACGAAGCGCGCGTTCGCCTCGTGGTTCTTCCGCGAGAGCGACTACGCACAGAAGCTCCTCGACAGCATCGACAACGACCTCGAGGGCTGGACCGATCACATCAAGACGATCCAACGGAACTGGATCGGACGCTCCGAGGGCGCCGACGTCACCTTCAAGATCGAAGGACGCGACGAGGAACTGGTCATCTTCACCACGCGGCCGGACACGCTCTGGGGCGCGACCTACATGGTCCTCGCGCCCGAGCACCCGCTCGCGCGCGAGCTCGCGCGCACCCGCGGCCGCGAGAAAGAGTTCGACGCCTACATCGAGGCCGTGAAGGGCCGCAGCGAGATCGAACGGCTCGCACAAGGGAAGCGCAAGCTCGGATTCGACCTCGCCGCGACCGCCACGAACCCGGTGAACGGCGAGTCGATCCCGATCTGGGTCGGCGATTACGTCCTGATGGAGTACGGGACCGGCGCGATCATGGCGGTTCCGGGTCACGACCTCCGCGACTTCGAGTTCGCGAAGCAGGAGGGCTTGCCGATCCGCTTCGTGATCAAGCCGCCGGATGCAGAGCTCGACCCGAACGCGGACGAGCCGTACGTCGGCGAGGGCGCGATGGTGAACTCAGGGCCGTTCGACGGGACGAAGACGCCGGACGGGATCCCGAAGGTCGTCGCGTGGCTCGAGGAGCACGGCCACGGGACGGGCCGCGTCCGGTACCGCTTGCGCGACTGGAACGTGTCTCGTCAGCGCTACTGGGGCGCGCCGATCCCGATGATCCTCTGCCCCGAGTGCGGCGAGGTTCCGGTGCCGGAGAACGAGCTCCCCGTGCTGCTCCCGGACCTCGACGACTACACGCCGACCGAGGACGGCCTTTCGCCGCTCGCCAAGAACACGGACTGGATCAACGCGGCCTGTCCGAGCTGCGGCAAGCCCGCGCGGCGTGAGACCGACACCTTCGACACGTTCGTCGACTCGTCGTGGTACTTCTTCCGGTACGCCGGGCCCGCCGACGACGCCCCCTTCGATCGCGATCGCGTCGCGTACTGGATGCCGGCCGATCACTACACCGGCGGCATCACCCACGCGACCGGGCACCTGATCTACTCCCGCTTCTTCACGAAGGTTCTCCACGACCTCGGCATGGTGCCGTTCGACGAGCCCTACCCGAACCTCACCAACCAGGGCATGGTCATCATGGAGGGCGCCGCGATGTCGAAGAGCCGCGGCAACCTCGTGACGCCGTCGGCGATCGTCGACGAGTTCGGCGCCGATACCGCTCGTGTGACCATGCTCTTCGCCGGGCCGTTCGAGGCCGACGTCGACTGGGCGGACGTGTCCCCGCAGGGCGTGTTCCGCTGGCTCTCGCGCATCTGGCGGGCCGTGCTCGACCGCGCGGATCGGATCCGCGCCGGCGGTTCACCGAGCGAGGACTCACCCCTGCGCCGTGCGACGCATCACGCGATCGAGGGCGTCACCCACGACCTCGACCGCCACCGGTTCAACGTCGCGATCTCGAAGCTGATGGTTCTGACCAACGGGATCACCGACGCCGAGGACGCCGCCGACGCCGACATCGCGGAGGCCGTCACGGCTTTGCTGCAGATGCTCGCGCCGATGGCTCCCTTCATCGCCGAGGAGCTTTGGCACCGCCTCGGTCACGAGGAGACGATCCACATGACGGCGTGGCCGGTCCCGGACGCGACGCTGCTCGTCGAGGAATCCCTGACGATGGTGGTTCAGGTCAACGGCAAGGTGCGCGACCGCATCGACATCCCCGCCGGGACCGGCGAGGAAGAGATGCAGCGGATCGCGATGGAGTCCGAGCGCGTACGCTCCCATCTCGAGGGGAAGACTGTCGTCAAGGTGATCGTCGTCCCGCCGAAGCTCGTCAACATCGTCGTACGGTAGGGAGCACGAGAAAGAAGGAGACCGTGGCAGGGACCCACGCGCATCCCGCGAGACTCACCGGTGCCGAGGGAACCCGCGAAGGTCTCAGAGCGATCCGGCTCAGCGCCATCGCGCTGGGCGCCTCCGCCGCGATCCGCCTGACGATCGCCGCGATCAGTGGGAGCGTCGCGCTGCTCGCGGCCGGGCTCGACGACCTCGGGGACGTCTTGACCACCGTCGCGCTGTCGCTGGCGTTCGTCGCCAGCCGTCGTGCGGCCGACCGCCGCTACACGTTCGGGTATCAGCGCGTCGAAGACCTCTCAGGAGTCCTGGTCGTGCTGGTCATCTGGGGCAGCGCGGGCTTCGCGACCTACGAAGCGATCTCGAAGCTCACCGGCGATCACGAGATCTCGCGCATCGGGATCGCGATGGCGGCGGCGGCGCTCGGGCTCGCGGCGAACGGCTTCGCGGGGCTCTACAAGATCCGCGTCGGGCGGCGGATCGGCTCGGAGCCGCTGATCTCGGACGGCAAGCACGCGCTCACCGACGGTCTGGCGTCGATCGCCGCACTGGCCGGGTTGATCGGCGTCCGAGCGGGTTGGGCCGAAGCCGACCCGATCGCCGCGTTCGTCGTCGTGGCGGCGATCATCGCCGTCGCCGTGGATGCGAGCCGTAACGTCCTGACGCGGCTCCTCGACGCGGTCGACCCCGAGATCGTGAACAGGATCGAGAACATCGTGCTCGGCACGCCGGGAGTCGCCGGCTGCGGGCGCATCCAGGCCCGATGGGCAGGCCGCTCGCTGTACGTGACTGCGACCGTCGCAGCCGACGGGAACCTTTCACTGGCCGACGCTCATGCGGTCGGGGAGGCTGTGAATCATCGGATACTCCACGACGTTGGCGGTGTCGCTCAAGTGGACGTTCACGTCGACCCGTGGGAACCGCACGGCTCGGAGCAGCACGCCGAGACCGAGGATCACGACGAGCGCAGCGCGTCCGAGATCGACGCCGAAACGCATCACCACTGAGGTCGCTGGCTATAGTTGGGGCCGTGGCGGGGGAGACACTCGGCGCTCTGGAAGAAGAGGAACCGGATAGTCGCGCACCCGGGCCGCAGACGCTCGCCGCCTTCCTCGTCATGGTCGCGATCGCCGGTGGGAACGCGGTCGCGATCCGCTTCTCGAGCTGTGATTCATGCGAGCTCGACGCGTTCTGGGGCGCTGCCTTCCGCTTCCTCCTCGCGACGGCCGTGTGTGCGCTGCTCATGCTCGTGCTCCGCGTTCCGCTCCCACGCGGTCGCGAGCTCCAGGGCGCGTTCCTGTACGGCGCCCTGACGTTCGGCGCGGGGTTCGGTTTCATCTATTGGGGGCTCGAGCGGTCGCCGGCGTCGATCGGCGCGGTCCTTCTCGCGACCGGGCCGCTGCTGACGTTCATCGTCGCGGTCCTACATCGGCAGGAGTCTTTCCGATGGGATGGGCTCATCGGTGGGCTGCTCGCGATCGCCGGTTCTACGGTCGTTGTGCTCAGCGGGCTGGACCTCGACGTGCCGCTGGGCTCGCTGCTCGCGATCGTCGCCGGGGCCCTCTGCTGGGCGGAAGCTGCGATCGTGGTGAAGGCCTATCCCCGGCCGCATCCGCTCGCGATGAACGCCGTCGGGATGGGGATCGGCACGGTGATCCTCCTCCTTCTCACCGTGATCTTCGGAAGCGACTACGTGATGCCCGAGAACGCGACGACCTGGAAGGCGATCGTGTATCTCGTCGTCCTCGGATCGGTCGTCGTCTTCGTCCTCTACCTGTACGTCTTGAAGTCGTGGACGGCGAGCGCAACGTCGTACGAGTTCGTCTTGATCCCCATCTTCGGGATCCTCTATTCGGCGTGGCTGCTGGATGAGGAGATCACGGTGCAGTTCGTGGTCGGATCCTTGTTGATCCTGCTCGGCGTTTACTTCGGAGCGATCCGCCACCGCAAGGTCGTCTAGCGTTTCGGGCGACTCCCGCCGGGGCATCCAGTCGATATGGGCGAGCTCTCGACCTACAGGAAGAAGCGGGATTTCTCGAAGACGCCCGAGCCCGGGCCGAAGCGCGCCACGGTTGCGAAGAAGCTGCGGTTCGTGATCCAGAAGCACGACGCGACGCGCCTGCACTACGACACGCGTCTCGAGGTCGGCGGTGTGATGAAGTCCTGGGCGGTGCCGAAAGGCCCGTCGCTCAACCCGGCGGACAAGAGGCTCGCCGTCATGACCGAGGATCATCCGATCGCCTACAACCGCTTCGAAGGCGTGATCCCGGAAGGGGAGTACGGCGCCGGCCCCGTGATCGTCTGGGACCGCGGCTGGTACGAGAACCTCTCCGACGAGTCGCCGGCGCGCGCGATCGCCAATGGGGCGTTCACCTTCGAGCTGCACGGCAAGAAGCTGCGCGG
>DATFGK010000062.1:0-22734 GCA_035249485.1 Actinomycetota bacterium | reverse complement strand
CCTCGGGCGCCGAAAACCAGGCGCCCTCGGGCGGATCCGCCGGCGCTCCGGCTCCGGACGCGCCGGCTCCGGACGCTCCTCCTCCCGAGAAGCCAGAGGGGGGTGCGTAGCCTTGCTGGCCCCGAAGAAGGTCAAGCACCGCAAGCAGCATCGCGGGCGCATGCGCGGGAAGGCCAAGGGTGGCGTGCAGGTCCACTTCGGCGACTACGGGCTCCAGGCCGTCGAGCCGGCGTGGATCACGAACCGCCAGATCGAGGCGGCGCGTGTTGCGATGACCCGACACATCAAACGCGGCGGCAAGGTGTGGGTGAACCTCTTCCCCGATAAGCCGTTCACCAAGAAGCCCGCAGAGACGCGCATGGGCTCCGGCAAGGGGAACCCCGAGTACTGGGTGTGCGTCGTCAAGCCCGGCCGCGTGATGTTCGAGCTGGCCGGCGTCGACGAGGGGCAGGCCCGCGAGGCGCTGCGGCTCGCCGCGCACAAGCTCCCGATCAAGACCAGATTCGTGAGCCGGGAAGAAGGCGAATAGATGTCGAAAGAGGCGGACAAGCTTCGGGACCTGGCCGAGGACGAGTTCGATACCAAGCTCGCCGAGGCGAAGGAAGAGCTGTTCAACCTTCGCTTCCAGCTCGTCACGGGGCAGCTGGACAACCCGATGCAGATCAAAGTGGTGCGCAAGCAGGTCGCGCGCCTCCTCACGCTGATGCGTGAGCGTGAGCTCGAGGAGCTCGAGGCGCAGGCGGCCACGGGCGCGGAGGAGGCCTGATGGCGGAGAGCACGGTGGAGCGGGGACGTCGCAAGACGCGCGTCGGCGTCGTCGTGTCCGACAGGATGGACAAGACGGTGGTCGTCGCCGTGCGCGACACAACGCGTCACCATCTCTACGGCAAGATCCTCCGCCGCACGACCAAGTACAAAGCCCACGACGCCGCGAACGAATGTGGGATCGGCGACCGCGTGATGATCGCCGAGACGCGACCGCTCTCGAAGACGAAGCGGTGGCGGGTCCAGCAGGTCCTCGAGAAGGCGAAGTAGCGGATGATCCAGCAGGAATCGCGACTGAAGGTCGCCGATAACACCGGCGCTAAGGAGATCCTTTGCATCCGCGTGCTCGGCGGATCGGGACGGCGCTACGCGGGCATCGGCGACATCATCGTCGCGACCGTGAAGGACGCCCTCCCCGGCGCGCCGGTGAAGAAGGGCGAGGTCGTCAAGGCCGTCGTCGTGCGCACCGCCAAGGAGCGCCGCCGGCCGGACGGCTCGTACATCCGGTTCGACGAGAACGCGGCGGTCCTCATCAATGAGCAGCAGAACCCGCGCGGGACGCGTATCTTCGGACCGGTTGCGCGCGAGCTGCGCGAGAAGAAGTTCATGAAGATCATCTCCCTTGCGCCGGAGGTCTTGTAGTGAAGACGTTGCACATCCGCAAAGGCGACGAGGTCATGGTTCTCTCCGGGAAGGACCGGGGGAAGAACGGCCGCGTCGTCCGCGTGTGGCCGAAGACCGGCAAAGTGATGGTCGAGGGCGTGAACCAGGTGAAGCGCCACGAGCCGCTGCGGCAGCAGCGCGGCCGCCAGGGCATGACCGGCGGCATCGTCACCAAGGAGATGCCGGTCCAGGTCTCGACCGTTGCGCTCGTGTGCTCGACCGACTCCTGCAACGGTCGGGCGCGGATCGGTTGGGACGTCGGTGCGGACGGCAAGAAGCAGCGGGTCTGCCGCAAGTGCGGGAGTGAGGTCTGATGGCGGAGACCGCAGCCCCGGCACGCGAGCTCCCGCGTCTGAAGAAGCGGTATCGTGAGGAGCTGGTCGCGCAGCTCAAGACCGAGCTCGGATTCGCGAACGTGATGCAAGTCCCGCGACTCGAGAAGATCGTCCTCAACATGGGCGTCGGCGAGGCGATCAAGGATGGCAAGCTGCTCGAGGGTGCGGTGGCGGATCTGGCCGTGATCGCCGGACAGAAGCCGATCGTCACGAAGGCGCGGAAGTCGATCGCCGGGTTCAAGTTGCGTGAGGGCCAGGCGATCGGCACGAAGGTGACGTTGCGCGGGGACCGGATGTGGGAGTTCCTCGACCGGCTCCTGACGCTCGCGCTCCCGCGGATCCGCGACTTCCGCGGACTGCCGTCGACCTTCGACGGACGCGGGAACTACACGCTGGGTCTCACCGAGCAGCTGGTGTTCCCTGAGATCGATTACGACGCCGTGACGAAGGTGCGAGGGATGCACATCACCGTCGTCACGACCGCGAAGGACGACGTGGCCGCACGGGCGCTCCTCAAGGCGCTCGGATTCCCGTTCAAGGAGTAACGCATGGCGAAGAAGTGCTTGATCGAGAAGCAGCAGCGGCCGGCGAAGTTCAAGGCGCGCGCGTACAACCGTTGCAAGCGATGCGGACGCCCACGCGCCTACTACCGCAAGTTCGGCCTCTGCCGTATCTGCCTCCGCCAGCTCGCCCACGCGGGTGAGCTGCCGGGCATAACGAAAGCAAGCTGGTGATCACGAGATGACCATGACGGATCCCATCGCGGACATGCTGGCGCGGATACGCAACGCGACCACCGCGCACAAGGACGACGTCACGATGCCGTCCTCGAAGATAAAGGTCGGCATCGCAGACATCCTCAAGCGCGAGGGTTACATCCGCGACTTCGGCGTCGAGCGCGGCGACCTGGGACCGATCCTCAAGATCGTCCTGAAGTACGGGCCGAACCGCGAGCGGACGATCGCCGGCCTGAAGCGGATCTCGAAGCCGGGGCTCCGGGTGTATGCGCAGCGCGATTCGATCCCGCGCGTGCTCGGCGGTCTCGGGATCGCGATCATCTCGACCTCGAACGGGCTCGTCACCGACAGGCAGGCGGCCAAGGCCCGCGTCGGCGGCGAGGTGCTCGCCTACGTCTGGTGAGGATGCGATGAGTCGGATCGGAAAAGCGCCCATCCCGATCCCTTCGGGGGTCGAGGTTCAGGTCGCCGGTGCGACGGTGTCGGTGAAGGGGTCGAAAGGCACCTTGACGATGGACGTCCATCCGGCGATGTCGGTTGCGGTCGACGAGGGCGCGGTCCTTGTCTCCCGGCCGACGGACGAAGCCCAGCACCGTGCTTTACACGGGCTGACGCGCAGCCTCATCGCGAACATGGTTGAAGGCGTCACCAACGGCTACTCGAAGACGCTCGAGATCCAAGGCGTGGGGTACCGGGCGGCGCTGAAGGGCTCAGATCTCGAAGTCGCGGTCGGCTTCTCGCACCCGGTCACGGTAAAGGCGCCGAAGGGGATCGCGTTCGAGGTGCCTCAGCCGACCCGGATCGTCGTCAGCGGAACCGACAAGCAAGCGGTGGGCCAGATCGCCGCGAACATCCGGGCGATCCGCAAGCCCGATCCCTACAAGGGGAAGGGCATCAGGTACCAGGGCGAGTACGTGCGCAAGAAGGCCGGAAAGGCGGGGAAGGCCTGATGGACGCGAAGGGCCGGCTCGAGGCGCGGCGCAAGCGCCACATCCGCGTCCGCAAGCACGTCCGCGGTACGCCGGAGCGGCCACGCGTCGCGGTGTTCCGCTCGAACCGTCACATCTACGCGCAGCTGATCGACGACGTCGACGGCCGCACGCTGGTGGCGGCGTCGAGCCTCGACACCGACGCGAAGGACGACGGCGACAAGAAAGGCGTCGCGCGCAAGGTCGGGCAACTGCTCGGGCGTCGCGCCGTCGAGCACGGAGTTCAGGCCGCGGTGCTCGACCGCGGGGGCCGGCTGTACCACGGCCGGGTCATGGAGCTCGCGGAAGGTGCGCGCGAAGCCGGATTGAAGTTCTAGGAGGGCGATGCAGTGGTAGAGCGACGCAGGTCCGGAGGCCCCGAGGAGGCCGGTAAGCCACAGCTCGAGGAGCGCGTGGTTTCGATCAACCGTGTGGCCAAGGTCGTGAAGGGCGGCCGGCGGTTCTCGTTCACCGCGCTCGTTGTGGTCGGCGACGGGTCCGGGCGGGTCGGCGTCGGGTACGGCAAGGCGAAGGAGGTTCCCGCCGCGATCCAGAAGGGCGTCGACATCGCGAAGCGTTCGATGTTCTCGGTCTCGATGGTCGGCACGACGCTGCCACACGAGGTCATGGGCGTCGCCGGTGCGGGGCGCGTGTTGCTCAAGCCGGCGTCGCCGGGAACCGGCGTGATCGCCGGGGGCCCCGTGCGTGCCGTGATGGAGTGCGCCGGCATCGCCGACGTGCTCTCGAAGTCGCTCGGCAGCGAGAACCCGATCAACATGGTGCACGCGGCCGTCGCGGGCCTGCGTGAGCTGCGCCGTCCCGAGGATGTCGCCCGGATGCGCGAGCTTCCGCTCCGGAAGGTGGCGCCGCGCCGGCTGCTCGAAACGGCGGGGATCACGGACGGTGACGAGTCGTGAGCAAGATGCGGATCACCCTGCTGAGGGGCCTAGCGGGAACGACCGAGGACCAGCGCGCCACCGTGCGGTCGCTCGGCCTGCGCAAGATCCGGCAGTCCGTCGTCCGCGACGATCGCCCGGAGATCCGCGGGATGGTCAACAAAGTCTTGCATCTGGTGAAGGTCGAGGAGGCGTAGGACGTTGAAGCTCCATCATCTGAAGCCGGCTCCCGGAGCCCACCGCAAGGGCAAGCGCGTCGGCCGGGGCATCGGCTCGGGCAAGGGCAAGACGGCCGGCCGCGGCACAAAAGGGACCTACGCGCGGAACACGCTGCCGATCGGTTTCGAGGGCGGCCAGATGCCGCTCCAGCGGCGGCTCCCCAAGCTCGGGGGGTTCGTCAACCGGAACCGCGTCGAGTTCGCCCCGGTGAACGTTGAACGCCTGAACGCCTTCGAGACGGGCACGGTCGTGGATCCCGCGGCCCTGGTGGCGCGCGGTCTCGTGCGGAAGCGCCGGGCCCCTGTCAAGATATTGGGGCGGGGCGAGCTTTCCACGCAGCTGACGGTCCGGGCGCACGCTTTCTCGGAGAGCGCTCGGACGAAGATCGAGCAGGCGGGCGGTCAGGCGGAGGTCATCTAGATGCTCAGCGCCTTCCGGAACGCATTCAAGATCCCGGATCTCAGGAAGAAGATCCTGTTCACCCTGCTGATCATCGCGGTGTACCGGCTCGGCTCACACATACCACTGCCGGGCATCGACTTCAGCAAGGTCGAAGAGGTTCAGCGTCAGGCGGCGCAGGGTGGCATCTACGGTCTGATCAATCTGTTCTCGGGCGGCGCGCTGACCAACTTCGCGATCTTCGCGCTCGGGATCATGCCGTACATCACGTCCTCGATCATCATGCAGCTGCTGACCGTCGTGATCCCTCGCCTCGAGGCGTACGCGAAAGAGGGCGAGCAGGGACAGAAGAAGATCACGCAGTACACGCGCTACATGACCGTCGTCCTCGCGCTTCTCCAGTCGCTCGGCATCGTCGTCACCGCGAACTCGGGCAGGCTCTTCAGCGCAGGCGGCCAGCCGATCCGCGACTTCTTCCCCGACCTCACCGCCGGGAAGACGTTCTTAGTCGTGCTCACGCTGACGGCCGGGACGGCCATGATCATGTGGCTCGGCGAGCTCGTGACACAGCGCGGCATCGGCAACGGGATGTCGATCCTGATCTTCTCCTCGATCATCTCGCGGTTCCCGGCGGAGAGCGCCGCGATCTACGCGCAGGCGCGGGCCTTCAAGACGGCGGTCGTCGCCGCGCTCGGCATCGGCATCGTGGTGGCGGTGGTGCTGGTCGAACAGGCCCAGCGGAGGATCCCGGTGCAATACGCGAAACGTGTCGTCGGGAGGAAGCTGTACGGCGGGTCTTCGACGTATATCCCACTGAAGGTGAACCAGGCCGGCGTCATCCCGATCATCTTCGCCTCGTCGCTGCTCTACTTGCCTGTCCTCGCCGCGACGATCATGCAGAACGAGGGCTTCAAGAACTGGGTGGACAGCAACCTCGCGACGGGCGATCACCCGCTCTACATCGGGACGTACTTCATGCTCATCATCTTCTTCACCTACTTCTACACAGCGATCACGTTCAACCCCGTCGATGTGGCCGACAACATGAAGAAATACGGCGGGTTCATCCCGGGCATCCGGCCGGGACGCCCGACGGCCGAGTATCTCGATCACATCCTGACGCGCATCACGCTGCCCGGTTCGGCGTTCTTAGCCACGGTTGCCGTGACGCCGTTCATCGTGCAGGGCGCGTGGAACATCGGCGCGTTCCCGTTCGGAGGCACCGCCGTGCTGATCGTGGTCGGCGTCGGCCTCGAAACGATGAAGCAGCTCGAATCGCAGCTGTTGATGCGGCACTACGAGGGCTTCCTCAAGTAGGCGCCTGGTGCGGATCGTTCTCCTCGGCCCCCCCGGGGCCGGAAAGGGCACCCAAGCGGTCCGCCTCGCAGAGCGGTACGAGGTTCCGCACGTCTCGACGGGCGACATCCTTCGATTCGTCGTTGCGTGGCAGACGGACATCGGTATGCGGGCGAAGTCGTTCATGGATGAAGGCGAGCTCGTCCCCGACGACCTGGTTCTCGAGCTGTTGAGGATCCGGCTTGCACAAGAGGATGCGCTTCAGAAGGGGTTCGTGCTCGACGGGTTCCCGCGGACGCTCCCCCAGGCCGAGGCGCTCGACAAGATCCTCGCGGAGATCGGGCAAGCGATCGACGTCGCACTGGACCTGCGTGTGCCGCCCGAGCTGATCGTGCTTCGGCTGTCGGCGCGCGCGTCGTGTCCGACCTGCGGCCGCACCTACAACCTGCTCGCGAGCCCTCCCCGGGAAGAGATGAAGTGCGACCGCGACGGCGCCCCGCTACTCGTGCGCGACGACGATCGCCCCGAGGTCATCCAGCAGCGTCTCGGGGTGTTCGAACGGCAGACCCGGCCGTTGGTCCGGTACTACGAGGATCGCGGTTTGCTCCGTGCCGTGGACGGAGCCGGCTCGCAGGATGAGGTGCTGGAGCGCATGATGAACGAGATCGAGAGCGTGCAGGGGACGGTCGCGTGATCATCGTCAAGAACCGGGCCGAGATCGCGACGATGCGCCGCGCCGGCGAGGTCGTGGCCGCGGCGATCGCGGCGACCCGCGCGGCGGTGAAGCCCGGCGTCACGACGGCCGATCTGGACGCCGTGGCCGCCACGGTGATCGAAGGGCACGGCGCGCTCCCGTCATTCCTCGGCTACCGGGGGTTCCCCAAGACGATCTGCACCTCGGTGAACGACGAGATCGTGCACGGGATCCCGGGCTTACGGGTCCTGCACGAAGGCGATCTGGTGAAGCTCGACGTCGGTGCCGTGGTGGAGGGTTTCCACGCCGATTCGGCCGTGACTATCCCGGTCGGCGAGCCGACCCCCGACGCGAGCAAGCTGATCGAGACCACGGAGCGCGCGCTCTGGGCGGGTCTGGCCGAGGCGCGGGCCGGACGCCGCCTTGGCGACATCGGCGCGGCCGTCCAGACGGTCGCCGAGGGCGCCGGCTTCTCGATCGTGCGCGAGTACGTGGGTCACGGGATCGGACGGTCGCTACACGAGGAACCGCCGGTGCCGAACTACGGCACGGCCGGCAAGGGGTTCAAGCTCTCGGAAGGCCTGGTCGTGGCCATCGAGCCGATGGTCAATGTCGGCTCGTACGCGACCCGGCTGCTCCCCGATGGGTGGACGGTCGTCACCCAGGACGGCACGCTTTCGGCCCATTTCGAGCACACCGTGGCCGTGACGCCGGATGGACCCTGGGTGCTCACGGATCCCGACGGGAGGATCGCGGCGTGAGCCGGGCCGGGCTCGATTGGAAGCCGGGCATACCCCTGCTATACTGCGCGTTTGGTTCCAGAGCCCGTCTGTTGGTCGACCGCGCCCGTGAATCGGACCGGGCAGGCCTTGGGGAGAGAGCGTAGATGAAGGTGCGCCCGAGCGTGCGCAAGATGTGTGAGAAGTGCAAGATCATCCGGCGCAACGGCCGGGTGCTCGTCATCTGCTCGAACCCTCGCCACAAGCAGAGGCAGGGGGGGTAGCGGATGGCGCGTATCGCAGGTGTCGACCTTCCGCGCGAGAAGCGGGTCGAGGTCGGCCTCACCTACATCTTCGGGGTCGGCCCCACCTTGGCGCGCAAGACGCTCGACGCGACGCAGGTGGATCCCTCGACGCGCGTGCGCGACCTCTCGGACGACGAGGTCGTGCGGCTGCGCGAGTGGATCGACGCGAACTACAAGATCGAAGGTGACCTCCGGCGCGAGGTCTCGCAGAACATCAAGCGCAAGATCGAGATCGGCTGCTACCAGGGGGTCCGCCACCGCCGCGGGCTTCCGGTGCGCGGGCAGCGGACGCACACGAACGCGCGAACTCGCAAGGGGCCGAAGAAGACGGTCGCCGGTTCCAAGAAGGTCCGGGCCAAGAAGTAATCACGGGGGTTGAGTGGCAAAGCCTAAGAAAGCGAAGCGCAGGGAGAAGAAGAACATCCCGCACGCCCACGCGCATATCCAGTCGACGTTCAACAACACCATCGTCACGATCACCGATCCGGTCGGGAACACGATCTCGTGGGCCTCGAGCGGGAACGTCGGCTTCAAGGGATCCCGCAAGTCCACGCCGTTCGCCGCGCAGCTCGCCGCCGAGGCGGCAGCCAAGCGCGCGATGGAGCACGGCGTGAAGCGCGTCGACGTCTTCGTCAAGGGTCCGGGTTCGGGACGCGAGACGGCGATCCGTTCGCTCGCCGCGGCCGGGCTCGAGGTCAACCAGATCGCGGACGTCACGCCGGTGCCGCACAACGGGTGCCGGCCCCCGCGCCGGAGGAGGGTCTGATGGCGCGGTACACGGACGCGGACTGCAAGCTCTGCCGCCGCGAGAAGATCAAGCTCTTCCTCAAGGGCACCAAGTGCGAGACGCCGAAGTGCCCGATCGAGAAGCGGCCCTTCCCGCCCGGCGAGCACGGCCGTTCGCGAACGAAGGAAACCGAGTACCTCATGCAGCTGCGCGAGAAGCAGAAGGCGCGTCGCATCTACGGGGTGCTGGAGCGGCAGTTCCGCAACTACTACAGCGAAGCCGCACAGATGAAGGGCGTCACCGGCGAGAACCTGCTCCGACTGCTGGAGTCCCGCTTGGACAACGTCCTGTTCCGGGCCGGCTTCGCGCTGTCGCGCGACCAGGCTCGCCAGCTCGTGCGCCACGGTCACATCGAGGTCAACGGCAGGCGTCTGTCGATCCCGTCGGCCCGCGTGCGCGTCGGCGACACGGTGCAGGTCGCGGAGAAGAGCCGTCGGCTCCAGCCGGTCCTTCACTCGATCGCGGTGAACGAGAATCGCGCGCCGGCCTCGTGGCTCGAGGTCGATCGCGACACCGTCAAGGCCACGGTTCGGTCGCTGCCGAGCCGCGCCGACGTCGACATCCCCGTTCAGGAGTCGGCGATCGTCGAGCTCTACTCGAAGTAAGACCCGTAAAGGAGGCTCCACCCTTGCTGATCGTCCAAAGGCCGCAGATCATCGAGGAAACAACCTCGAGCGAGAACCGGACCAAGTTCATCATCGAGCCGCTCGAGCCGGGCTTCGGCTACACGCTCGGGAACTCGCTGCGTCGCACGCTGCTGTCGTCGATCCCCGGCGCGGCGGTCACGCAGATCCGCATCGAGACCGTGCTCCACGAGTTCTCGACGATCAACGGCGTCAAGGAAGACGTCACCGACGTCATCCTGAACATCAAGGATCTGGTCCTGCGTAGCGACTCCGATGAGCCGGTCGCGATCCACCTTCGCGTCCAGGGCCCGAAGGACGTCGTCGCCGGCGACATCACGGTGCCGACCGGGGTCGAGGTGCTCAACCCCGACCTCCACATCGCCACCATCAACAAGAAGAGCCGGCTCGACATCGAGCTCGTCGTCGAGCGCGGCCGCGGATACGTCTCGGCCGAACGCAACAAGAAGGGCCGCGACACGATCGGCGTCATCCCGATCGACTCGATCTTCTCGCCGGTCCGTCGTGTCGCGTACGCGGTCGAGGCCACGCGTGTCGAGCAGATGACCAACTACGACAAGCTGATCCTCGACATCGAGACCAACGGCGCCATCACGCCGAAGGAGGCCTTCGCGGCCGCCGGACGCACGCTGGTCGAGCTGCTCGGCCTCGTCGCGCAGCAGTCGGAAGACGCGCAGGCGCTCACGCTGGGCCCGGCGCCCGACGACATGGCGCAGGCCTCGACGATGGCGCTGCCGATCGAGGAGCTGGACTTCTCGGTGCGGTCGTACAACTGCCTCAAGCGCGAGGGCATCGGCACGGTCGGCGACCTGATCCAGCGCACCGAGCAGGACCTGCTCGACATCCGCAACTTCGGGCAGAAGTCGATCGACGAGGTCAAGGCGAAGCTCGCCGAGATGGGCCTCGGGCTCCGCGAGAGCTAAAGCACCGACGGGGGACGGTCATGCCGAAGCCGAAGAAAGGCGCGCGTCTGGGCTCGGGCCCGGCGCATCAGCGTCTGCTGCTTTCCGGTCTGACCGAGGCGCTCATCCGCGAAGGGAAGATCCGCACGACCGAGGCACGGGCCAAAGCGCTCCGACCGCTGGCCGAGCGGATGGTGACGTTCGCGAAGCGCGGCGATCTCCACGCCCGGCGGCTCGTGCTACGCACGGTTCGCGATCGGGAGCTCGTCCACAAGCTCTTCGCCGAGATCGCGCCGCAGTTCGCCGACCGCGAGGGCGGCTATACGCGGATCGTGAAGCTCGGGCTCCGCAAGGGCGACGCCGCGCCGATGGCCATGATCGAGTTCGTGGGCGAAGCCGAAGAGGAATAGCCCTACGAAGATCGCGCTCCTCGTCGCGTACGACGGCACCGACTTCCACGGCTTCGCCCGCCAGCCTTCGCGCCGAACGGTTCAGGGTGTTCTCGAGGAGGCGCTGTCGCAGCTCCTGCGCACGCCCGTGCGCACGACCGGCGCCGGACGCACGGACGCCGGGGTGCACGCGGCCGGGCAGGTCGTGTCGTTCGAAGCGCCGGACGGAACCGACCCGGCATGGGTGGCGGCCCGGCTCAACAAGCGGCTCGGGCCCGAGGTGTCGATCCGCGGTGCGGCCGCCGTTCCCGAATCTTTCGACGCCCGGTTCGGCGCGAAACGCCGCGAGTACGAGTACCACCTGTACCGAACGCCGGCACCCGATCCATTCCTCCACCGATTCGCCGTTCACCTGCCCGGCGAGCTCGATCTGGCTGCGATGCGCTCCGCTGCCAAGGCGTTCGTCGGCGAGCACGACTTCACCTCGTTCTGCCGGCGGGGGGAGGGATCGCTGGTGCGGCGGGTTCGGTCGATCACGTTCTCGACGCCGGCATCGGGGCGACTCGTGGTCCGGGTCGTCGCCGACTCGTTCTGCCACCAGATGGTCCGGTCGCTGGTCGGGCTCCTGCTGGAGATCGGGCGTGGGAAACGGCCGCCAGGAGATGCGAAGAAGGCGCTCGCCGCTCGCGACCGAGCGTCAGCCGGGTCCGTGGCTCCGGCGAAGGGACTCGTGCTGCGCTCCGTGGCGTATCCGCGGGCTCCATGGGGTCGTTCGGGCTGACCGGCTCGGCCTAGACTGGGCGCGTGACGCGACGCGAACGCAAGGTCGTGACCGTTCTCTTCGCCGACCTCGCCGGCTTCACGTCCCGCGCGGAATCGATGGACCCCGAGGATGTCGCCGCTCTGCTCGATCCCTACCACGCGCGGCTCAAGGGCGAGCTCGAGCGATTCGGAGGCACGGTCGAGAAGTTCATCGGCGACGCGGTTATGGCGATCTTCGGAGCTCCCCTTGCCCATGAGGACGACGCCGAGCGCGCGGTTCGCGCGGCGCTTGCGATCCGTGACTGGGCCTCGGAGGATGGGATCGAGCTTCGGGTCGGGATCAACACCGGCGAGGCGCTGGTTACCTTGGACGCCAAGGCAACCGAAGGCGAAACGATGGCCGCCGGCGACGTCGTGAACACCGCGGCCCGGCTCCAATCCGCGGCCCCGATCGGAGAGATCTTCGTCGGCGAGCAGACCTATCACGCGACCGATAAGGCGATCGAGTTCGCGCCGGCCGAAGCGGTCCAGGCGAAGGGCAAGGCGCAACCCGTGGCCGCCTGGCAAGCGCTCGGTGCCCGCTCGCGCGTAAGTGTCGAACGGGTTCACGGCGCCACCCTGGTGGGTCGGGGACGTGAGCTCGAGATGCTTCACGGTGCGCTCGATCGTGCCCGGCAGGAGCGATCGTCCCAGCTGCTGACCCTGATCGGCGTCCCCGGTATCGGCAAGAGCCGGTTGGTGCTCGAGCTTTTTGACCGCATCGAACGGGAAACGGAGATCACGTCGTGGCGATCCGGCCGCTGCCTCCCGTACGGCGAAGGCGTGACGTTCTGGGCGCTCGGCGAGATGGTGAAGGCACAAGCGGGGATACTCGAGGACGACGACGAGGAGGAGACGCGGCGGAAGCTGCATGCTGCCGTAGACGACCCGTGGATCGAATCGCACCTTCGCGCGCTCGTCGGTCTCTCTGGTGGGGCGGATGGGGGAGGCGACCGCCGGGAGGAAGCGTTCACCGCCTGGCGGCGCTTCTTCGAAGGGCTCGCCGAGGAGCGGCCGCTTGTGCTGGTCTTCGAGGACATCCACTGGGCCGACGAGAGCCTGCTGGATTTCATCGATCATCTGGTCGACTGGTCGAGCGGTGTTCCACTCCTCGTGTTGTGCACGGCGCGCCCAGAGCTGATGGCGTTACGGCCAAGCTGGGGCGGCGGCAAGCCCAACGCTCACACCATCTCGCTGTCTCCCTTGTCGGATGAAGAGACGACGACGCTCTTGAGCGAGCTGCTCGAACGCACGCTGCTCCAGGGTGATGCAAAGGAACAGCTACTCGCGCGCGCCGGCGGCAATCCTCTTTACGCCGAGGAGTACGTTCGCGCGCTGCGCGAGCACGGACGCGTCGAGCAGCTTCCTGTGACGGTCCAGGGGATGATCGCCGCGCGCCTCGATCTGCTCGAGTCGGAAGAGAAGTCGCTCGTGCAGAGCGCTGCCGTCATCGGCAAGACGTTCTGGCTCGGCGCGCTCGTGTTGTCCACGGGCGGAGAGCGAAGCGAGCTCGAGCGACGTTTGCACGCGCTCGAGCGGAAGGAGTTCGTGCGGCGCGAACGGTCGTCGTCGCTGGCCGGGGACGTCGAGTACTCGTTCCGTCACCTGCTTTTCCGCGATGTCGCTTACGGGCAGATCCCCCGGGCGGAGCGCGCTGAACGGCACCGCGGCGCCGCCCAATGGCTCGAGAGTCTCGGTCGCTCGGAAGACCACTCGGAGATGCTTGCGTACCACTATCTCCAGGCGCTGGAGCTGGGAGCGGCCGCCGGGGTGGAAACGCAGACCTTCGCCGAACGTGCCCAGTCGGCTCTCGCGGACGCCGGCGATCGAGCGTTCGCATTGCACGCACTTGTCGCGGCGACGCGCCACTACCGGGCGGCGCTCGATCTCCTGCCGGAGGGGCATCCGAGGCGCGCCCGTGTGCTCCTATACCTCGGTCGCGTCTTGCGGGAGCTTGGGGAGCGAAACGTCGAGGTGCTCGAGCAGGCACGGGACGCTTTCCTTGCCGCCGGGAACGCCGAGGCCGCGGGAGATGCGGAGTCCGCACTCGTGGACGCGTTTTGGATCGACGGTGATCGTGACCGTGCTTTTGCCCACCTGCTCCGAGCGCGCGAGCTCCTCGATCCGCTTCCATCGTCGGCGATCAAGGCCCACGCGATCGTCACGGCCTCGCGGTTCATGATGCTGGCCGCTCAGGATGAGGAAGCGATCCGACTCGGTCGCGAAGCCCTCGCGATCGCGGAGGAGCTGGGCCTCGATGAAGTCCGTGCGTCGGCCTTGAACAACATCGGATCGTCCAGCGCCAATCTCGGGCACGATGGGTGGCGGGCATATCTGGAAGAGTCCGCTCGCATCGCCGAGGCCGCGACGCTTCCTTTCGAGCTCGTGCGGGCGAAGGGGAACCTCGCCGCGAACCTCTGGGCTCACGGCGACCTCCGGCCGGCGTTCGAGCTCTGGAATGAGTCGGAGGAAACCTCCGGACGCTTCGGGCAGCTGGGTTTCAAGCGTTGGTTCTCCGGCGTGTTGGTCCCCGCGAGGCATATCCTCGGAGATTGGGACGGCGCGCTTTCAGTCGCGGACATCTTCATCGCCGATGTCGAGGCCGGGCGACCCCATTACCTCTCCTCGGCTGTCTATCTCGCCAGAGCGCGTATCCGGCTCGCACGCGACGATACCGACGGCGCCCTCGCAGACGCGGAACATGGGTTCGCCCTCGGCACCCGCGCGGCCGACCCGCAAGCCTTACTCCCTGCGTACTCGGACATCGCCCACGTTCTCTTCGAGATCGGAGACCGCGAGCGGGCGGCTTCTCTGGCCTCAGAATTCCTGTCGGCGATCGAGCCGGGGAAATCGATCGGCGCGGCGACCTCCGCGTTGCACGAGCTCTCGTGGACGCTCGCCGGGGTAGGGCGCGGGCATGAGCTGGCCGAGGCGTTGAAGGGCAGCACCAACCTGTGGGCACGAGCCGCGGTCGCATACGCGACCGGCGATCCCGCCGCGGCGGCGACGATCTGCGCCGAGATGGGAGCCGTCACCGAAGAGGCGCACGCGCACATGGCCGCCGGGCGGACCCTCAAGGCTGAGGGCCGCGAGGAAGAAGCTGAGGAGCAGCTCCGGCGCGCCCTCGATTTCTTCCGATCCGTGGGCGCATCACGCTACGTCCGCGAGTGCGAAGCTCGTTCGGGTTGACCGGACCACCCCCAGCCGGTAGGCTTCACGGCCGCTGACCAGGGGTTTTTCTCTGTGAAGACCTTCTCTCCGAAGCCAACCGATATAGCGCGCGCGTGGTGGGTCGTCGATGCCGACGGCCAGGTGCTCGGCCGCCTCGCGGCCGAGATCGCCCGGCTGCTCCGTGGCAAGCACAAGGCGATCTACGCTCCGCACGCGGATACCGGCGACTACGTCGTCGTGATCAACGCGAAGAGCGTGCGGCTGACGGGGAACAAGGCCGAGCAAAAGATGTACACGCGCCACTCCGGGTATCCGGGCGGCATCAAGCAGATCCCGTACACGAAGCTCCTCGCCACCCGGCCGGGCACGGCCGTTGAGAAGGCCGTGCGAGGCATGCTGCCGCACAACCGGCTCGGTCGGGCGATGTTCAAGAAGCTGAAGGTTTACGAAGGCGCCGAGCACCCGCACGGATCGCAAGGTCCGAAGGCGTGGGCCCTCGACGGCGCACGGAAGGGAGCGTAAGCGTGGCGACCCTCGGAGAGACCGTCGGTGCGACGGGGCGGCGCAAAGAGGCGGTCGCGCGCGTACGTCTGATCCCCGGCAGCGGCCAGTTCAAGCTCAACGGCCGGACGCTGGAGGACTACTTCCCGCGCCCCGTGCTTCGCATGATCGTCGTCGAGCCCCTCAAGCTCACGAACACGATCGACGCCTACGACATCTGGGCGCGCATCGAGGGCGGCGGTATGAGCGGCCAAGCCGGCGCGCTCCGTCACGGTATCGCTCGCGCCTTGGTCGAAGCCGATCCCACACTCCGCCCCGAGTTGAAGCGCAGGGGAATGATGACGCGGGACGCGCGAGCCAAAGAGCGGCGGAAGTACGGCCTGAAGAAGGCCCGTAAGGCGCCGCAGTTCTCGAAGCGCTAACCGCGCGCACCGACGCGCCTCCGATCGGAGCCGGTATGGGCAGACTCTTCGGCACGGACGGGGTACGCGGCCGCTTCGGCGAGGATCTCACGATCGACCTCGCCACCCGGCTCGGCCAGGCGGCGGCCGTCGTGCTCGGTCGCGGTCACCCCGAGCCCAAGGTTCTGATCGGACGGGACACCCGCGCGTCGGGCCCTTTGCTCGAGCAGGCGCTGATCGCCGGGATCGCACGCGCCGGCGGCGAGGGGATCCGCACGGGGATCATCCCGACCGCGGGCGTGGCGTATCTGACGGGTGCGTACGGCTGTCAGGCCGGCGCCGTCATCAGCGCGTCGCACAACGCAGCCGACGACAACGGCATCAAGTTCTTCGGCGCGGACGGGATGAAGCTCGCCGACGCGATCGAGGACGAGATCGAATCGGTGCTCGAGCACGGCGACGGCGAAGCGGTTACCCCGGGAAGCGGCGCGGACGCCGACGACGCCGAGGAGCGGTACCTGGGCTTCCTGCTGGACGGCGCGCCCGACCTGAGCGGGCTGCGCGTGGTCGTGGACTGCGCCAACGGCGCCGCCTTCCACGTGGCCCCCGAGGCGTACCGGCGAGCAGGCGCCACCGTTACCGCGATCTTCGCCGAGCCCGACGGCCGCAACATCAACGACGGGTGTGGATCGACGCATCCGGAGACGCTCCAGCTCGCGGTCGCTGAGAGCCGCGCGCATGTTGGCATCGCCCACGACGGCGATGCGGACCGCTTGATCGCCGTCGACGAAGTGGGGTCCCTGGTCGACGGCGACCAGATCCTCGCCGCGTGCGCGATCGACGCGAAGACGCGCGGCAGCCTGCCCGGCGACGCGGTGGTGTCGACCGTGATGGCGAACCTCGGCTTCCGCCGCGCGATGGACGCGGCCGGCATCGCGATCGAAGAGACCGCGGTCGGGGATCGTTACGTGCTCGAGCGCATGATCGAGCGCGGCATCGTGATGGGGGGCGAGCAGTCGGGGCATCTGATCTTCCTCGAGAAGCATTCCACTGGGGACGGGATCCTCACCGCGATCCGGCTCCTCGGGCTCATGGCGTCCAGCGGCAAGCCGCTGTCCGCGCTCGCGGCCCTCGCGCCTCGCGCACCTCAGGTCTTGGTCAACGTGCGGGACGTTGCGAAGGACGGCCTCGCCGACGCGAGCGCCGTATGGGACGAGGTTCTGCGGGTCGAGCAGGAGCTTGGCTCCGAGGGGCGCGTGCTCGTCCGGCCATCCGGCACCGAGCAGGTCGTGCGCGTGATGGTCGAAGCCACCTCCGAGAACGCCGCGCAGGCGGCCGCGGAGCGTATCGCCAAGGTCGTGCGCGAGACGCTCGCTCCCTGAGCCGTTCCGGCCGGTTTCCGGGGATTTCCCCAGGTCAGAGCGATGAACTTTGGGGCGGGGACGGCCGCGGTGGGCCGGTAGACTGGTCGGACCCATGTGCGGCATCGTCGGTTACGTCGGCTCCGAGCAAGCGCTCCCGATCCTGATGGACGGGCTGTCGCGGCTCGAGTATCGCGGCTACGACTCCGCCGGCGTCGCGATCGTCGACGGCGGCGTGAACGTGATCCGGAAGGCCGGCAAGCTCGAGATCCTCGACAAGGAGCTCACCCTTCACGAGATCGAGGGCACGACCGGCATCGGGCACACGCGTTGGGCGACGCATGGCGGCCCGACCGACGCCAACGCCCATCCGCACCGCGACTGCACCGGACGCATCGCGCTGATCCACAACGGCATCATCGAGAACTTCGTCGAGCTCCGTGAGGAGCTCGAGAGCGAGGGCCACGTCTTCGCGTCGGAGACCGACACCGAAGTGATCGCGCATCTGATCGAGGCCGCGTACGACGGCGATTTCGTCGCCGCGTTCCGCGCCGCGTTGAAGCGGCTCGATGGCGCGTTCTCGCTCGCGGTGGTTTCTTCGGACGAGCCCGGCGTCGTCGTCGCCGCCAAGCGGACCTCGCCGTTGCTCGTCGGCCGTGGTGAACACGGGACGCTGCTCGCGTCGGATCCGCCGGCGCTCCTGCCGTACACGCGCGACATGGTCCACATCCACGACGATCAGGTTGTGGTGATCACGTCGGACGGGTTCACGATCACGACACTCGAGGGCGAGCCGGCGGAGGGCGAGGCGGTCCACGTCGACTGGGACATCAAGGCGGCCGAGAAGGCCGGTTTCGAGCACTTCATGCTCAAGGAGATCTACGAGCAGCCGGAGGCGGTCGCCGACACGCTTCGCGGGCGCACGGTCGGCGGGCGGTTGATGCTCGACGAGCTCAGGATGAGCGAGACCGACATCCGCGACGTCGACAAAGTCTTCGTCGTGGCGTGCGGCACCTCGTACCACGCTGCGATGGTGGCGAAGTACGCGATCGAGCATTGGACGCGTATCCCCGTCGAGATCGAGCTCGCGAGCGAGTTCCGGTACCGCGATCCGGTCCTCGACCGCGACACCTTGGTCATAGCGGTATCGCAGTCGGGCGAGACGATAGACACGCTCGAGGCCGCGCGCCACGCGAAGGAGCAGCACGCGAAGCTGTTGAGCGTCGTGAACGTCGTCGGCTCGTCGATCGCGCGCGCGTCCGACGCGGTGCTCTACACGCACGCCGGGCCCGAGATCGCGGTCGCGTCGACGAAGGCGTTCGAAACGCAGATGGTCGCGCTGAAGCTCGTCGCACTGTATCTCGCGCAGGTACGCGCGACGCTGTACCCGGGCGAGATCGAAGACCTCGTCCGCGAGATGGGCCGGCTTCCCGAGCTCATCGAGCGCACGCTCGGGCTGCGTCCCGCGGTGCAGGCCGTCGCGCGCGAGATCGTCGACGCGCGGGACGTGCTGTTCCTCGGGCGCCACGTGGGGTTCCCGGTCGCGCTCGAGGGCGCGCTGAAGCTCAAGGAGATCTCGTACGTCCACGCCGAAGGCTACGCGGCCGGTGAGCTCAAGCACGGACCGATCGCGCTCGTCGAAGAGGGTGTGCCGGTGGTCGCCGTCGCGACGCAGTCGCACGTTTATCAGAAGGTGCTCTCGAACATCCTCGAGGTGAAGGCGCGCGGCGCGCTCGTGATCGCGGTGGTTACCGAAGGGGACACCGAGGTCCGGCGCCACGCCGACCACGTGCTCGAGGTCCCGGCCGCGCACCAGCTGTTCACCCCGGAGCTCGTCGCGGTGCCGCTGCAGATGCTCGCCTACGAGATCGCCGTGCTGCGCGGCACCGATCTGGATCAACCTCGGAACCTCGCCAAGAGCGTCACCGTGGAGTAGCGGTGATCCCGGTCCTGGCGGCGGAAGACGTCCGGCGGCAGGACGCCGAGTGCAAGGCACGCGGCATTTCCACCTCGTTCCTGATGGGCAACGCGGGCTTCGCCGTGGCGACGGCCGCGCGCTCGCTCCTCGGCGGCACGTACGGGCGTCGTGTCGTGGTGGTCTGCGGCAAGGGGAACAACGCCGGCGATGGGCTGGTCGCGGGACGGCGCCTCGCCGCCTGGGGCGCGAAGGTCAGCGCGGTCATGCTCCTCGGGAACGAGCTGAGCGGCGCGGCCGGACAGGCGCTGGCTGCGTTCCCGGGGCGGGTGCTCGGCCCCGAGGCCCTCGATCGGGAGCTCGGGCGGTCCGATCTCGCGATCGACTCGCTCTTCGGCGTCGGGCTCTCGCGAGCTCCGAAAGGCGCCGTCGCGGTCGCGATCGAACGGCTCTCGTCAGGGGAGACGCCGGTGCTCGCGGTCGACGTGCCGAGCGGCGTGAACGCCGACACCGGTGCGATCGTGGAGGGTCGGGCCGTGCGGGCGGGCCTCACGGTGACGCTGGGCGGGTTGAAGCCGGGGTTGCTGTTCGAGCCGGGCCGCTCGGCCGCGGGACGCGTCGACGTCGCCGACATCGGCGTCCCGGAGGACCTGCGAACCGGAACCGCCTCGGCGCTGGAAGCCGCCGACGTACGCGCTCTGTTGCCACGCCGGCAGGCGGCGTCGAACAAGCGCCGCGTCGGGACGGTGCTCGTCGTCGTGGGGTCGCGGGGACTTCCCGGGGCTGCGTCGCTGACGGCCGGGGCGTGCGTCCACGGCGGCGCCGGGCTGACGGTGGTCGCCGCACCGGAGTCGGTCGTGTCGGTGATCGTCGGGCGCGTGCCCGAGGTCACGGCGATCCCGTTGCCCGAGACAGGCGACGGAACGATCGACCCGAAGGCGATCGAGCTGATCCGGCCACGACTTGGCGAGTTCCACGCCGTGGCGATAGGGCCGGGCCTGTCCACCCACCCGGCGACCGCGGAGCTCGTGCGCGCGCTCGTCGCCGAGCTCGGGCTGCCGATGGTGCTCGACGCCGACGCGCTCACCGCGTTCACGGGTGCCGCCGAGCTGCTCGCCCAGGCTGGTGCGCCGAAGATCCTCACGCCGCACACGCGCGAGCTCTCCCGGCTCACGGGACGCTCCGACGACGACATCGAGGCCGACCGTCTCGCTGCCACGCGGGCGGCGGCGGCGTCGATGGGGACGGTCGTGCTGCTGAAGGGGCCTGGCACCGTGATCGCGTCGCCCGACGGCGCGGCGTACCTGAATCCGACCGGCGGGCCGTCGCTCGCGCAGGGCGGGACCGGCGACGTCCTCACCGGCCTGACCGCCGCGCTACTGGCGCAGGATCTCGCAGTGGGAGAGCGTCGCGGCGTGCTCCTCGTCGCGGCACTCGCCGCCTGGATCCACGGACGGGCCGGCGACCTGGCGTCGCAGCGGTACGGGCCGCACCCGGCCAGCGCCTCGATGCTCATCGAGCTCCTCCCCGAGGTGCTGCACGAGGTCGCCGGATGACTCGCCCGGCCTGGGTCGAGATCGATCTCAAGGCGATCCGCGCGAACGTCCGCGCGATCATCGAGCACCTGACGCCGGGGACCGGCTACCTCGCGGTCGTGAAGGCCAACGCCTACGGGCACGGCGACGTCGGGTGCGCGAAGGCGGCGCTGCAGGCTGGAGCGACCTGGCTCGGCGTGATCCTCGTCGACGAGGCGATCCGCCTGCGCGACGCAGGGATCGACGCGCCCATCCTGCTCCTGCACGAGCCGCCGCCCGACCGGGCCGGCGACGTCGTTCGCCATCGCCTCACGCCGAGCGTCTTCACCGAGCCGGGCATCGAAGCCCTGGGCGCGGCCGCCGAGCGGGCCGGCGCCGGGCTCAACGTGCATCTGAAGATCGACACCGGCTTGAACCGGCTCGGCGTTCCCCACGAGCGCGTCGAAGAGTTCGCGCGTGCGCTCGCGAAGGAGCCGCGGCTCAGCATCGAGGGGGTGTTCTCGCACTTCGCGTTCGCCGACGACCCCGGCAACCCGTTCATCGACACGCAGATCCAGCGTTACGTCGGTTCGCTCGACCGGCTCGCCGCGCTCGGCATCACGCCGGCGATCCGCCACATGGGGAACTCGGCGGCCGCACTCACGCGGCCCGACGCGCACTTCGATCTCGTCCGCGTCGGGATCGCGACCTATGGCCTCACGCCGGCGCCCGCGCTCGTCGGGATCGTCCCGCTCACCCCGGCGCTCTCGCTCAGAGCGCGCGTCGCGATGGTGAAGCGCGTCGCCGCGGGGGAGGGCGTGTCGTACGGGCTGCGCTACAGGCTCGAGCGGCCGGGGACGATCGTGTCACTGCCGCTCGGATACGCGGACGGATGGGTGCGCGCTCTCTCGGGCAACGCGGAGGTGCTGATCGGCGGCAAGCGGCACCCGACGGTCGGCACGGTATGCATGGACTCGTTCATGGCCGACATCGGAGACGAGCCGTGCGAGATCGGCGACGAAGCGGTGCTGATCGGCTCGCAAGGCTCGGAACGGATCACCGCCGGGGACGTGGCCGGGCGTATCGGAACGATCAACTACGAGGTCGTTACGCTGCTTACGCAACGCCTGGAGCGAGTCTTCGTAGACTAGCCCGTCATGGATCCCAAGAAGCGCCGCCGCGGGATACTGCTGGGCGCGCTCGCGGCGGGCGCGGCGGCCGGGCTCGCTGCGGAGAAGTACTTCGTCGGGCGCGATCGCCGCCGCCCCGATCCGGAGGCCAACGAGCCGTTCGGCGAGCTGCGCGGCGAACCGGCCGCGGTAACGTCGTTCGACGGAACGCGGCTCCACGTCGAGACGCTCGGTCCATCCGACGCACCGACCCTCGTGCTCGTACACGGGTTCTCGCTGAACCTCACGATCTGGCACTACCAGATGCGCGACCTGCCGCCCGCGCTCCGGCTTGTCGTGTGCGACGCGCGCGGGCACGGACAGTCCGAGAAGGCGCGTGAGGGGGCCTGGTCGTTGGACGCGCTCGCGCGCGACCTCGAGGCCGTCGTTCGCGAACATGGCGGACCCGGTCCGGTCGTGCTCGTCGGGCACAGCATGGGCGGGATGACCGTCCTGCGATTCGCGGAGATGTTCCCCGAGCAGATCGGGACCCGCGTTGCCGGGCTCGCGCTCGTCAACACGACCGCGGCCGACGTGATGGGTGGGATGCTGCCGGGGGCGGCCCGGCGGGCGACCGCCGCGATCCAGATGATCCAGGAGGGCGCCGTCCGCGCGCTGGCGTCCAACGCCGGGCGCGTGGACCGGCTGCGGGGCCGGTCGCGCGACCTTGCCTACCTGGCGGTGCGGACGATGGGGCTCGGGCCAAAGGCGCTGCCCTCGGTGGTCGAGTTCGTTGAGTCCGTGCTCGCCGAGACGCCGACCGAGGTGTGGGCGAGCCTGATCCCGCCTCTGCTTGGGATGGACGTCTCGAAGGTGCTCGACGTGATCGACGTTCCGACGCTGATCATCGCCGGGTCGCACGACCGGATGACCCCGACGGGCGCGGCAGCGCGTATGGCGAACGCGATCAAGGGCGCCGAGCTGTCCATGATCCGAGACGCCGGGCACATGACGATGCTCGAGCGGCCGCAGTCGTTCAACGCGCGGCTAAGGGGGTTCCTCTCAACGGTCGCGTTCGTGGGCAGGGATTGATGTTTGAGGCGAACTTACACAGAATTTCTGACAGTCCCAACACTGGAAGTGGACCGAGATTCGGGGGGCCGGACATTCGCGAAGAACGCCGCCGCCCGCTCAAGGATCTCGTTCTCCGTCTCGAGCACCCGGTTGCGCCGGCGCAGCTAGA
>DATFGK010000061.1:0-8372 GCA_035249485.1 Actinomycetota bacterium | reverse complement strand
TCGGCGTTCGCGAGCGTCGTGACGTCGCCGAGCTGGCGGCCGCGCGCGACGTCGCGCAAGAGCCGGCGCATGATCTTCCCCGAGCGCGTCTTCGGGAGGTCCTCGGTGAGGACGATCGCCTGGGGTCGTGCGATCTTGCCGATCTTGCGCGCGACGTGCTCGCGGAGCTCGGCGATCAGGTCCTCGCTGCCCTCGTTGCCGGACTTCAGCGTGACGTAGGCGACGATCGCCTCGCCGAGCTGGTCGTCGGGCCGAGAGACGACCGCGGCCTCGGCGACCGACGTGTGGTCGACGAGCGCCGACTCGATCTCGTACGTCGAAAGCCGGTGCCCGGCGACGTTCATGACGTCGTCGATGCGTCCGAGCAGCCAGAAGTAGCCGTCCGAGTCGCGCCGCGCGCCGTCGCCGGTCAGGTACACGGACGTCCCGTACCGCGAGAAGTACTGCTCCACGTACCGATCCGGATCACCGAAGATCGTTCGGAACATCGCCGGCCACGGTTTGCGGAGCACGAGCGATCCGCCGTGTCCCAGCCCCACGCTCTTCCCTTGCTCGTCGAACACGTCCGCCTCGATTCCGGGGAACGGGTTCGTCGCGGAGCCCGGCTTCAGCTTCGTGATGCCCGGCAGGGGCGTGATCAGGATCATCCCGGTCTCGGTCTGCCACCACGTGTCGACGATCGGGCAGCGCTCGCCGCCGATGAACTTGTAGTACCACGCCCACGCTTCCGGGTTGATCGGCTCGCCCACGGAGCCGAGCAGGCGCAGCGACGACAGGTCGTGCTTCTCGGGATACTGCGTCCCCCATTTCATGAACGAACGGATCGCGGTCGGCGCGGTGTACAGGATCGTCGGCCGGTACTTCTCGGCGATCGCCCACAAGCGATCCTTGTCGGGCGTGTCGGGCGCGCCCTCGTAGATGATCGACGTGGTCCCGTTCGCGAGCGGTCCGTACACGATGTACGAGTGCCCGGTCACCCATCCGATGTCGGCGGCGCACCAATAGATGTCGGTCTCGGGATGGATATCGAAGATCAGCCGGTGCGTGGTCGAGACGCCGACCAGATAGCCGGCCGTCGTGTGCAGGATCCCCTTCGGCTTCCCGGTGGTTCCCGACGTGTAGAGGATGTAGAGGGGGTCCTCGGCCTCCATGTCCTCGGGGTCGGCGCCATCGGGCTGGCCGGGGACGAGGTCGTGGTACCAGACGTCGCGTCCCTCGCTCCACGCGATGTCCTGCTCGGTGCGGCGCACGACGATCACGTGCTCGATCGAAGGGGTCTCGGCGACGGCGTCGTCCGCGTTGCGCTTGAGGGGGACGATCTGACCGCGGCGCCAGCCCCCGTCGCCGGTCACGAGCACCTTGGCCTTCGCATCGTTGATGCGGTCCCGAAGCGATTCGGCCGAGAAGCCCCCGAAGACCACCGAGTGGACCGCGCCGATGCGCGCGCACGCGAGCATCGCGACCGGGAGCTCGGGGACCATCCCGAGGTAGATCGCGACGCGGTCGCCCTTGGCGACGCCGAGCGAGCGCAGCGCATTCGCCATACGGCATACCTCCGCGTGAAGGTCGCGGTAGGTGATCGTGCGCGTGTCGCCCGGCTCGCCTTCCCAGTGGTAGGCGACGCGATCGCCGTTGGACGCCAGATGCCGGTCGAGGCAGTTGACCGAGATGTTGAGCCGGCCGCCGGAGAACCACTTCACCCACGGTGGGTCCCACTCCATGACGGAGTCCCACTTCCGGCTCCAATCGAGCGTCTCGGCCTGGAGGGCCCAGAAGCCCTCATAGTCCTCCGTTGCTTCGCCGTAGATGCCGTCGTCGGAGACGATCGCGTTCTTGCGGAAGGCCTCCGGAGGCTCGAAGACCCGGTTCTCCTCGAGCAACGCCTCGATCGTTCCGGCGTCCACGTCCTCGGCCACGTGCGTCCTCCTCGGTCGGGCGGCGATGTGCCCGGACACCCTAGTGGGGCGGCCGGACTCTTCGAAAACTGCGGCCGCCGCGCGCGGGAACCGATCGGGCCGCGGCCTACGGCCGCGGCCCGATCAACACCCGCCGGAGCTTAAGGAGCGGGGGCTGCCTTGCGCACGACGATCTTCGGTCGTGTCGCGAACAGGCCGCCGAACATGGTCAGCAAGCCGCCGCCCAGGAGCACCCAGGCTCCAACCCCCAGCGAGTTGGGAAGGTCGGCTCCGACCCGGTACAGCGTGATCGTGAACGTGGCGAACGCGATGATGCCGAGCGCGCCGGCGAGTCGCGTGACCCATCCGGCACGGGTCGCCATCCCGAGGATCGCGAGGAGCCCGATCCCGATCACGACCGCACCGGCCGACCGCGCGAACGTCGCGTCCGTGCCGAAGTCCGCGTCGAACAACACGCGGTAACTGAGATCTGCGCCGACGATACCGTCCGGCCGGATCCATTCCAGGAACGCGGACACGATGAGCGCTGCGGCACCGAGGAGCGTGAACAGCATGCTCTGCGCCATCCCGTCGATCGGTGAGACGACCGGCTCCGCCGGACGCTCGACCATCGTGGGCTCATCCGTGTCGTGCATCGTGGACCCTCTGCGTCTGAACACGACGCCTCCTTCCCTCATCGTTCCTAGAAGCCTTACCCACCCCCGTTTGCCGACAAAACCGGCGCGATCCGGATGCAAAGCAAGGGGCCCCTTTCGGGGCCCCTTGGCACTGCCTGGTGCTTGCTTAGCCGTTGATGCCGAGAAGTTCCTCGACCGTCACGACGATGGCGCAGTTGACCTCGGTCACGACGCCCTGGTCACCCGCGAGCGGGCTCGGGATCGCCTGATCGATCTCGTGCACGATGCTCGAGATGGGGCCACCCTCGTTCGAGTCGTTGTCGAACGCGGAGTGGTCGACACCGTCGCCGTCCGGATCCGCGCACGTCGGCTGAGGAGCGTCGGAACCGTCCTCGTCACCGTCGTCCGGGTCCTGGCACTCGGGGTCGTCCCCGTCGGTGAGGCCGTCACCGTCGTTGTCCTGACCGTCGTTGCAGGTGTCCGGAGGCGTGTCGGAGCCATCCTCGACGCCGTCGTCTGGGTCCTGGCACTCGGTGTCGTCGCCATCGGTCGCGCCGTCACCGTCGTTGTCCTGTCCGTCGTTGCAGGTGTCCGGCGGCGGCGGCTCTTCGTCGTCGCCCTGGCCACAGTTCGGCGGGTTGTTACCGGGGTTGTGGGAGGCAGGCGGACATGGGTTGCCACTGCTGTCGCCGTCGCCGCCACCACCGTTCCCACCACCGTTGCCGTTGCCGTTGGCTGCTGCAGCCGGTGCGCTCGCGCTCTTCCCATTGGCCACGGCGACGCTCAAGCTCAGCGCCGTCACCACGAGGATGGCGAGGAGCACGACCAGCGTCTTTCCTAGCGCTGTTCGGCGCATCCTTCCCCCTTCTGGTTTCCTTGGGCCCACGCGGATCGCGAACCCACCTTCCCCCAGTCGTGGGTACCTTCGTTGCCAAGATACGGAGTCCTACGTGCACTCGGTCATTCGTCCTGGTCTCGGCACTGATGGTTCGGATTGTCCCCATATCGAGGACGACACCGAACCGCTTGAATCGCTTGGGTTCCGCGGGGCTTTCGAAGGCCGGTTACGCGATCGCGCGGGTGGTGTTGCGGCCCGCCTGCTTCGCCTCGTAGAGGGCGAGGTCGGCGCGCGAGAGCAACTCGGCCAGATCCGAGACATCGCCGGCGGACGCAACGCCCATACTGAGCGTCGCTCGGACGGCACCGGCGGGGGTCTCGACGACGAGGTCTTGCTCGCGGATGCGTCCCGCCGTCGCAAGGGCGGCGTCGAGGGTCGCGTCGGGGAGCAGCACGACGATCTCGTCTCCGCCGTACCGCCCGATCAGATCTCCGGCGCGTAGGCCGGCCATGCACTGACGCGCGACGCTTTGCAGCACCGAGTCTCCCGCCGCGTGTCCGTGGGAGTCGTTGATCGACTTGAAATGATCGATGTCGATCATCATCGCCGCCAGCGGTCGTCCCGAGCGGCGAGCGAGATAGAACTCGCGCTCGGCCAGCTCGTAGAAGTGACGCCGGCTCCCGAGCCCGGTGAGCGGATCGGTGCTCGCGAGATGTTGCAGCTCTCTCAAGAGGCGCAGGTTGTCGCGCAGCGCCGCGATCTGCCGGGCGACGACCAACGTCGTGACGATCAAGGCTCCGACCATCAACCCGCCGATCGGATAGACGGCCTGATCCCAGCCGACGATCGCGAGCAGCACGAAGCTGGCGAAGATCGCGAGATACGGGAAGGGACTGAATGTGCGCGGCTCGGGCGGACGCACCGCGATCCCGGACTCCCCCCGTGAGGCGTGCCAGTACTGATACTGCGCGGCGACCGCGGTAAGGATCTGCGCGAGCATCCACGCCGAATCCGGCCAGTCGCCGCCCTGGTAGCTGTCGTTCAAAGACAGGTGAGCGAACGCAACGTCTCCGACGACCATGAAGACGAGGCCGGTCGCCAGGACGCCCAACGCGTGGCCGCTTCCCCTCGGCGGCTGGCCGAGCAGGATGCGGGTGATCCCGAAGATCAGCACGAGGTCGCCGATCGGATACGCGAGCGACACGAACTGCTCGAGGAAGCTCGAGCCGGCGTCCTGTGCGGTCGGGCCCAGCGAGAAGTACCAGAGGATCATGGCTGCGCCGACGATCACGGTTCCGCCGTCGAGCCAGAGCTTCGTTCGCTCGGAGGCCGAGCGCGGCCCGGTCGGGAAGGCGAAGATGCCCCACAGCAGCACGGGATAGAACGCGACGTAGGCGATGTCCGCTATGCCGGGGAACGGCGCGCTGCCGAGGTTCTCCTCGATGGACCAGATCACGTCGCCGAGCCAGTAGAGGAAGAACGACACCGCGATGATCCGCCACGCGCGCGCCGTTCGGGAGTCGAGGTTCGGATTCCGCCCGGCCCGCATCGCGAGCATCGCCGCTGAGATGCTGACCGGGATGAACGCGAGATCGCTGATCAGCGTCCGCTGCTCGTCGCCTCCCCAGCGGAAGAGCTGCCAGGCGACGAAGAACGCGCCGTAAACGAGAAGCAGTGCGGAGATCCGTCCGCCGGGATCGTGTGCCCATTCGCGGACGACCGTGAACGAGGTCTCACGCTTACGCGAGACTTCGGCCACCAATCGGATCGGTTCCGTGGATCGCTCCACCGTGTGTCCCCTCAATGCCGCCCGGCGGGGTTCGTCCATGAACGTCCCGATGCCGGGCCTTCTTTTCCGGAAATCGGCAACCGAGGTCATCCGCTTGATACGGACGTCTGCCGACCGCCCAGCGTGGTCCTCCCTCGGCACCCGTCCGGGCTATCCCCTGCAGACTGTGGCGTGCGCCTCAGCCTGGCTCTTCCGCAGTACGAGATCGACCGCGACCCCTCCGGCCCGCCGAACGCGCAGGTCATGATCGACACGGCCCGCCGCGCCGAGCGGCTGGGCCTGGACGGGGTCTGGCTGTCCGATCACCCGTTCGCCGTCGCCCCCGACGGCTCGGTCTCGGGAGCGCTCGAGCCGCTGGTGGCGGCCGGGGTCCTCGGTCGCGCCACGGCCCGGCTCAGGATCGGGACGCTGGTGCTGGCCGCGACCATGCGGACCCCGGGTCTGCTTGCTCATTCCGTGGGAGCGCTGCCGTTCGAACGGCTGACGGTCGGGGTGGGAGCCGGATGGTACGAGCCGGAGCATCGCGCATTCGGCGTATCGCGTGGAACCTACGCGGCGCGGGTCGCGCGTCTGGAGTCGGCGCTCGTCGCGCTTTCTGAGCTGGGATCGAACCGGCCCCGGATCCTCGCCGGCGGCTCGGGTGAGCGGCTGCTCGACGTTGCGGCACGCAACGCGGATGAGTGGAACGTCTCGTGGGACGCGTCACCGGAAACGTTCGCGTCTCTTTCGGACCGCCTCGACCGCGCATGCGAGCGCGCCGGCCGCGATCCCGTTTCGATCGGCCGGTCGGCGGGCCTCACCGTGCTGGTCGGTCGGGACGACCGAGGGATCGCAGCCGCGGTCGAGCGTCTCCGCGGCCGAGCCCCGTTCCTCGCCGGGGTCGACCTTCGTTCGCTCTCGGAGACGATCGTCACCGGCACGCCCGAACGATGCGCGGATCGCATCGCGTCGTATGGAGCCGGCGAGGTCGTCGTCGCGTTGCTCATGCGGGACGACGCCGAGATGCTCGAGCTGTTCGCGGAAGAGGTCGCGCCGCTACTGCGCTAGGACGTGCGACCGGAACGGCGGTACGCGAGCGCGAGTGACGCGCCGGCGAGCAGCATCGCCGCCGCGGTGGTGCGGGCCGGGACGCCCGTCGCCGGGAGCGAGCCGGACGGCGCTCCCCGCACCGGCTTGCTCGCGGACGGTTGTTGCTTCGTCCCTGCCACCGTCGCCGGCGCTGCGGCAACGGTCATCGTGGTCGTGCCGGCTCCGGCGCTGAGTGCGCGGGCGCCGAAACGGCCGGCGAGCGTCACGACCGCCGGAACCGCGGAGTCGACCCGTAACTCGAAGGGCTTGCTCGCATCGAAGCCTGCTTGTTCGCTCCAGATCGTGACCGACGAAACGCCGTCGAGCTTGACCTCGAGCACGTTCCGCGGTGCCTCGGTCCCCTTGATCCAGTTGATGCCGCGCTTGATGTGGAACGCGGGCGCGAACCCGACGCCCGCGATCGTCACCGGTGTGGGAACGGCTTCTCCCCGAACCAGCGCTCGCGCGTCGACGACCCCCGCCTCCGCCCCCTCGGCGACCGTCACGCCCGAGACCCAGTACGCGTGGTCGTGCACGAGTCCGAGCTTCGGCGCGTCCTGCGCCACGACGCGCCGGTACGTGACGTGCGAAGGCGCAGGGTCGATCGTGGACAGGCCGAGGAAGTTCCGACCCGGCTCCCAATGGTCCACGATCGAGATGAGGAAGTGGTCGTACATCGGGAACACGTTCAGCTCGTGTCGATAGCCGAGCTCGTGGAGCCGGTTCTCGAGCCGGATCGGGCCGAGCACCGGCACCAGCTCGTCGATCATCCCGTTCCACATCAGCAGCGGCACGTTGCGGAGGTTCTCGACGATGTCGAAGACGTGACCGTCGCCGCCCGCCGCCCCGCCGGACGGGCCGCCGAGGATGTCCTCGTCGGGCGGTCCCACGACGGCGAACGCCTTCGCGAAGAGGTCGGGGTACTGCGACGCGAGCTTGTACGTGCCGTACCCGCCCATCGAGTACCCGCCGATCGTCACGCGCGTCCCGTCGATGTCGTAGCGAGCTTTCAGATCGGCCCACGCCTCGAAGACGTCGACCTCGGCCTCGTGGTGGTACCAGCCGTCGGGTCCGCGGCCTGCCGGAGTGAGGATGAAGGAGCCGCGCTGATCGCCGAGTTGCGTCAGGCTGTTCGGCGCGAAGATCCGGTACTGGTTGTAACCGGCCGCCAGCGAGTGCAGCCACAGGTGGAGCGGTGCAGGTGCTCCCTCACGATACGAGGCCGGGACGAAGACCGAGTACGGCTGGATCTTGCCCCGGAACATCGGGCGCTCGGGCTGCGCGCCCTCGCCGAGATCGAGATGCGAGACGTAGAGGCGGTTGATGTGCCCCGACGCCGGGGCGTGCGACTCGGACGCTCGGCTGCGCAGCTTGTCGAACGAGATGTCGGCGTGCAGCTCGGAGATGTCACGCGCGGCGAGCGCGAGCGCCTGGCCGTGCTCGCGGTGGTTGCCGACACCCGCGCCGCGAGAGCCCGAGGTCGGGTCGATGCCGGCGAACGGCTCCTCGAACCGGAACCCCACGTTGAAGATCGGGGGCGCGTCGGTGCCGTGTGCTCCCCCCGGGTGCGTCTCGGTCGGCTGGTCGCCGACGGCTTTGAACGTCTTGGTTGCGGCGTCGAACAGGCCGACGACGAGGTAGTGCCGCCACGTTTCGTTCCCCGGTGCGAGCGGCGTCTCGATCGTGATCTGGTTGCGGCGGACGTCGACCGTCGAGGGGTTCGGCTTGCCGTCTAACAAAGCAGCCGTGCCCCACGAGATCAGAACGTGCTCGAGGCCCAGCTCGCCGAGCGAGCCGATGCCGTAGCCCCACTCGGACGCGCCCGTCGCCGAGTCGGCATCGGTGTCGATCCCGATCGCCACACCGGCGACGTCGCGCGCGAGCATCGTGTTCAGCGTCACGCGGTAGAGGACCTTCCCGTCCTCGAGCCGCGCGCGGAACTCGAGCAGGTCCGCCGCATCGAAGGCGTAGGTTTCCGCATCGGTCGGGTAGACCACGTCGCCGGTGAGCCCGCTGAACGTGGTGTCGGTTGCGGCCGGAACGGGCTCGGGTGGGAGCGGTGCGTTCGTCGTGTTGGCCCCGTACGAGTCGTAGATGAAGTCTTGATAGAGGTACTCACCGCTGTCATAGGCGTCTGCTCCGGA
>DATFGK010000060.1:0-16957 GCA_035249485.1 Actinomycetota bacterium | reverse complement strand
AACGTCTACGCCGCCACGCTGCTGACGTTCACCACGTCGCTGTTCCTGGCCGCGGCTGCGCGCATCGTTTCGGCTGCGACCGGACTCCCGAGCATCTCGATCTGGGACTTCATGGTCATCAGCGTGCTCGGCGCGCTGGCGTCGAGCGCGTTCATCCTCGTGCTCACCGTGCTCCTCGCGCGGGAGGGGTACCGGCGCGAGTGGGACCTGGACTCGGTCGCCGCGCCGTTGATCACGTTCATGGGCGATCTGATCACGCTGCCGGCGCTGTTCGCCGCCTCATACATCGCAGCCCTCGGGAACGTCACGCTGTTCGTAGGGATCGTGTCGGCGGCGGTGTGCCTCTGGTGCTTCGTCCAGGCGTTCCGCACCGAGCTCCCGACCGCGCGGCGAATCCTTCGGGAGAGCCTGCTCGTGCTCGCGCTCACCGGGCTCGTCAACATCCTCGCCGGCACGATCGTCGAGCACCGGCTCGAGCGGTTCCAGAGCCTGCCGGCGCTCCTGGTGCTGATGCCGCCGTTCTTGGAAAATGCCGGCGCGCTCGGCGGCATCGTGTCGAGCCGCCTCGCGAGCCGCTTGCATCTCGGCTCGATCCGTCCCCGCCTGATCCCGGAGCGGCTCGCGGGCCTCGAGATCTCGCTCGCCGGGCCGTGGGCCGTGCTGAACTTCGGGCTGACCGGACTCACGAGCCACTACGTCGCAGTCGCGCTGGGGTTCGCGAGCCCAGGCGTTCTCGAGATGATCGGCATCGCGTTGCTCGCCGGTGCGCTTTGCACGGTGGGCGCCGCCGTGATGTCGTACGGCACGGCCGTGGCTACCTTCCGCTTCGGCCTGGACCCGGATAATCATGGGATCCCGATGATCACCTCTTCGATGGACCTGATCGGCGTCGTCAGCGTCATCGGCGTCGTCGTCGCGATGGGGATCAAGTGATGGACGAGCCGCGCACCGTCAAAGATCTGCTGGCCGAGGCGAAGGATGTCTCGGAGCTCATGGTCGACCTCGCGTACGCGTCGGTTTTCTTCGGCGACGACCGCATCGCGCAGGAGGTGCTCGAGCTCGAGAACAAGATGGGGCTCATCATCGGCCGGCTCCGCCAGATCGCGATCCTCGCCGCGCGTTCCCCCGAGGACGCGGAGGCCATGGCCGGCGTGCTCGGCCTCGCGAGCACGATGGAGAAGATCGGCGACGCCGCGGAGGACATCGCCCGCGTCGTGCTCAAGGATCTCGGCGTCCCGAGCCAGCTCCGCGACGACCTCCGTCACGCGGAGGAGGTCGTCGCCCGCGTGCGGCTCCGCGACGAGAACCTGATCGAAGGCAAGACGCTCGAAGAGCTGGCGCTCCCCACCGAGACCGGTATGTGGATCATCGCGATCCGTCGCGACGTGCAATGGATCTTCGACCCCGACGCCGATGAGGTGCTTGCAGGAGGGGACGTGCTGTTCCTGCAGGGACCCGAGGAGGGCGTCGACCTCGTGCGCGAGCTGGCCGGAGCTCCGCGGCGCGATCTCCGCGAACCGGCGGAGAAGACGTTCACCGGGATCGACAGGGCCGTGGACCTGCTGGTCGAGATGAAGAACGCGTCCGAGGTCGCGGTCGGCCTCGCGTATTCGGCGGTCCTCTTCCACGACAAGGGACTCGCGTCGGAGGTCGTCTCGCTCGAGGACCAGACCGACGAGATGCAGCACGAGCTGGAGCGCTGGGTGCTCCGCGCAGTGCGCGAGGGCGCCGACGCCGACGATCTACGGGGGTTGCTCCACCTCGCGTTCGCGTCGGAACGGATCGCCGACGCGGCCCAGGAGATGACCTGGCTCGTCGAGCGCGAGGAGGAACCGCACCCGATCATCGCCGAGGCGCTGGCCGAGGCCGACGAGGTCGTCGCCGAGGTCACCGTCGGCAAGGGCTCGTCGGCCGACGGACGCAGCCTCCGGGCGCTCTCGCTGCGGACCGAGACCGGCATGGATGTGCTCGCCGTCCAGCGGGCCGGCCGGTGGATCTACCGGCCACGCGGCGCGCTCACGTTGCAAGCCGGCGACCGCGTCCTCGCGGTGGGACCCGAGGACGGAGCGTCGGAGCTCGAAGATCTGTGTGGGTCAACGGACGAGAAGGAGTCCTGATGCAGACAGGCGAAGCACTCGCACCGGCGCACGAAGTCTCGAGTTATCGGTTCATGGTCGCCGCGATGATCCTCGGAGCGGCAGGGTCGATGATCGCGCTCGCTGCGTTCAGCGCGCACGAGTACCGCGTCGGCCCCTTGATCATGGAGCTCCAGATCATGCCCACGGCCTCCGGTGAGACGCGGTTCGCGATCCAGCCGGTCACGGGACTCCGGACGGGCTTCGCGGAGGCGCCAACCCACATGGGTTTCCTTTCCCTCCGTGGAACCGTGACCGGCGTCGTCGGAGTGGCGTCGCTGCCGGACGCGGTTCTCGCCACCAAGGATGCGAAGAGCCTCGCCACGATCATCAAGGACGAGGGCAAGGACGCGTTCCGCCGCTTCGGCTTGCGGGTCGGCTGGCTCACGCTGGCCGGCGGCGGCGCAGGCGGGATGGCGATCGCGCTGTTCGGGATGAAAGCGCGACGCGTCTTCCAAGGAGCTTTGGGCGGGGTCATCCTCGTCGGCGTCCTCGGGCTCGTCGCCTGGCAGACCTACGACATCGACAAGTTCGATCAGGTCCAGTTCAAGCAGGCGGGCCAGGCGGCGCCGCTCCAGGGCGGCTGACGCTCAGGCGCCGAGCAGATCGCGCGCGATCAGGATCCGCTGGACCTCGCTCGTGCCCTCGCCGATCTCGAGCACCTTGGAATCGCGATAGAAGCGTGAGACGGCCGATTCGTTGATGTACCCGTAGCCGCCGTGGATCTGCACGGCCTCGCGCGCGGCGGTAACGGCTGCTTCCGAGGCGAACAGCTTCGCGATCGACGCCTCCCGCTTGAACGGCATCCCCCGATCGCTCATCCACGCTCCGCGATAGACGGCGAGGCGCGCGAGCTCGGTCGTGGTCGCCATGTCGGCGAGCTTGAACTGGATCGCCTGGAAGTCGGCGATCGGCTTGCCGAACTGATGCCGCTCCTTCGCGTACGCGATCGAATGCTCCAGGCAGCCTTGCGCAAGCCCGACCGCGAGCGCGCCGATCGCCACCCGTCCGCCGTCCAAGATCGTCAAGAAGTTCCGGAACCCCTCCCCCTGCGTGCCGAGCAGGTTCTCCGCGGGGACGCGACAGTCGTCGAACGCGAGCTCGCGCGTGTCGGAGGCGTGCCATCCGATCTTCTTGTACGCCTTTCCTACTGTGAACCCCGACGTGCCGACCGGCACGATGATGTTCGAGATCTCCTTCTGACCCCCGCGTTCGCCGGTGGCCGCGGTGATCGTGACGAAGAGCGACAGCGGCGTCCCGACGTTCGTGATGAACGCCTTCGAGCCGTTGATGACCCACTCGTCGCCGTCGAGCACGGCCTTGGTCGCGGTGTTCCCGGAGTCCGAGCCGGCGCCCGGCTCGGTCAACCCGAACCCGGCGATGTTCTCACCGCGTGCCAGCGGCACCAACCACGTCTGCTTCTGCTCCTCGGAGCCGAAGAGGTAGATCGGCATCGCGCCGAGTCCGACGCCGGCCTCGAGCGTGATCGCCATCGACGAGTCGATCCGGGCGAGCTCTTCGATCGCGATGCAGAGCGTCGTGAAGTCGGCGCCCGAGCCACCGTATTCCTCGGGGAACGGGAGCCCGAAGAGGCCGAGCGCGCCCATCTGCTTGACGATGTCGACGGGGAACTCGCCGGTCTCGTCCATCTCCTCAGCGCGGGGAGCGATGACCTCCTCGGCGAACGAGCGGACGGCGCGCCGGAACTCGTCCTGCTCGGGGCTGAACTGGAAATCCATCCGGCGGTCTGCGCTAGGCGAGGCGGAAGCCGTCGATGTCGTCGATCGATCCGGTCCGGTTCTTCTTCGGTTTGAGGACGGCCTCGACGCGCGCACCGACGCGCGGCTCCGCGCCGCGCTTCGACACGATCCGGTGCACCATAACCGTCGTCGCCCTATCGAGCTTCACCAGACCGACGTCGTGCGGCTCGGCCGGTCGCCCGTCGAGATCGACGTGCACGGTTGTGAAGGACTCGAGCGTCCCACCCGGCCCGACCGGCACCCACTCGTCGAGCGCCGCGAAGCACCGCTCGCAGAACGCGCGGCCGGGAACGTAGACGACGCCGCACGACTTGCAGGGCGTCGCGAGGAACTTCCCCTGATCGCGAAGCGCGCGGAAGAACCGATCGCCCGCGATGCCGGGCGTGTACCGGTGCCGGACGGGGATGTGTCCCTCGACGATACGGATCTGCTCGGGATTCGTGACCTTCTCGAGCATCAGCGCCGCCCGCCCTTCTTCGTCTTGGCTTTCGGCTTCGGCTTTGCCGGTCGTTTCGCCATCGCCTTGGGCTTGCGCGACGTGGTCCGCTTCGCGGCCGGCTTCTTGCGGGCGCCTTTGCGCTTGTCCGACCGGCCGTCGATCGGCGCCCAATGGTCGATGTCGAGGATCGATCCCGTGCGTTCGGACTCGGGCTTCCATACCGCGCGGACGCGCATCCCCGTGTGCACGGTCTCCGGGTCCACGTCGCCGAGCTTGTGCATGATCCCTATGCCCGGCGACGCGCCGTCGAGTTCGATCACGGCGGGGATGTCCGGGTCGTCGAGCTCGCGCATGTCCCAGGTGACGTAGGCGAGCGAGAACGTGTTGACCGTGCCGGTGTCCTGAACGGTCGTCCAGGCGTCGGTCGGCCGGAAGCACTGCTCGCAGAACATGCGCGGTGGGACGAGCGTCCGCTCGCACCCGTGACAGATGCGCGCCGCGATGCGCCCTTCCCTGAGCTCGTTGAGGTAGTGGCCGATCGCGATCCCCGCGTCCCAGGCGTAGCGAGCCTCGACGGCGAAGTCGACGCCGATGCCCTGCCGGAACTCCTCGTCGGACAGGGACTGCGGGCCTCGCATGTCGAACGGCGGCGTCTTCGGTTCGTTCATCGTCACTCCCACACAGCGATGCGTTCCGGCGTTATCTCGATCAGCGTGTCGTTGCCGAACGTCTCCTCGCGCTCGTACTTGGAGAGGAAGCCGCGCGAAACCGGCTCGTACATCGGATCCTCGGCGTTGATGAGACGCGCGGGTCCTCGTACGAGCGTCCCGGCGTTGCCCTTGTACGAGAGCATCGAAGCCTTGCCGCTTCGCCCCACGTTCCCAGCCTTCACCGAGCCGCCCTCCACCCAGGCATAGACCTTGCCGTCGCGAACGAGGACCTCCACCGGCACCGCGTGTGCATATCCGTCCCGCCCCACGGTGGCGAGGACCGCGAGGGGCCGCTCGGATAGGAACGCGTCCCACTCCACACGCGCTACCGCTTCCCGTTCTCGTTCTTGTTCTGCATGACCACGACCGTTCCCACCTGCATGAGGTCCCCCCACGCCTGTGCGACGCCCGTCTCCGGCGAGCCGGGGACCTGACGCGCGCCGGCCTCGCCCCGCAGCTGCCAGAACAGCTCGGCGATCTTCATCAGCCCGGCCGCCGCGATCGGGTTCCCGACCCCGAGCAACCCGCCGGACGGGCACGACGGCAGGTCCCCGTCGCGGTAGAGCACGCCGTCACGCATCGCCTCGGGAGCCTTGCCCTTGTCGAACAGCATCAGCCCTTCGAGGTGGTGCAGCTCCTTGTAGTCGAACGGGTCGTACGGCTCGGCGATGTTGATCTCCTTGCGCGGTTCCTTGATCCCGGCCATGTCGTAGGCCATCCGCGCCGCGCGCTCGACGTAGGAGGGGTAGTACAGGTCGCGGTTCGTCCAGTACGCGGTGTCGAGCGTCCAGCCGACGCCCGAGACCCAGATGGGCTTATTCGTGATCCGCTTCGCGGCCTCCTCCGAGGCGAGCACGAGCGCCACCGCACCGTCGGTCACCGGCGAGACGTCGAGGCGCTGCACCGGCCACGCGAGCACCTCGGAGTTGAGCACGTCCTCGACCGTGATGTCGGCGTCGCCGAGCAGCGCGGCCGGGTGGTCCGCGGCGTTGCGCTTGTTCTTGACGCTGACCGCGGCGATGTCCTTCTTCTCGAGGCCGTGCACCGCCATGTAGCGCTGCATCTCGAGCGCGAAGATCCAGAGCAGATTCGGCCCGAGCTCCCGCTCGGTGAAGTTGTCGAAGATCGTGATGAACGCGCCCTGCGGGTGCGGCTGCGTGGACGACATCTTCTCCTCGCACACGCACAGGACGATGTCGGCGAGCCCGGAGGCCACGTGGTACCAGCCCTGGATCGGCGTGAACACGCCGGTGCCGCCGCCGACGTATGCGCGCATGTACGGCTTCCCCCATGCGCCTGCGCCGTCGGACAGATACTCGCCCTTCATGTGGACGCCGTCGAACGCGTCCGGCGCGGAGCCCATGCACACCATGTCGACGTCGGAGATGCCGAGCTCGCACGAATCCAATGCCGCGGACGCGGCCTGCCACGAGAGCTCCTTGCCCGTCTCTTGCGCACGGCGGACGAACTTCGTCATCCCAGCGCCGACGACCGCGACCCGCCTGCCCATCGCTACTCCTCACCGTGTGCGCCGCCGTCACCGGCGCCGCGCTCGAACATCTGCAAGAGGTTGCCGTCGGGATCGCGGAACGAGACGAACCTCCCGTATCCGGGGACCTCGTTGACCTCGCCCTCGAACGCAACGCCGCGCCCGCCGAGCGCGCGCATCTCCCCCTCGAGGTCGTCGACCTCGAACACGACGGTCGCGCCGTCGGTCGGCGGCGCGTGACCTTCGTAGGTGCCGTGGAGCGCGATCGTGGTGCCTCCGACGTCGAACTCGGCCCAGTCGTCACCGCTGCGCATACGGAATCCGAGTCCGAGCACGTCGCGGTAGAACGCGACCGACGCGTCCATCGCCTTGGTCCAGTAGTGGGCGTTGTCGACACGCTTGAGCATCGTCATCAGGCCTCGAAGATGGCGACGGCGCCCGTGCTCGAGGGAACGCCGCGCCACGACGCCGCCAGCGCCGCCGACGCGCCCTTCACCTGGCGCTTGCCGGTCTCGCCCCGGAGCTGCGCGACGCACTCGGCCGCCTGCGCCAGCCCGTTGGCTTCGAACAGGTTCCCGCGCCCGAGGCAGCCGCCGGAGACGTTGACCGGCAGGCCGTTCCCGGCGAGCCCGAGGGCCTCGAGGTGCTGCAGCTCCTTGTACGCGTAGGTGTCGTTCACCTCGGCGACCGAGATCTTCTTCTGGGGCTGCTTGATCCCCGCCAAAGCGTACGCGCGCTCGGCGGCGAGCTTCAGGTACGTCGCTTCGCTCCAGGAACGGCTCTCGAGCGACGGAGCGTCCTGCGACCAGCCCACGCCGGTCACCCAGACCGCGCGTCCGCCGAGACGCTTCACGGCCTTCTCCGAGGCGAGCACGAGGACGATCGCGCCGTCCGCGCGACCCGCGACCTCGGCGCTGCGCAGCGGCTCCGCGACCGGCGGCGACGCGAGCACCTGGTCGACGGAGAGCGCCGCCGGGTACGCCGCCGTCGGGTTGTCGAGCGCGTTGCGGCGGTTCTTCACCACGACCTCCGCGACCTGCTTCTCGGTCGCTCCACTGATCGTCATCCACCGCCGCATCTCGAGGCCGGCGACGTACGACGGGTGGAGCCCCAGCGGCCGGTTGAGAACCGGATCCTGTGCGAAGTCGATGATCCGATCGAGCGTCAGCACGTCGGAAACTTTGGAGTGCCCTTCGATCGCGACGATGTCGGCGATGCCCGATCGGATCAGCATGACGCCGGTCGCCAGACCGAAGAGCCCGTCCGCCGTGATCGTTTGCATCGGCCGCTGTGCGGCGCCCATCTGATCGGGCGTGTACTCGTCGAAGATGCTCGTTCCCTCGAGGAAATCCTCGGCCACCGTCACGAACGAGTCGATGTCCTGACGCGCGTCGACCCCGGCGTCGGCGTAGGCGCGTTGCGCCGCCTCGAAGGTCAGCTCTTTGTAGGAGATGCCCGCCGTGATGGGTGCGAACCCCGCGAGGCCCACTCCCACGACGGCAACGCGATCGGAGTCCGGCACGCGCGGAAACCTATCAACGCGCCGGAAGCAGCGGCAACGCGGCCTGCCCGAAGGTACATATCTGGGTCCGAGGTGCAACGTACCCTCGACCTGCGGGGTCGTTCTCTGCGTCGACCCGATACGAGGAGGAAGTCATGAAGAAGCTCATCGCGATCCTCACGCTGGCGGCGGCTGCTGCGGCGTGCGCGGCGGACACGCCCGTGACCCCCGGCGCGCAGCCCGGAACCCAGTCGCCCGGAACGACCGGATCGCCCACCGGGACGCCGGCGACCCCCGCCGGCACACAGGTCACGCTGTACTACCTGGTCGAAGGAGCGGACGACTTCTACCTGACGGCCGAGCGCCACACGGTGGCCAGGACCGAGGCGATCGCCCGCGCCGCGCTCGAAGAGCTCCTCCACGGCACGCCGCAAGACGAGGACCACTCGACCCCGTTCCCGAAGGCGACCAAGGTGAATTCGGTCGTCATCTCGGACGCGGTCGCCACGGTCGACTGGAGCGCCGAGGCTCTGACGGGATCGGGCGGCGGGCGCGTCGAAGCGCTCGCGATCCAGTCCATCGTTTACACCCTGACCGAGTTCCCGACGATCACGAAGGTCCGTTTCACTGTCGAGGGCAAGTCCGAGGGCACCGCCTCGAACGGGCGGAGCATCGAGGACTTCTGGGGCGCCGTCGGTATGAGCGGCCAGCCCTGGGACCGCGACCCGGAGATCGACGTGCTCGCTCCGATCACGCTCTGGACCCCGCTCGAGGCCGCCGCCTCCTCGGGCACCCTGAAGCTGACCGGGCTCGCGCAGACGTTCGAAGCCAACGTCGGGATCATCCTCCGCAACGCGGCCGGAAAGATCGTCGTCCAGACCAACGCGACCGCGTTGGAAGCAGCGCCGGCGCGCGAGCCCTTCACCAAGAAGATCACGTTCACGCCACCGTCGAGCCCCGAGACGTGGACGCTGGAGGTGTTCGAGGCCAGCGCCATGGACGGCTCGATCGACTTCATGGAGGACCGCACGATCCGAGTGGGATAACCCGCTCAGCCACCCCCGCCGGCCCGCCGATCCTCGGCGGGCCGGCTCCGTTTCCGGGTCCTACGACCCGGGCGCAAATGGGTCCCTTGAGTCATTTCGAGGGTTGCGCGGGTCGGGTAGCGTGAAGGTTCAGCCCGGAACAGGAGTCGGACAATGCTTTGCCCGGAGTGTCGCCGGCAGGTCGGCAAGGACGGCTATTGCCCCTCGGGCCACCTCGCCGCCCCCGAACGCGCCGCTCCCGTCGAGCCGCAGTTCATCCCGCGCCCCGGGGTTTCTCAACCGTCTCGATTCGACGCTCCGTCCGGTCCGCCGGCGCCGGGTGCGCCGCCCATTCCCGGTGCGCCCCCGCCGCTCCCGGCCTCCGAAAAGCCCGCGCGCCGCAGCGCCAAGCCACGCGTCGCCATCGTTCTGCTCGCGGTCCTGCTCGTGGGAGTCGCGCTGGCGGCCGTGCTCGGGCCGTCGGCGAGCGCAGCCAACCTCAAGTACGTCTTCGCGAGCGGGGAAACCCACCGGTACAGCCTCGCGATGACGTTCGACTTCCGCGCGGCGAGTCCGGGCTTCGGCGGCGGAACGTTCCGCGGCAGCATGGAATCGATCCTCCGTCAGACCACAACCGCGGTCGACGACCGAGGCGTCGCGACGATCCAGTACGTCATCGAGAAGATGCGCATCACCGAAGGCAAACTCTCGACCAACATCCCGCCGGGCACAACGCCGCTGACGATCCGGATGGCACCGGACGGCCGCGTGATCGAGGCTCGGGGCCGCAGCCTCCTGAAGATCCGCGAGTCGGATCCTGTGGCCGACATCTCCGGCCTCTTCGGTCCCGAGGCGTTCGGGCCGATCCTTCCCGACGGCCGGGTCGATCCCGGCGAGTCGTGGGAGATCAACGAGGAGATGGCGAATCCCTTCGGGGACACGATCCGCTACCAGGGAACCGCGCAGCTCCTCAAGCGCGACACGATCAACGGTCAGGAAGCGGCGGTCATCAAGTCGAACACGAACACACCGTTCAACTTCCGCATGAGCTTCGCCGATCTCGGCGACTTCGCCGGCACGGACGTCCCGGCCGAGCTCCGGCGCGCGGTGATGAACTTCAACGGCTACTTCACGACCGACTTCACTCAGTCGCTCGCGACGAAGAGCGGGTTCCTGCTGTCCGCGCTCGGGGATCTCAAGATGACGGGGACGCTCAGCTTCGAGAACGTGCCCGACGAGGTGAAGAACCTGTCGGCGGTCTTCAACATGACGTTCCAGGTAACGATGACGTCGATCTCGTAGTGCCCGGCTCAGCGAAGGTGTTGCACGTCCCCCGCCGCGACGGCGACTCGCCCACCACTCTCCGATTCGACGACGAGCGCGCCGCCGGCCGTTAGATCCCGCGCGATCCCCACGAGCGGTTCCATCCCGATCCGTTCCACCCGCACGCTCCGTCCGAGCGTGTCGCACAACGTCCGATATTCCTCGAGTGCCGCTTCCGGCTCGTGCATGCGGGCGCCGAACCCCGAAAGCGTGGCCGCGAGCAACCAGGAGCGCTCGACCGGACGCCCGCCCGCAGCGACGACGCTGGTCGCGATCGACGCGATGTCATCCGGGAACTCCGTCTGACGGACGTTCACGCCGAGCCCCACTACGAGGGCGCCGCCGCCGTCGGCCTCGGCGAGAAGCCCTCCGAGCTTGCGTTCATCAACGAGGAGGTCGTTCGGCCATTTCAAGCGCACCTCGATCCCGGCCGACGCGATCAGCGCACGCGCTGCCGCCAGTCCCGCGACGAGCGTCAACGTAGGCCATCGCTCGGGGGCCAGCTCGGGGCGGATGAGCCACGAGGCGAGGAGCGACCCACCCGGCTCGGCCCACCAGGATCGCCCGAGCCGGCCCCGGCCCGAGGTTTGCGCATCGGCGACGACCACCGTCCCCGACGGCTCGCCGGCGGCCGCCAAGCGGAGTGCCTCGGCGTTGGTGGAGTCGATCGCGGCCACGCCGACGACCCGGCGCACCCACGGCGCCGCCGCGGCCGCACGCTCGAACGCTGCCGGATCGAAGGGCTCGGGCTCCATCGCCCGGCGAGGCTACCAGGGGAAAGACCCGGCATGAGGGGCCCACGGGCGTCTGCTACCCTCGCGCGGAGCCGACCATGTTCTCGAAAGTTCTCGTCTCGAACCGGGGAGAGATCGCGGTGCGCGTGCTTCGTGCGCTCCGCGAGCTCGGTGTCGTTTCCGTCGCGCTCTACTCCGAGGCCGACCGCGACGCCTTGCACGTGCGCCACGCCGACGAGGCGTTCCTGCTCGGCCCGGCCGCGCCGGCCGATTCCTATCTGAACATCGACCGCATCCTGGAGGTCGCCGAGCGCGCCGGCGTCGACGCGATCCATCCCGGGTACGGGTTCCTCGCTGAGAACGCCGACTTCGCGCGCGCGGCGACCAAGGCCGGCTTCGCCTTCGTCGGACCCTCGGCGGAAGCCATCGAGCGGATGGGCGACAAGGTGGCCGCACGTCAGGCGGCCGTCGAGGCCGGCGCGCCGGTCGTGCCGGGAACCTTGGAGCCGGTGACGGGACCCGAAGAGGTGCGCGAGTTCGCAGCCGAGCACGGTTTCCCGATCGCGATCAAGGCGTCGTTCGGCGGCGGCGGGCGCGGCTTCAAGGTCGTTCGCTCGGACAAAGAGCTCGAGGACGCGCTGGCCTCTGCGCAGCGCGAATCGGCGATGGCCTTCGGCCGCGACGAGGTCTACCTCGAGCGCTACCTGGAAGGCGCGCGCCACATCGAGGCGCAGATCGTCGCCGACACGCACGGGAACGTCGTGTTCCTCGGCGAGCGCGACTGCACGCTTCAGCGCCGGCACCAGAAGCTCGTCGAGGAGTCCCCCTCCCCGGTCGTGTCCGAGGACGTACGACGCCGGCTCGGCGAATCGTCGGTCGCGATCGCGCGCCGCGTCGGGTACGTGAACGCGGGCACGATCGAAACGCTGCTCGACTCGGATCTCGAGCACTTCTACTTCATGGAGATGAATACGCGGCTCCAGGTCGAGCATCCGGTGACCGAGCTGTGCACGGGGATCGACCTCGTGCGCCTCCAGATCAAGATCGCCGCAGGCGAGGAGCTCCCGTTCTCGCAGGAGGACATCGTCGCGCGCGGCCACGCGATCGAGTGCCGCATCAACGCCGAAGATCCCGCGAAGAAGTTCTTCCCGTCTCCCGGCCGGATCGGGGCGTACGTCGAGCCGTCGGGGCCAGGCGTGCGCGTCGACTCGGGCTTCGGCGCCGACTCCGAGATCCCGCGTTCCTACGACTCGCTGATCGCGAAACTCGTCGTGTACGCCGAGGATCGCGACGCCGCGCGCGCCCGCATGGCCCGGGCGCTCGACGAGTTCACGATCGAGGGCGTCAAGACCACGATCCCGTTCCACCGGATGATCATGGAGGAGCCGCGCTTCGCCGCCGGCGACATCTCGACCAGCTTCGTCGAGAACGAGCTCGATCTCTCGGGGCTCGCAGCGAAGCCGGCCGGGAAAGCCGGGGAGCCGGTCCCGGTCGCCGAGCAGGCGTTCACGATCGAGGTCGACGGGAAACGGTTCGAGGTCGCCGTCCGCGGGCTGGCCGGGCTGGGGGCGAGTTCCGCCCAGGCGGCGCGCCCGGCGGCGCCGGTCGCCGAGACCAAGGCCGGGACGGGGGGCCCCCACGTGAAGGAGACGGTCCGCGCCCCGATGCAGGGAACAGTCGTCAAGACGGCCGTTTCCGTCGGGGACGCTGTGAAGGCCGGGGACCTGCTCATCGTCCTCGAGGCCATGAAGATGGAGAACCACATCACGGCCCCCCGCGACGGCACCGTCGGCGAGCTCAACGTCTCCCCCGGCGAGAACGTGGAGACCGGGGCCCCGCTCGCCGTCATCGAGTAGGCCGCAGCTGGGCCTGGGGTCCCTCGGGACCGCGCCGCCGGATGCCGATACATCCCCTGATGCGCCGATCTCGCGCGGTACCCCTGTGCCTAGCCGCCGCCCTCTTCGCGTTCCCGGCCGGTGCCGGCGCGATCGCGCCGCCCGGCGCCCCCGGTTGCTCGGTCTTCCCATCGGACAACGTCTGGCACTCGGACATCTCGAAGCTTCCGGTGCACGCGCGGAGCGCCGCGTGGCTGGCGTCGATGGACGGCGCCTCGACCGACCTCCACCCGGACTTCGGTTCGTCGGGAGAACCGATGCCGTACGGGATCCCATACACGGTCGTCGCCGCATCGCATCCCGACGTTCCGGTCGACTTCTACTACCCGGACGAGAGCGACCCCGGCCCGTACCCGTTCGGCGAGGACACGCCGATCGAAGGCGGCTCCGACCGACACGCGATCATGATCGACAAGAGCACCTGCACGCTCTACGAGCTCTTCGACGCCGAATACGCTTCGGGAGGGAACTCGACGGCCGGCTCCGGCGCGATCTGGAACCTCAAGTCGAACGCCTTGCGGCCCGCCGGCTGGACGTCGGCCGACGCGGCCGGACTCCCGATCTTCGCCGGACTCGTGCGGATCGACGAGGTGAAGGCCGGCAAGGTCGATCACGCGATCCGCATGACCGCGCAACAGACCGACACGTCGTACGTCTGGCCGGCACGTCATCAGGCCGGCGCGGCGAACAACAAGAACCTCCCGCCGATGGGGGCGCGCTTCCGCTTGAAGGCGAGCTACTCCACGAACGGTTTCCGCTCGGATACGAAAGCGATCCTGGCCGCGATGAAGAAGTACGGGATGATCCTGGCCGACAACGGCTCCGACTGGTACTTCACCGGCGCCGCGTCGGATGACTGGTCCAACGACATGCTCGACGAGCTGAAGACCGTTCCGGCGAGCGCGTTCGAAGCGGTTGATGCGTCGTCGCTGATGATCAGCCCGAACTCGGGGAAGGCGAAGCAGGCGTCGGGTCCGCCGCCGGCACCCGCACCGTCGTCCTCGTCGCCCAAGTCGAAACCGAAGCCGACGGTCACGCCGAGTCCGACTCCCACACCGGAGGTCGTCGAAGCGACGTCGTCACCGACCGCCACCACCACCCCGTCGGCGAGCCCATCGGTCGCGGTGGCCGCAGACATCCGGGAGGAGACCGGCTCGTTGGGGTGGTGGCCGTGGGCGCTCGTTGCGCTGCTAACCGCCGCTGCGGTCGTGGTGAAGCGCTACCTCCTGGGCCGCGAAGGCTGAGCGAACCCACCGATCACCGGTGATCGGTCGGAGGTCCACGGCGTCGGGGGCGCTTCCGTGAGCGCCGCGAGCGCCAGCAACGGCGTGTCGTAGTTCACGCGCCAGCCGGCGAAGTCGAGCCACGCTTTCTCTCGATCGGCGCGCAGCGGCATACCCTCGGCCGCGAGCATGTCGTAGACCGCGTCGTACTCCTCCCGGCGGATCGAGATCGGGTCGCCTCGCTGCGGGTTCTCCGGGAACTCGACTTCGAGGAAACGTGCGATTCGGCCCAGCGCGATGTAGCCGGAGCGGATCATCAGCTCCGCCCGAGGCTCGCGCAGCTGATCCACGGTCGAAACCACGAACGAGGCGGCGTCGAGCACGGTGCCACCCGCCGTGACCCACGACTGCCCCGGCTCGGGGGAACGGAAGAACGCGAGCGCGGGGAACGAGGTGTGGGTCTCGGCCACCTCGACGAACCACGTTTCCCAACGCTCCCACAGTGCGGGCAGCTCGTGCAGGAGCTCGATCCTCCAATACCGCACGAGCATCTCCGCCGCCGTCGGCGGCGAACCCGCCCGGGTCTCCAGCGCCTGAACCGCGACCTCGCGCCGGGAGAAGATCCCGTAGAGCGTCGGCAGGTACGAGATCAACAGAGCCAGGATGATGAAGCCGACCGCCGCTTCCGTGAACGAGAGCACTGTCACACCGAGCTGATCGGGATGGATGAGACCGAGCGTGAGGAGCGCGGACCCGCTCACGACTGCTGCGTCCCGGATGGTGTCGCCGATCGCGAAGTAGAGCAGGCTGTAGCCGACGAACTCCAACGTGAGCCACGCCATGAGAAGCACGAGCAGCGTTATGGGCGCGAAGTGGGCGAACACGCGGTCGCGGTGCTCGTAGGATGCGTCCTTGCCGACGCGGAGCTCGAACAGGCTGCGCATGCCGAGGAAGACCGATCGGGTCAGACGAACCGACACCCCGCGCGGCACGATCACGGTCCGCACCGCCGACATGATCGTCGCGAGGATGATAGCGAGGCCGACGATACCCGCGAGCACGCGCAGCGCGATCACGCGCTAGCCCCGCATGAGCTGCCGTGCTGCTTCCTGGATGCTTCCCCCGAACGAGGGATAGATCGAGAACGCCTGTGCGAGCTGCTCGACGCTCAGCCGGGCGTGGACGGCGAGCGAGAGCGGGAGCACGAGATCGCTCGCGTGCGGCGCAACGACGGTTCCCCCGACGACGACGTGCGTGGAGTGCGTCGCGAGCACTTTCACGAACCCGTCCTCGAGGCCGACCATCTTGGCGCGGGCATTGGTCGCGAACGGTAGCTTGCGGACGTCGACCTGGATCCCGCGGTCGGCGCATTCGGCTTCGGAGAGACCCACGGTGGCGATCTCCGGATCGGTGAACACGGTGGCCGCCACTTCTTCCCAACGCATGGGGCTCACGGCCTGGCCCAACGCGTGCCACATCGCGATCCGGCCCTGCATCGCCGCCGTGCTCGCGAGCATCATCCGGCCGGTCACGTCGCCGGCTGCGTAGATCGTCGGGACGTTGGTGCGGCTGACCCCGTCGACCGGGATCGATCCGTCCTTCGCGATCGTGACGCCGGCCGCCTCCAACCCGACGTCGGCGGAGTTCGGGACCTGGCCGACGGTGAACAGGGCGTGCGTTCCCTCGAGCGTCCCGCCGCCGGGCAGGTCCACGACGACGCCGTCGTCGGTCGCGCGGGCACCGGCGGCGCGCGCGTTCCTCAAGATGCGCATGCCGCGGCGCTCGAAGACCTCTTCGAGCACGACGGCCGCGTCGGGGTCCTCGCCGGGCAGGACGCGATCGCGAGAGCATACGAGCGTCACCTGAGAACCCAGGCGGTTGAAGGCGTGCGCGAACTCGGCTCCCGTCGCGCCCGAGCCGACGACGATCAGGTGCTCGGGCACGTCGCTGAGGTCGTAGACCTGCCTCGCGTTGAGGATCCGCCTTCCGTCGGGCATCGCCGACGGCAGCTCGCGGGGCGACGAGCCGGTCGCCACGAGGATGACATCCGCGGCGATGTGCTCGTCGTCCGCGTCGCTCTCGACGACCACCGACCGTGCGTCGGTCAAACGCGCCGCACCTTGGATCACGCGCACCCCGGCGACGCCCAGCTTCTTCTCGATGTCGCGTGACTGCGCCTCGGCCAGCCAGATGATCCGCGCGAAGACCGTTGAGAGGTTGACGGAAGGACGCGGGGGGTTCTCGGTGGAGGCGAGGCCGAGCATCGGGGCAGCCTCCATCCAGGTCACGGCCTCGGCGCTCGTGCACAGCGTCTTCGACGGAACGCAGTCGAAGAGTACGCAGGCGCCGCCGAGCCCGACGCGATCGACGACGGTGACGTGGGCCCCCAGCTCTGCGGCCACGAGCGCGGCTTCGTAGCCGGCCGGACCGCCGCCGACGATGACGATCCTCACGAGCGCGCCGCTCCTACCGCTTCGGACGGTAGACGCCGAAGACTTCGCGGAGGACGTTGGCGACCTCGCCGACGGTCGCCGAGCGCTTCAGTGCTTCACGCATCGGGACGAGGAGGTTGTCGGTGCCGCGCGCGGCAGCGCGCACGTCCTCGAGCGACTCCTTGACCGCCGCCTGATCGCGCGACGCGCGAACCTCGGCGAGCCGGCGCATCTGATCTTCTTGGACCGACTGATCGACCCGGAGCAGCTCGAGATGGTCTTCCTCGGGCT
>DATFGK010000059.1:0-34740 GCA_035249485.1 Actinomycetota bacterium | reverse complement strand
CCGGCGCGGTGCCCCCGGTGGGATTCGAACCCACACTTGAGGCCCTTTTAAGGGGCGCTCCTCTGCCGATTGGGATACGGGGGCGTCTCCGATTTTACTTCGCTTGTCTCTACGTGCGGGGCGAGCCTTTAGCGCGATAAGAAGCCGGTTACGGCCTCGACGAAGTCACCGGGAGCGATCGTGCTCTCGTCGGCGCCTTCGAGACGCAGGCTCGGCGTGATGCTCTCGACCCCGTCGAACTCCCACTTCCCGCCGTCCTCGCGACCGGACAGCTCTTCCGCCAGCGGCCCGAGGTCGACGCGGGACACCGTCGGCGCCGACACGTACTTCACCCAGGTCTCGTACCGATACCGGAGCTGATAGCGCCGTCCCCGCATCGCGAGGATCCGGTGGAGCCGCGTCCGGTTGTGCACCGCCGACACATGGAGATCCAGGAGGTTCACCTCGTCGGCGAACGCGAGCGGCACGTCCTCGTCGGGGAGCGTCACGATCGCGAGATCGATCTCGGGACGCTCTTCGATCCCGATCGCGCCCGACGCAAAGAGCGCCTCGTCGTGTGAGAGCCAGGCATCCTCGGCTTCCCAGAGATCCTTGAAGCGGTCGGGCGCATCCACCATGTCGGGGAGGCGAACGAGCAGCTCCTTGTAGAGAGCCGCCGACACCTGAGGGTACGGCCGCGAGAAGAACCCGTCGCCGAGCGGCGAACGGTCCTCGTCCATCATGGTGCCCAGGGCGAACGCGACGCGCGCCATGTCGCGATCCGTGAACGTGTCGAAGTCCCCCGTTGAGGCGACCTGGATCAGCCGCTCACGCCGCGCCAGCCCATCCTCCGGATGGAGCACGGCGTAGATCCCGCAGAGTCCGTCCTCGTCGAAGTGGTTGTTCGACACCGCATCGGCCTCGACGGCGAGGTCCGGCCGGTCGAGGTACCGGAACGCGATCTGGGTCGAGAGGTCGTCGGCGAGCTCTTCCGGGCAGCCGCTCCCCCGCCAGTGCGACAGCGCGAGCACCGTTCCCGTTGCGGGGTAGCCATCCACGATGATGTTCGGCCGGCCCCCGAGGTCGTCCCACGCGACGTACTCCATGGCGCCAGCCTACGCGCGGCCCCGACGGACCGCTCAGGCCAGGTTCAGCGTTCCGAAGTCTCCCGGCGGTAGGTCGCGGTAGGTGCCCGCGTCCAGGTCGTACTCACGACGCGTGAACCGGATCTGATCCTCGCCGGTCAGGATCAACGTGTACGGCGTCTCCTCGTCACCGCCGGCGTGGCCGTGCGAGTGGATGTCGTTCGGCGGGACGACGACCGCCGCCCGGCCGGGAACGAGCTTGCGTTCGTCGGCGACGACGAGTCGGGCCCGATCGGGGGCTTCCTCGGCGACGACGTCGTAGCGCAGATGCGTCTCGACGCCGCGCACCGGTGCGACCGCGGCCCAGGTGCCGTGCGAATGCACGTAGCTCATCACGCCGCGCGGCCGGTGCATGAGGAACATGCGCGGTCCTTCGTCGGGGACGTGGATCGCGGCGCCGCCCATGGCGTCGGGATCGATCGGCTCGATCACGTGCGCCCAGTACTCCTCGTCGGCCGCCAGCTCGGCGAGCAGCCCGGCGACGGCCTCGGGGTCGGTCAGACCGGCGATCCTGTCGAAGAACCCTTTGACCGGCTGATCCATCATCCATCCTTCTTCTCGAACGACGCCGCGACGCGCCGGACGATCTCTTTCGCTTCATCCAGCCGCGTGGAGTCCACGAATATCCGCACGCCCCAATCGCCGGCGAACAAGGTACGAACCAGCCGCCCGGAAGACTTGTGCCACCACACCATCCCCGCCTCCTCGAGCGCTTTCGCGATCGCCTCGGCGTGCTCCTCGGTGAACTGCCCGAGGTGCGTGGTGGACACGCGGGGTTCCGTCATCTTGGACAGCATCACGCGGCGTGGACGCGCGCGGCAAGACGAGGCTCAGCCGTTGAGTTTCGCCAGCGGAGCCCAGTACGCGGGCTTGGTCGTCACGTAGTCGTACAGCGAGCCGCCGTAGACCTTGGTCGCGAGCGCCGCGGCCACGAAGTCGCCGACCTCGTCGGTGTTGATGCCGTCTCCGACGCCTCCGATGATGTGAACCGGGACGTTGGGCTTGCCGGTCAGTGCGCGTACCCGCTCGACGTTTCCGGATGTGTACCCCGACGCGCAGTGCTGCGGCTTCTCGTCGCAGTCGTTCCGGAAGCTCCAGTACGCCATGGGCATGAAGAGGTCGGACGACTCCGCCAGGCTGGCCCACGGGAACCCTTTCCAGTTCTGCGGATAGATCTCCATCGCGAGCGGGGCCGGGACGATCGCGGCGACCGGATACGACGCGCCGACCCGGTTCCGCACGCGATGCGCGTGCTCGGCGACCGCGGCGTTCCAGGAGGAAAGCGTCGGCATCTGATTCTTGTATTCGATGTCGATGCCCATCGCGTCGAATCGTTGCCCGAGACTCGTTCGGTACGTGGCGATGGCAACCTGCCGGCTGATGTCGCGGCTCATGTTCTCGTACGCCGGGAGGTACCAGCCGACGACCTTCATCCCCTCGGCATGGGCCGCGTGGATCCACCGGTCCACGAGCGCCGCGTCGAGGAACGCCTTCGCGTCGTCGGGCGCCGGCTTGTTCCACCGGCCGGTCTGGAGGTAGAGCGTCTTCACCCCGCGGTCGGCCATGTCCGCGGCGGCCGGCTCCGGCACGACGGCCTCGTAGTCGTAGAGGTCGATCCACGCGCCGAGCCCCTTGAAAGCGGACAGGCTCGGCCCCTTCGGCTTCGGCGCCGCCGCCTTGCTCGGCGTCGGCTTGGGCGAAGGCTTAAGCGTGGGGGTCGGCGTCGGCGTGGGGGTCGGCGTCGGACGGGCGTGGTCGGGCTTCGGGATCGAAAGATCCCCGAGCACGACCGGAGCCGCCGACGGTCCCTTCGCTTTCGGTGCCGGCGCTCGGTCACGCATCGCGTACGCACCGATCGAGCTCGCGATCAAGATGACCGCGAGCGGAGCGAGCACGGCCGGCCGGACGACGAAGCGCAGAAGACGTCGCATGGGAGGGAACAGTATCGTCGCCATCCAAGACGCCTTCAATAGGTCCGGAGTTGCGTCCGGAATGTCCCGAGGCGGCGGCGCCTATCGGGAGCGAGGCGCGGAAGCGAGCGTAAGCAGTTCAGGCGGCGTCGTCGCCGCAGCGCCGGTGCGCTCGAAGGCCTCGGTGAGCGCCGGCAGGTCGCGGGTCAGGGCTTCGCGGGCAGCCGGATCGAGCTCGGCAAGCACACGGGCGAGGCGTCGGCGACGGCACTGCTGGACGGCGCGAACCACGCCGCGCCCCCGCTCGGTCGCCTCGAGGATCACCTGACGCCGGTCCGTTTGGTGGCTCCGCCGCCGGATCAACCGCCGCTTGACCAGGCGGTCGACCAGCTTGGTCGCGGCCGGGCGGCCGACCCCGAGCTCCTCGGCCAGCACGCTCGCGTTGCGGGGACCGCGCAGCGCAAGGATCGCCAGCGTGCGGTACTGCGTGGCGCTCACATCCTCGGCTTCGGGCAGGTCGGCCAGGCACTGGGTCATGACGCGGAAGAAGTAGCGAGACACCGTCGTCACGGCCTCGAGCAGCTCTTCTGATGGACCGGGCACGGCTCCTTCGCCTCCTGTGCAAGCATATCCGTTTGCCGGAACGCGTTCCCTAGGATACCATTTCCGTTGGAAACTATCGAGGAGGCCTGAGACCGATGCGCCGGCACGCTGGGATCGCTGTGGAGGGAGCCCTCCCGCAGCCTCCCGCGCAAGCCGCGCCGCTCCCTCTGGAGCAGCCGCCCTCCCCCGGCCGCTTCCGGACCCTCCGGCCCTTCGCACACCGAGACTTCGCGCTGTTCTGGAGCGGCGCGCTCGTCTCGAACACCGGGACCTGGCTGCAGAACGTCGCCCTCGCTTGGGTCGTGCTCGAGCTGACGGAGTCCGCGTTCTGGGTCTCCATGGTGACCTTCACCCAGTTCATCCCCACGCTGCTCTTCGGGCTCTTCGGCGGGCTCATGGCCGACCGGCTCGACCGGCGGCGCGTATTGCTCGTAACGCAGTCGCTCGCGATGACGTTCGCGGCGGCGCTCGCGGTCGTCACGTGGTCCGGCCACGCCAGCGTCGCGACCCTGCTCCCCATCATCGGAGCCGCCGGGATCACGATGGCGTTCAACGCGCCGTCGTTCCAAGCGCTGATCCCCGACCTGATCCCGTCACGACTGATCCTCGACGCGGTGTCGCTGAACTCGACGCAGTTCTCGATCGCGCGCGTGCTCGGTCCCGCGCTCGGCGGGTTGATCCTGGCGGCGTACGGCGCCGGCTGGGCGTTCGCCGTCAACGCGCTGACCTTCGTCGCCGTCATCGCGGCGCTGCTTGCGATCAGGACCACACGGCAGGAGCCGCCGACCTCGAGCGGCGCTCGGGCGCTGTTCGGCGGCGTTCGCGCGGCGTCGGAGTCCCCGGCGATCTCCTCGTTGCTCGGCGCCACGGCGATCGTGAGCGTGTTCGGTGCACCGGTGATCGCGCTTCTGTCCGTCATGGCGAAGCACGTCCTGAACCGCGGTGCCGGGGGTTACGGCGGATTGTTCGCGATGTTCAGCGTCGGTGCGGTCGCCGGGGCGCTCGCCACCGGAGTGATCGTTCGTCGTTACGGGCTGCGGATGTCGATCGGCACCGGGATGGGGATCCTCGCGGTGCTGATCGCCCTGTTCGCCGCGTCGCGGAACCTTGTCACGTCGAGCGTGCTGCTCGTCGGGATCGGCGCCGTCTACACGCTGTCGGTCTCGGCGACCAACAGCGGTTTGCAGACCGCCGTCCCCGCGCGGAAGCGGGGGCGCATCATGAGCCTCTACATGATGGCGTGGGGTGGCCTGTTCCCGGTCGGGGCGCTGATCGCCGGGATCATGGCGTCACACATCGGCGCGCCGAAGACGCTCGGGATCCTGGCAATCCCGCTCGCGGTAGGCGCGGCGGCGATCGTGGTGGCGGGTCACCGGCTCGACGCGGTCGCCAAGCCGCGCCTCGAAACGGCGGTCGCTCACACCTAGGACGCTTCGCACAAGAACCTGAGCGCAGTGAGCGCGGGGAGCCGCTGGGGAAAGGGCAGTACCGCTCCTTTCCACCTCTGATTTTACCTGCGCAAGGGGGGCTTGCCGCAAGGCCCGGGTCGCGCCGCATAATCGCCGGCCGAAGCCAGAACGGACGCCGGCGGGAGGACTGTGAACGACCATGCGGTGGTGATCGCCGGCGGAGGTCCGACGGGGCTGATGCTGGCGGGCGAGTTGGCGTTGGCCGGCGTCGACGTCGCCGTCGTCGAGCGACGCGCAAGCCAGGAACTCCCCGGTTCGCGCGCGGGTGGTCTGCACGCACGCACCATCGAGGTCTTCGATCAGCGCGGGATCGCCGATCGGTTCCTCTCTGAGGGCCAGATCGCTCAGGTCGTGGGCTTCAACATGGTCCCGCTGGATATCAGCGACTTTCCCACGCGGCACAACTACGGACTCGGGCTGTGGCAGAACCACATCGAGCGCATCATGGCCGAGTGGGTCGGCGAGTTGCCGGTAACGATGTACCGCGGACGTGAAGTGACGGGTTTCGCGCAGGACGACAGCGGCGTCGACGTCGTTCTCTCCGACGGTCGTTCGCTCCGTGCGGAGTATCTCGTCGGGTGCGACGGCGGCCGCAGTCTGATCCGCAAGGCGGCCGGCATCGATTTCCCCGGGTGGGATCCGACGACGAGCTCCATGATCGCCGAGCTCGAGGTGGCCGAGGAGCCGAAGTGGGGCATCCACCACGATGACAAGGGCACCCATGGGTTCGGCAGGGTGGAGTACGAGATCCGCGACGGCGAGTTGGTGTTCGGGAACCGAGGCCCGGTTCGGGTCATGGTGACCGAAGAGCACGTCGGACCCACGACCGAACCCACCCTGCGCGATCTGAGCGAGGCGCTCATCGCCGTTTACGGGACCGATTACGGGATCCACAGTCCCACCTGGATCTCCCGGTTCACCGATACGACCCGCCAGGCCGCGACCTACCGCGAAAGGCGGGTCCTGCTGGCCGGCGACGCCGCACATGTGCATTACCCGGTGGGCGGACAGGGCCTCAACATCGGTGTGCAGGATGCGGTGAATCTCGGATGGAAGCTGGCGCAGGTGGTCAAGAAGGCGTCGCCGGAAAGCCTCCTCGATACGTACCACGCCGAGCGCCACCCGGTCGCTGCGCGCGTGCTTCGCAACACGATGGCGCAGGTCGCGCTTCGCCGCACGGACGACCGCACCAGGGCCCTGGGCGACACCGTTTCCGAGCTCCTCGGCCTGGACGAGGTTCGCAAACGGCTCGCCGCGGAGATGTCCGGCCTGGGCGTTCATTACGACCTCGGCGAGGGACACCCGCTGCTCGGGCGCCGGATGCCCGATCTCGACCTGGATACCGCCGACGGCCCTCTGCGGGTCTTCAGTTTGCTGCACGATGCCCGGCCGGTGCTCCTCAACTTCGGTGAGCCCGGCGCCTTCGACATCACTTCATGGGCGGATCGCGTTCAGTTGATAGACGCCGCGTACGTGGGTACGTGGGAACTTCCGGCTATCGAGGCGGTCCCTGCTCCCGCAGCCGTGTTGATCCGGCCCGACGGTTACGTCGCCTGGGTGGGAGACCGAACCCAGCCGGGGCTCGCCGACGCACTAACGGCCTGGTTCGGACCGCCTAAGGCGTTCGCTCGCTAGCAGTTCCGGCCACAGCCTCCACCGCCCTGCTGGAACGTGGCGGTGTAGGTCGTCGGTGACGCCGGCGTCGTGATCGAGTGGTTCCTCGCGCCGCCGTCGGACCACGACACCCACTTCCATGGGTTCTGCTTGGGGACCATCACGTTCAGCACGTAGCCCTGCCACGACGTGATCGTCGTCGGCCCCACGAGCTGCGTGCCGTTGACGTTGACGATGCGGCCCGCGGGGTTGGTCGCGAACGTGATGGCGACCGTCTTCGGCATCACGGTCCGCGTCACGGTCGTGCTCAAGCCGCCGGAGTCGGTGGCGGTCAGGATCACCTCGAGGAAGCTGTTGGTCGTCGCCGCGAGGTCCTCCGGCGCCGGCGCCTGGAACGTGAGGTTGTTGCCGGTCGTCGGTCCGAACCACGGATGCGTGTGCGCCGACGGTGTCCCCGCTTGATGATGCCGGAGCACCGTCCAGGTGAGCGAGCTCGCCGGGAGGGTTCCGTCCTGAGCGTCGGTGGCGCTGCCGGTCAGCGTGAGCGTCTGTCCGACCGTGAACAGCGTCCCGGCAGCCGGCGAGGTGATCGTCGGCGTCGGCGCGGTGTTCCCCGCCTGGATGTTGACCGTGTCCGGCTGCGATGGCGCGCCGAGGTTGTCGACGACCACCAGAGACGCGGTGTAGGAGCCGGCCGCGTAGGTGTGCTGGATGGTCGGCGTCGCGGTCGTCGTGCTCTGTCCGTCGCCGAAGGTCCACTGGTAGCTGATGATCGAGCCGTTGGGGTCGGTGCTACCGCTTCCGTTCAGCGTCACCGTCAGCGGCGCCGGGCCCGAGGTTGGGCTCGCGGTCAGATCGGCGGTCGGCGGCGAGTTCGCGCCCGCGAACCGGATGCGGCGGACCTGTCCGCCGCCGGCGTAGGTCGTGTAGTAGAGCGCCTGTCCGGTAGCGCTCGGGCCGAAGAGCAAGTGAACGGCGCTCGAGCCGCCGAGCCCGGTAGCGAAGTCCGCTCGCGTGTAGACGCCTCCGCCCTGAGGCACCAGTCGCCAGATCTTCCCGCACACGAAGTCCGAGAACAGATACGAGCCCGGGTATGGCGAAGGCCATCCCGAGTTCGTCGGAACGAACGCTCCGCCGGTGATCGACGCGCATCCGTCCGAGCGGCCGTAGGCGAAGATCGGATCGACGGTCTGCGGCGACGGCGGGTTGCAGTCGGTGGTCGTCGAGTTCGTCGCGAAGAACCCTTCGCACGCGTTCCAGGCGTAGTCCGCTCCGGCGGCACCGAGGTCGATCTCTTCCCAGGTGTTCTGACCGACGTCGTTGATGTGGAACAGCGTCTGAGCCGCGTTCGGGTCGAACGCCATACGGAACGGGTTGCGCAGGCCGTACGAATAGGTCTCCTGGCACGCGACGCCCGCCGGCACGGACCCGGTCACGTTGCACCGAGCCGTTCCCACCCCGGTGATCGGGTTGCCTGCCGGGATCGCCCCGTCCTTGGTGATGCGGAGGATCTTGCCGAGCAAGTGGTTGAACCTGCGCGCGGCGGAGTTCGAACCCGCGCACCCGTTCGGCGGGAGGAAATCGCAGCCGCCGTCGCCCACGCTGATGTAGAGGTTGCCGTCCTTGCCGAAGCTCAGGTCGCCGGCGTTGTGGTTGCCGGCGTACGAATGGATGTTGTCGATGAGCACGAGCTGGGAGGCGAAGCTGATCGTGTTTCCGGACATCGTGAACCGCGCGACCCGGTTCACCGGCTTGGTGGCGTTGCCGGTCGGACAGGCGGCATCTCCCTTGTTGAACGTGTAGTACAGGTAAACGAAACCGTTCGAGGAGAACTGCGGATCCAAAGCGATGCCGAGGAGCCCGCGCTCGCTGTTGGAGCAGATGACGCCTTGAGCGGCGAGATCGAGCGCAGGCGTCGCCTGCAGCGCGCCCCCCGCAAAGACCCGAACGCGACCTTGCTGCGTCGTGATCAGGAGTCGGCCATCCGGCGCGAAGACCATCGCGGTCGGTGCGCCGAGCGTCGCAACGAGCTCGTCGACGAACCCCGCCGGTACCGCGGCCCTCGCCGGGATCACAGCTCCGAGCAGTGCGGCGGCGACGGCGGCGACGGCGAGAAGTGGAACGTGGCGACGACGGTTCACGCGAGCCTCCCCCAGAGCGACGGTATGCCCAGGCTACCGACACCCAGGCAGGTCAAGCATCCCCCGAAAGGGTTAGAACCAATCCGTCCAGCAGATCGGATTCGGAAACGATCATCTCGGAGGAACCGAACCCTTCCATCACCCTGAGAAGGATGACGGCTCCCGCGACGATGACGTCTTCGCGGCCGGGCGGCATCACGGGAAGCCTCCGCCGCTGATCGTTCGTCATCCTTCCGAGCTCCGCGGTTATCCGGCCGATCTCGTCGATGCCGAGCGCAGCGTGATGGATGCGGTCGCGATCGTAGTCCCGGAGGCCGAGCGAGACGGCGGCCAAGGTCGTGGCCGTTCCGGCGAGGCCCACCAGGTTCGCAGGTCCGTCCCCGACGGCCTTCTTCGCCTGGTCGACGGCCGCGTCCGCGTCGCGACCAACCCCCGCGAGCTCCTCCTCGGACGGTGGATCGTGGCGGATATGACGCTCGGTGAGCCGTACGGACCCGACGTCGAGCGAGATCCACGCCTCGACCGTTCGCGAGCCGCGCACGAACTCGGTCGAGCCGCCGCCGACGTCGACGACCAGGAAAGGTCCGGGCCCTTCGAGCTCGTCGACGGCTCCGAGGAACGAGCAGCGGGCTTCCTGTTCACCGGTCAGGATCTCGGGCACGACGCCGGTGGCATCGCGCACGGCGGCGACGAACCGATCGCGGTCGTGCGAATCGCGGACGGCGCTCGTGGCGGCGATCCGGACGACGTCGGCTTCTGCATCGCGAGCATGCCGGTGGTAGTCGGCAACGGCTTCGACCGTACGTCGCAGCGCATCGTCGCCGAGCGAACCCGACGCGTCGACGCCCTCGCCCATCCTGGTGATGACGAGATCGCGCTCCACCTCGATCCGCTTCCCGTCGGCGAGTTCCGCCACGTAGAGCCGGACGGAGTTCGTGCCGACGTCGATCGCGGCCGCGCGCCTCATCTCCTGGCGCGCGCGAACCCCGGGTGGCCGAGCACCGGTCGGGCGTCCCCCTGTTCGCTGCGTTCGACGCAGGGCGCCGGACAGCCGAGCGGCTCGATCGTGTCGCGAACGATCGCGCCGACCGGGTTCGCGTCTGCGAGCTCGTGCGCGTACAGGGCGTGGAGGCACTTCACGCGGCCGGGCATACCGCCGGCCGACTCGTCGCGACCCTCGGGGTCTCCGTCGCGGTCGATGCGATACCGCTCGTGCGCGTCCCGATACGCGGATGCCAGCTGGGTGTCCGCCTGCAGCCGCTCGTTGAGCACGCGCATCTCGCCCGATGACTCGAGCTTCCCGATCGCGCGCGCCGCGAGCGGACAGGTGAGCCAGTAGAGCGTCGGGAACGGCTCTCCGGTTTCCAGCGTCGACGGAGTGCGAACGACCATCGGCAGCCCGTGCTCGCATCGGACCGTGGTCGCGATCTCGCCGCGCGGCTCACGGCCGATCTGCACGGCGACGACGTCGCGATCTTCCGAGGCAACCATCCGACCCAGCCTAGTCCGGGAAACGAAGAGGCGGCCCGGAGGCCGCCTCCCCGGCTTGGAGTCGCGCTATCCCCTCTTGGCTTCGCGCTGACGACGCCAGTCGACGAGGCGCTCCTCGGACTGGCGCATGAAACGCTTGAGCTTGGCTTCGAACTCCGGGTCCTTCGTCCGCGGCTTGCGCGGCGCTTCCGGCTGCCAGTCGGGGGCGGCCTGCTTGATCGAAAGGTCGATCTTTCCGCCCTCCTTGATGCCGATGACCTTCACGGTCACCTTGTCGTTCTCGCGGAGATGCTCGCGGACGTCCTTCACGAAGTTCCGATCGATCTCGGAGATGTGAACGAGTCCGGTCTCTCCCGTGTCGAGCTGGAGGAATGCGCCGTACGGCGCGATGCGGATGACCGTTCCTTCTACGACTGCTCCCACTTCTGCCGGCACTACGGACCAGGCTCCTTCCGTACGTCAGGCCGGGCGGCGAACGCTCACCCGGGCTCTTACCCCGGCGGACGCCGGGGGGTGTCGGGCAATCGTACGGCGGGCTCGGATGGGTGGTCAATGGCCGGGGCAGAGCGCGGCCGGACCGGCGTCATCGGTGCGGGCCGAAGTCCCGGCGATAGACGACGAAGTTCGCGCAAACCGACGCGCCGAGCTTCTCGGCCGTGCTCCTGGAGGGCCGGTTGTCGTCTCTCACCAGCGTGTATGAGAGCCACGTCGCCCCCCGGCGGATCAGCTCCAGATACGAATACGACGCCATCGCGACGTTGAGCCCGGTGCGGCGCGCGCTCTCGTGAACGCCGATACCGAGGAAGTTCACCTTCTCGTCATCTCGGAGCGGGCGTCCGTCGGCGATCGCTCCGATACTCGGGTCCGGCGTGATCCACAGAACACCCTTCGGCTCGCCCTCGCGGTACGCGATGACCGATGTCTCGAGCATGCCGAAGCCGGCGAGCAGATCGAAGTAGAGACCGAACTCGGCCTCGGTGAACGGCGAGTGGCCCCAATGGCCGGCGAACGCGTGGTTCCACAACGAAACGAACTGCGTGATGCGCTGAGTTTTGGGGATGTCTGCGAGCCACACGAGGTCGTAGCCCGCCCGGCGCGCGTTCTCGACCGCGCTCTCGTAGCGCGCGACCAGGTCCGGCGTGACGCGGATCTTGTAGTCGACCCAGCCGAGCTCGGTCTCGAATCCGGCGTCCTTGAACATCGCGTGGTACTCGGGCGGGTTGTGCCGCATGAACCCGGCCGGGAGCGACTCGTAGTCGTCGATCACGAACGGGAACTCCTGATTACCGTATCCCGCGCGCACCGCCTCCATCCCCTGCTCGCGCAACCACAGGGAGGCTGCGTGGAGAACCGCGACGGCCGCCTCGCGCGCGTCGGGCATCGCCTCGAACAGGATCACGTGGCCGAGCTGCTCGTTCCAATGCTCGATGTAGCGGTCGTCGACCATCGCGACCGCGCGCGCGGCGGGCGCACCGTCGTCGAGCGCGAAGAACGGCCGGAACCGGCGGCGCTCCGCGAACGGGCCCTCTCCCTGGAGCATCGGGAGGTGTAGCCCGGCGAACGTCGGCCAGCGCACCGGTCGCTTGGCGTAGACGCGATCGCGGAATTCGAGGAACTCGGTGAGCGCGCGCTCCCCTTCGGGCGTCTCGACCCGGATCGTCATACCGGAGTGGATGGTAGTGCGTTTCAGCGCATGCCGGTCAGCGACGACACGACGGCGTCCCACCATCGCTGGTGCCACGCCGGTCCGGCCTTCTTCGGTTGGGCCGAAACGATCGACGGGATCACCGCGTCCTTCGGCGCCGCGTCGCCGCCGGGGACGATCGCGAACGCGACCTCGCCGGGCCGGACCATCCCAAGCTCCTCACGGGCGATCCGCTCGATCTCGTCGTCGGTGAGGAGCCGGGCCTTCAGGGCGGAAAGCTGCTCGACGCGCTGCGCGAGCCGCACTTCCTCTTGTGTGAGGTTGCGGAGCTCTGTCTTCTGCGTGAAGTACTGGCGGACCGGATACAACGCCGACAGCAGCAGGACGACGAGCAAGGTTCCCATGACGGCGCCCCGAGCCTTCACTCCTCACCTCCCGCAAGCAGGTCGGGGCCCGCGTAGCGAGCCGAGTCGCCGAGGATCTCCTCGATCCGTAGCAGTTGGTTGTACTTGGCGGCGCGGTCGCTCCGCGCCGGGGCTCCGGCCTTGATCTGACCGACGCCGGTCGCGACGGCGAGGTCGGCGATCGTCGCGTCCTCGGACTCGCCGGATCGGTGGGACATCATCGCCGAGTAGCCCGCATTGCGTGCCATCTCGATGACGTCGAGCGTCTCGGTGAGCGTGCCGATCTGGTTCACCTTGATGAGGATCGCGTTCGCGACGTCCTTGGAGATGCCGTCGGCGAAGCGATCGGGGTTGGTGACGAACACGTCGTCGCCGACGAGCTGGATGTTGGCGCCGAGCGCGCTCGTCACGTGCGCCCATCCGTGCCAATCGTCCTCCGACATCGGGTCCTCGATCGAGATGATCGGGTAGCGAGCGACCCAGTCGACGTACCGCTGGGTGAGCGCCTGCGCGTCGAGCGTCACGCCCTCGCCGGCGAACACGTACGAGCCGTCCTTGTAGAGCTCGGTCGCGGCGACGTCGAGCGCGAGCGCGACCTCGTGACCGTGCTCGAGCCCGGCCGCCGCGATCGCCTCGAGCAGCGCCTCGATCGCCGCCTCGTTGGTGGCAAGGTTCGGTGCGAACCCGCCCTCGTCACCGACGCCGGTCGAGAGCCCGCGACGCTTCAACACTTCTTTCAGCGCGTGGTAGACCTCGGCGCCCCAACGCAGCGCCTCGGCGAACGACGCCGCACCGACCGGCGCGATCATGAACTCCTGGACGTCGACCGTGTTATCGGCGTGTGCGCCGCCGTTGAGCACGTTCAGGAACGGCGTCGGCAGGACGTGCGCGTTCGGGCCGCCGAGGTAGCGGAACAACGGCATCCCCTGCGAGTCGGCGGCGGCCTTGGCGACCGCGAGCGACACACCGAGCATCGCGTTCGCACCGAGCTTGCGCTTGTTCGGCGTCCCGTCGATGTCGAGCAGGAGCCGGTCGATCCCCCGCTGGTCGAGCGCCTCGTGTCCGGTCAGATCCGGGCCGAGCCGGTGATTGACGTTCTCCACCGCCGAAAGCACGCCCTTGCCGCCGAACCGCTTCGTGTCCTGGTCGCGCAGCTCGAGCGCCTCGTGCGTGCCGGTCGATGCCCCCGACGGGACGATCGCGCGTCCGAACGCGTCGTCGTCGAGCGTGACGTCGACTTCGACGGTCGGATTGCCGCGCGAGTCGAGCACTTCGCGCGCGCGGACGGACGTGATACGCGCCATGGCCGGGCCATCCTAGCAGCGGGTTTTCCCACTCTCGTGGAGCCTGAGCGGCGCTCGGAGGGCTCGGCTACGGCTTCGGGCAGTTGCCCTTCCGCTTGTAGCAATCCCACCATTGGGGTTCAGCGGGGTTCGGCTCGTCCTCCGGTTGCGGGTCCGACGAGCTCGTCGAGTAGCTCGACCCGTTGCCGAGCGAGACGTCCGGGAAATCGATCTCCGGCTCGCCTTCGTGCGCCACGAGCATGAACCGGGTCCAGATCTCCGCCGGCAAGCTCCCGCCGTACACGCGCGGCAGGCCGTGGATGTTGAGCAGCGGGATCCGCGCCTTGGGATAGCCGATCCAAACGGACGTCGAGAGCTGCGGCGTGAATCCGACGAACCAGGAGTCGCGGTAGTCGTCGGTCGTGCCGGTCTTGCCGGCCGCCGGACGCCCCAGACCCTGAGCGCGCCGGCCGGTGCCGTTGAGCACGACGCGCTCGAGAACCGCGGTCGCCTTGTTGGCCACCTCGGGCTCCAGCGCGCGGACGGGGACCGGCTCGTTCTTGAGGACCTCGCCGCCTCGGTCGACGACGCGGAGGACCGCGAACGGGCGATGCGCCATGCCCTGAGCGGCGAGCGTGCCGTAGGCCGACGCCATCTCGAGCGGCGATACCCCGATCGTGAGCCCGCCCAGCGTGATCGAGGGGTAGGGGTCGAGCGGGCTCGTGATCCCCATGCGCTGTGCCGCGCTCACGACCTTGTCGGGGCCGACGTCCATGACGAGCTGCGCGTAGACGGCGTTGACAGAGAGCTCGGTCGCTTTGATGAGGTTCATGTAGCCGCTGGCCGAGCCCTCGTAGTTGTGCACCGTCCATACCTGACCGTTGTCGAGCGGGATCTTCCGTGGCGCGGAGCCGCTGTAGCCGTCGTAGAGCGAAAACCCCTCCTCGAGCGCGGCGACGAGCGTGAACGGCTTGAACGCCGACCCGGGCTGACGGCGGCCCTGCGCCGCGAGATTGAAGCCTTGCGCGTCGACCTCGCCGGCCATCGCGCGGATCGCGCCCGTGTTCGGGTCTACCGAGGCCAGCGCGGCGGAAGGATCGTCCTTGCGGTCGAGGATCTTGGCGATCGTCTTCTCGGCGGCGCGCTGCGCGGCCGCGTCGAGGGTCGTCTGGATGCGTAAGCCGCCGTTGAAGAGACGATCGGCGCGCTCCTGCGGTGTCGCACCCATCCGCGGATCGGCGAGCAACGACTGCTTCACGTACTCGACGAACGCACCACCGTAGGACGTGGCCATGACGATGCCGTTCGTCGACGAGCGCGGAGCGAAGACCAATTTCTCCTTCTCGGCGGCGACGCGTTCCGCGGTGTCGATCATGGCGTTGCGCTGCATGGCCGCGAGGACCGAGGAGCGACGGCCGAACGACTGCTCGGGCCTCGCGACGGGGTCGTAGTCCTGTGGTGCGCGGATGAAACCGGCGAGCAGCGCAGCTTCGCCGAGCGTGAGCCGCCATGCGGGCTTGTCGAAGTACGCCTCGGCGGCCGCTTGGATCCCGTACGCGCCACGACCGAAGTACACGGTGTTGAGGTACTCCTCGAGGATCTGGTCCTTGGTCAGGGTGGCCTCGAGCCGACGGGCGAGCACGATCTCGTCCCATTTCCGCTCGAGCGTCTTGCTCCGGTTGCGGAGGTACGCGTTGCGCGCGAGCTGCATCGTGATCGTTCCGCCGCCCTGCTCGATCGACCCGCCCGTTGCGTTGACGACGAACGCGCGGCCGAGCGCCGTCAGGTCGACGCCGTCGTGGCTCGCGAACCGCTGATCCTCGATCGCTATGACGGCGTGGCGCACGTGCTCGGGCATCGCGGCGAGCGGGATCGGCTCGCGGTTCTCCTCGCCGTGCAAGATCGCGAGCAGCTTTCCGTCGCTCGAGTAGATCTTCGAGCGCGCGTCCATCCCGGGCGGGTTCGCCGCGAGCGTCCCGACCTTCCCGACCCGATCGGTGAGCGCCTGAGCCCACGGGCCGGCGAGCTGAGCGAGCACGAGCCCGGTCGCGACGACGGCGATCAGAAGGGTCCCGATTATCGAAGCCAGCAGGATCTGGCCGTGCGCCATCGGACGCCGCACCCGGCGCCGCCAGATCGGGAAAGACGCTGCGTTCTGGGCCATAAGCGCATGTGACGCGCCGGAAGCCCAGGCCCCCAGGCACGCCCGAGAAGAGATGTACCCACTCTCCGCGGTTCCGCGCACCTCGGGAAGGAATAAGCCGAGCTCGCCGGCGTCGATGGTTGAGTGAGGGTGTGGAGGAAGCCCCGGATCGCGCCGCGGGCCTGCCTGAGGACGAGGCGGGCTTCGCCGCGCTCGTCCGAGAGCACGGCGATGCCGTCTTCGGGCTTGCGCTGCGTCGGGTGGGCGACCGCGGGATCGCCGAAGACCTGGCCCAGGAGACCTTCCTTCGCGCGTGGCGAGGACGGTCGGGGTACCGGGGAGAGACGACGGTCCGAGGATGGCTTTGCACGATCGCCGTCAACGTGGTGCGTGACTGGGCCCGCCGGCGCGGCCGCCGCCCGGCCGAGTCCTTCGAGCCCGACTTCGTCGATGTCGCCTCGTCGGCGGACGACCCGGCCGCACGGGCCGAGGTCGCCGAAGCGATCGACCGGCTCCGCACCGCGCTCGCCGGGCTCCCGTCGAACCACCGCGAGATGTTCTTGCTCCGTGAGCGGGACGGCCTCAGCTACGCGGAGATCGCTTCGGTTCTCGCGTGCCCCATCGGGACCGTCATGTCGGGGCTCGCGCGCGCCCGCGAACGCCTGCTCGAGGCGGTGAGCGGCTGATGGATCACAACGAAGCGCGGACGTTGGCGAGCGCCCGCTCGGACGGCGAGCTCGAGCCGTCCCGGTTCGTGGACCTCGACGCCCACCTCGCCGGGTGCGACGCGTGCCGCGGGTTCGCGGAGGCGCTGCCGCAGCTGTCGGTCCTCGCGGCTGCGCTGGATCGCGAGCACGCGCCCGTCGATCTCTCGCGGCGGGTTCGCGCCGAGCTGGCACATCACGGGGTTGTGCGCCGTCGGTTGCCTCGCTGGCGCCAGGCGCCGGCGATGGCTGCGGCGCTGGTCGTGGCGATCGTCGCGGTGATGCTCGGATCGGTGCCCCTGATCCAGGTGCCGTCCGCGGAGGCCGCGCAGGCGCTCGCTCGTCTTACGTCCCTCTACATCGAGCGGGAGATCACGATATTCGACGACGACGGGCCCCCGGATACGGTCGCGCGCGAACGGGTCTGGTTCAAGGCGCCCGGCATGGTGCGCACGGAGACCACCTCGGGAACCGCCACGATCTTGACCATCGACGGGCCGGGGTTCTCCTACAAGGAAGACCGCAACGGCAAGTTCCTGAACACGGGGCTGCTGCCCACGACGAGTTCGCTGCCGGAGCCGCTGACGCCGACACTGACCCTTCTGGGCGTCGACTCCGGGGTGGGTCCGACGATCCTGGGGCGACCGACGCGCCGCATCAGCCTGGGCTTCGAGAACGAACGCCGGGAGACGCTCGTCGACGCCGAGACCTTCGCGGTCCTCGGGGTCACCGAGTCGGTCGTGCTCGGCAAGGAGACCCGCGAGGAGGGGCGACTGACCGGCCGTAAACGGACGCTGGCGCTCGAGTACAACCCGAACCTCGACGACTCGCTGTTCGAGATCCCCGAGGAAGCCCGGGTGATCGACAACGGCGCGCAGCCGAGGCCGCTTGGCTCATTGAAGGCGCCGCCGGCGGGACGGCTCGAAGGGCTGGACCTCGTCGCAGCCGGAGCGAGCAACGGCGCCGAGGCGATCCTCTATGCGCACGGTGCGTTCCAGATCCTCGTCGAGATCGACGGCTCGACCAGTTTCCCCAGCCTGTCGAGGCGGCAGCCGGCCCGGATCGGCTCCCGCGAGGCCACGCTGGTCCTGCCGCTGTACGGGCTTCCCGAAGTGCGTTTCATGGTCGACGGCCACCGGATCACGATCCGGGCGCCCCTGCCGCCGCCGATCCTTCAGGAGCTCGCTTTGCGGATGTATCCGGCCGGGGAATAGCCGGGCCCGGCGGGCGTCTCCCCTACCGAGACCGGAGGGAGGAACCATGTCACGAACGAGGGTTCTGGTACCGCTCGCGATCCTCTTCGCAGTGCTTTCGTTGGCGACGACCGCGTCCGCCGGGGGCGGAGGATGTCACAACCCCCAGCAGACCGACCGCGCCGGGACCACCGTCGATGTCGGGAAGAACTGCTTCGGACCGACAGTGCTGCGGGTCGCCCAGGGCCAGACCGTGACCTGGTTCAACTACGACCCCATCGTCCACACGATCACAGCGGCCGGCGGTCTGTTCGACAAGGAGATCCAACCGGAGGAGACGTACACGTTCAAGTTCACTTCGGCAGGCGTGTACCCGTATTACTGCCTGCTGCACGCACGGATGGCCGGTGCGGTCGTCGTTGGTGACAACGACGGAAAGGTCGTCGCGACCGCGCCGCAGCCGGTCGCCGCGTTGACGGCGAAGCCCGAGGACGGAACGAGCCCGACGTCGGCCGCTCTCATCGCCGCGTTCATCGCGGCGCCGCTCAGCTTCGTCGCCGGCCGGATCCTCCGTGGAAGGCGGCAACCGTCTTAGATCCCACCACCGGAAAAACGTGGGCCCCGGCTTCGCCGGGGCCCACGTGCGTCCACACGGTTCAGCGCGAGAGCTGCCCGCGCACGGCACCCGGCGGGAACTCGGCGTTGTGCACGTTGACGTAGTAACCGCTCGGGTTCTTCATGATCGCCTTGATCAACCCCTGATCGACGTCGTGGACGCATCCACTCGAACTACCGTCGGTCGGAGCGGTCAGCGGGACGACGATCGGTCCCGCCACGCCGGCTTCGCCGATATGGATATGGGCGAGCGTGGCCGGTTCGATGTCCTCGACCTCGAGCTCGAAGCAGACCCGGCCGCGGCCGGGGTTGAACGTGAAGCTCGCGGCGCCCGACCCGTCGGGGTCGCCGGGCGGTACCTCCTCGGGACCGGTCATGGTCGCGTGGAGCGGCCGCCCCGCCGTGTTACCCGTCGCGGCCATGACCACGGCGGCCAGCATCAGAGCCAGAGCAAGCACGAGCACGATCGAGCTGCGCTTTCCCATCCGCTTCCCTCCTCCCGAGCGGTTCGGGGGGAACCTCGCCGTACGGCGGAGCCGAACCGCTGCTCGGAAGTGGTACGCGGCGGCCGCCGCCTCGGTTCAGCGGCCCTCTAGGGGTTCGGACCGTCCCAGTCACCGACGACGAAGCGATCGGTGGCGTTGCCGTACGCGAACGAGATGGGTCCGGTTAACCCCGGGATCCGCAGGAACCACGTCAAGCCGCGTCGCACGCCGATGTCCTCGTCGCCGTCGCCGTCCCAGTCTCCGACGATGGGGGTGTCGAGCGAGTTCCCGAAACCGAAGGGGGCGACGTCCGCCGTGCCATCACGGTCGTTGTTCAGATACCAGATCCCGTTGCGCACGACGCCCGGCGAGTCGACACCATCGCCGTCCCAGTCGCCGGCGATCACGCGGTCGGACGAAGCTCCATACGCGAAAGCCGGGACGTCGTTCGATCCGTCACGGTCGTTGTTGAGGTACCAGATGTTCCCGCGGATGACGCCGGCCGAATCGATCCCGTCCTGGTTCCAGTCACCCACGACGATCTTGTCCGAGGGATTCCCGTACGCGAACGCGGCGATGTTGCCCGAGCCATCGCGATCGTCGTTCAGGTACCAGATGTTCCCGCGAACCACGCCCGGCGAATCGATCCCGTCTTCGTTCCAATCGCCGGCGACAACGCGGTCGGTGGAGTTGCCGTACGCGAACCTCGGGATGTTGGCCGACGAGTCGAACGCGTTGTTCAGGTACCAGTAGATGCCGCGGACGACTCCAGGCGTCGCGGCTTCGGGAGGCAGGAAGCATCCGAACCCGCACACGACGGGCTCGGGATGCAACCCCGACGGGTCGGTATGGCTGGCCGTCGTGCCGGGACATTTCTCGCCGCTGTTGACGCCGAGCGGCTCGCCGGTTTCCTTCAGCGCCGTGAGGACCTGGGCGGGGGTCGCGTTCAGATGCGTCTGGAGGTACTGCGCTACGACCCCCGCGATGTGTGGAGCCGACATGCTCGTCCCGGTGTTGTAGGCGTAGCCGTTGATCCAGGTGGAGAGGATCCCCTCACCCGGCGCCCCGATCGTGTGCGCGCGGTCTGCCGAAGATGACGCGTAGCTCGACACCTCGGAGAACGTGTCGTCCGGCGATGTGACCAGCGGAGGCGGATCTGTGGCTCCACCACATGGCGCGCCATCCCAATCCGAGAGCGCGGTCGCCGTGATCACCTCGTCGTACGCAGCAGGGGCGACGTCTTTGATGTCGTCGGCGCCGTTCCCGGCTGCGACGACGAACGTCACGCCGAAGTCCACGATGTCGCAGATCACCATGTGGACGATGTCGTCGACGGTCTGGCCACAGTCGGCGTGCGCGTCGATGTTGGGAGCCGGCTTCTCGATGCTCATGTTCGCGACGCGGATGTTCCCACCCGGGTTGGGGTTGCCGATCGCCTTGTCGTAGACGAACTCGAGCCCGCACAGGATGCTCTCGCCGGACCCGATGCCTTGAGCGTTCAGGATCCGAACCGCCCAGAGCTTCGCCTGTGGAGCGACGCCGCGCACGCCGGTGTTGTTGTCGAGCGCGGCGATGGTGCCGGCGACGTGGGTCCCGTGGGCGTGTTGATCGTCGAAGTTCCCGTTGTCCGGACCGTCGCAGTCGACGCCCCCGAGGATGTTCGCCTGCAGGTCCGGGTGGTCGAGATCGATTCCGGAGTCCATCACGGCCACCTCGATCCCGTTCCCCGTTGCCGAGGTCGCCTCGGCGTCGATCCGGTTCACGCCGTTCGGCAGACACTCGGTCTGGGTTGGGTTGCAGTCGGTCTGCGCCGCTCGGTAGGGCCTGTCCTCCATCACGGCACGGACCGACGGGTCTTTTCGGAGGTCGTCGACGCGGTCGTGGTGGATGGTCGCGGCGTACCCGCGGAAGGCGTTCCGGTAGTAGCGTCCTGCCTCCACCCCGTACCGGTCGCGATGGGCTCGCGCCGTGTCCTCCGGATCGGCGTCGTCGCGCAGCGCCACGATGTAGCGGCCGGTGGTCGCCCCGCCGGCTTCGATCACCGGCAGCCCGAGCGCGAGCAGAAGGAACGAAACGAGCAAGATCCCACGACGGGCACGCATCGTGAACGAAAGTCTAGCCCTTCGCCTCGCTCCACAGACGCAGGAGCTCGTCCGCGGGCAGGTCCCTGAGTCTGAGATTGCTCGCTTCCGCGCTCGCTTCCATGCGCGCGATGCGGTCGCGGAACGTGCGCGCGGCTTTTCGCAACGCGGTCTCGGCGTCGACCCCCAGTTGCCGCCCGAGCGCGACGGCCGCGAAAAGCAGATCGCCGACCTCTTCCTCGATCTCACTTGGTTGCGCGTGCTCGACCTCGTCGAGTTCCTCGCGGACCTTCTCGGCGGGGCCTTTCGGGTCGTCCCAGTCGAAGCCGACCTTTCCGGCACGCTTCTGGAGCTTGTGCGCGTACGCGAGCGCGGGCAGCGCTTCGGGCACGCCCTCAAGGACCGAGGTGCGGCCCTTCTCGTGATCCTTTATCACTTCCCAGTTTGCGACGACCTCACCGGAGCCTTCGACCTCGACGTCGCCGAACACGTGCGGGTGTCGTGTCACGAGTTTGGTGACGAGACGCCCGGCGACGTCGTCGATGTCGAACGTGCTCGCGTCGGCTGCCATCTGCGCGTGGAACACCACCTGCAAGAGCAGATCGCCGAGCTCCTCCGCGATGTGGTCGGGCGTGCCGGCCTCGATCGCCTCGAGGAGCTCGTACGTTTCGTCTAGCAAGTACTTCACGAGCGTCTCGTGCGTCTGCTCGGCATCCCACGGACATCCGTCCGGTCCGCGGAGGCGCGCCATGACGCCTACAAGCTCGAGCAGCCGGGCGCCGGGCGCGCTGCGGCCCATCACGACTTCGACCTCGGGCTCACCGGTGAGCGCCTTCTCGAGAACGGCCCTTGTGATCTCCTCGCCGTGCTGCTGAGGGAGGACGAACGTGATCTCGCCGTGCTCGGCAGCGAGGTCGGCGAGCCGCTCGGCGACCTTGCGGGCGCCGGGCGAGGCCTCGCCGTGCTCGTGCGCGGAGATCAGGAGCTTGAGCTCGGGGCCTTTGCCGGACGGCTGCGTCGCGGGCTCGTGGCGAAGGTTCTCGCTCGCGGCCTCGTCGAGGATCGTGAACGGCATCTCGGCGTCGGCGAGTCGCATGCCGAGCCGATCGTCCGGGGCGAGGAAGACGTGCGGTTTGGACAAGGCCTGCCAGACCTCGAGCGGGAGAAGGTCCGGCGCGCCGGGCCCTGTCTGGACGAGCAAGAGCTTGGCCACGGCTACAGCGTATCCGCCTCGGCGTGACCATCCTCAGCCCATCACTCGACTTCGCCTCCGCGCTGTACACTGAGCGCACGCGAGGAAGGAGGTGATCCAGACTTGTCATCAAGATCAAGCTGGACCCGCGAGGTGCCTGACCGCTAGGGAGCCGCTCGGAAGCCTCGCTCGATAGCGAGGCGGAGATTCGCCGGCGGCTCGGGGGAACCGCTCCCCGCGCCAGCCAGACGAGCAGCTGCCGGCGGAATCCCAACAGCGACACCGCGCCGCAGGTCCGGGCGTCCGGAGTGGTCCACCGGACAGGCGTGTACGCGAGAGATTGGCACGCCAGCCAGGCGGCGTAACAGGCTAGGGAACGAGCGAAGGGGCCCGAGAAGGGCCCCTTCCTCTTTTCGCCCGACGCCTAGACGATCCGGCAGTTCGGTGACATGCGCGACTTCGCCGAGATGGACGGCGCCGGCTCCGATGCGCCCTCCACTGCCGTGGAGACCGCCGGCGAGACCTGCTCTGCCTCGCAGCCAAGCGCTTCGTTCAGCGACTGGCGGAGCGCGATCAGCCCCGTCGAGCCGTTGGATACGAGCGCCGAGCCCGCCGGCGTGAGGATCTGGGTCACGTCGACCCGGCGGGTCGCTACCCCGGAGACCGCGGGAGCCGGTGCGACGCACCCGGCTCCTGAGGAAGATGACGAAACCCCGACCAGCAACGTACCCCCGCCGAGGACGGCGGCGGCGACCCCCGTCACCGCGAGGGCTTTGATCCCGTAGATGCTCATGCTCAAAGGATAGACCCCTAGACAACCTCTACGGATGCTGGGCGAAAGAGGTTCGAATCAAGGCCGGAGCGACTCGTGCTCGGAGATCGGGTGGACGGTGCCCATCCGGCCGTGCGCTCGGTCGGTCCACACGTCGTCGATCCAGTCGAGGACCTCTCGCCCCAGGATGTATCCGGCGAAATGTCCCCCGCCCGGACACACGACCAGCTCGGCGCCCGGCACGAGCGCGCTCATGAACTCGCCGTGCGAGAGCGGCACGATCTTGTCCGCGTCCCCGTGCCAGAACTTCACCGGCACCCGGATGTCCCGCATCGAGAAGCCCCAGTGCCGGCCGAACAGAACGATGTCGGAGACCGGAGCCCGAAGCCCGCCCTCCAATGCGGTCGTCAGGTCGTACAGGAACACGGCCTTCATCGCCGGGTCCTCGAGCACCGCGCGGTCGGACGGCGGCGCGATGAACTTCCGGTAGAGGTCGTACCCCGGCGACGCGACGTCGCGGATCGACTTGACGGCGTTGGAGAACAGCGCCGACAGCGGCCCGCGCGCGGCGGCGAGGAGCGGGTACGCGAGCGGCAGGATCCTCGTGTAGCCGGGCGCGGTCTCGCGTCCGCGGGTCGGCCCGATCCCACCGAGCACGGCACCGGCCGTGACGCGGTCGGGCATGCCGTGCGCCGCGGCGAGCACATACGGCCCGCCGCCCGACAGTCCAACGGTCGCGAACCGATCGATGCCGAGCCCGTCGGCGAACGTCTTGAGGTCGTCGGCCCAGTCGATGATCCGCTCGTAGGTGTACGGGGTCGAGAAGCCGGTGCCCGGCCGCTCCACGCCGATCATCCGGATCCCGCGTTCCTTCGAAAGGCCCGGCACGTCCGGCGGGATCTGCTTGCGTGCGCCCGGCGTCCCGTGGAACCAAAGGACCGGATCGCCTTCGGGATCGCCGTATTCCGCGTAGCCGAGGCTCCGTCCCCCTTGGAGCACGACCAGGGACTCGTTGTTCGGCCGGAGCGCCCCGAACATATCGACCTCGTCCACGGCCCCTCCTCTATCCCAGCGGTACCGGCTGTGTCTCCGGCTCGGGGGAAGGCGGTACGAAGAACTCGTGGGTCTCGATGCGGAACGTCTCTTTGTCGAAATCGCCCCAGCGCGGGTTCACGACGATGTTCGCGATGCGCAGCCGCTCTGTGAGGAAATCCTGGAAAGCCTGGGTCCGCTTCTGGGTGGCGATCTCCTCGCTGAGCTCGACGCGCGCCTGCTCGAAGGTCTTCGAGCGGCGGTCGTCGACCTTGATGATGTGGTAACCGAACTGCGTACGGACGAGCCCCGAGATCCGACCTTCCTTCACCGCGAACGCGGCGTTGAGGAACGTCTCGTCGAAGTTCACCTCGCGCGTGATGTAGCCGAGGTCCCCGCCGGCCTCCTTCGAACCCGGATCCTCCGAGAGCTGTTTCGCGAGCGTCGCGAAGTCGGCGCCTTCACGGAGCTGGTCGAGCGCGCTCTGCGCCTTCGCGCGCACGGCCGCCTCGTTGTCGGCGACCTGGAAGAGGATGTGACGGACCTTGATCTCCTCGAAACGCTGGCCGTTGCCGTACGCGGCACGCAATTCCGCGTCGGTCGCGCTCACGTTCTTGCCGGCGGCGGCGGAGAGCCCTTCCGAGAGCAGCTGTCCCTCGATCAGGTCACGGACCGCGGCGAGACCGCGCGACTGCACCTCCGCTGCGAGCTCTTGCGGCTGCGCCGCCTCGATCGCCTGGAAGCGCGCGTCGATCTGCGCACGAGTGACATCGATGTTCAGACGCTCAGCCTCCTGGCGCACGAGTTCGTCCTGGATCAATTGCACGATGACCTGGCGCTCCACCTGGAGGCGCTGCTCGGCGTCCTCGGGGTTCAACGAACCCTGGAACTGCGGGTTCGCGTAGACGCTCGCGACCTGCCGGTCGAGCTCGTCGCGCGGGATCATCACCCCGTTGACGACCGCCACCCCGGTCGTGAGATAGCGGCCGCACGCGCTCGCCAGTACGGCCAGGAGCACGAGCGAAAGCAGGGAAAGACGGCGGGTCACGAGGTGAGGATATCGCGCACAGCATCGAGCAGCCACGCGGCAACGTTCTCGACGTCGCGCGGCACCGGGAGCACGACCGTGTAGGTCTGCGGCTTGAAGATCGACCCCGGATGGCGGTACCGGATCCGGACCTGCTCGGGCTCGGCCAGCACGAACGGCTCGAGCCGAACCCGCCCGTTCTGGAACGAAACCGTCCGGACGCCGCGCGGCGCGATCTCGATGCGCAGGGCCGCGACGGTCAGCAGCGTCTCGGCCTGCAGGGGCAGCGTTCCGAAGCGATCGAGGAGCTCCTTGCGCGCATCCTCCAGCGCCTCCAGCGTCGGCGCTTCCGCGATCCGGCGGTAGGCCTCGAGCCGGAGCGGCTCCTTCTCGATCCACGACTCGGGCAGGTGCGCGTCCACCGGCAGGTCGACCTTCACCTCGCGACGCGGCTCGGCCTTCTGACCCTTCGCCTCGTCGACCGCCTCGGCGAGGAGGCGCACGTAGAGGTCGAACCCGACCGTCGCGATGTGACCGTGCTGCTCGCCGCCGAGCAGGTTGCCGGCGCCGCGGATCTCGAGGTCCCGCAGCGCGATCTGCATGCCCGACCCGAGATCGGTGAACTGAGAGATCGCCGCGAGCCGCGCGTGCGACTGCTCGGTGAGCTCGCGCTCGAGCGGGAAGAAGAAGTACGCGTACGCGCGCTCCCGCGAACGGCCGACGCGCCCACGGAGCTGATACAGCTGCGCGAGACCGAGCCTGTCCGCACGATCGACGATCAACGTGTTCGCCGTGGGGATGTCGAGCCCCGACTCGATGATCGTCGTCGTCAGCAGGACGTCGTAGCTCTTGTCCCAGAACTCGAGCATGACCTTCTCGAGGTGCCGCTCGTTCATCTGTCCGTGCGCGATCCCGATGCGCGCCTCCGGGACGAGCTGCTGGATACGCGATGCGATCGCCTCGATCCCGTGGACGCGGTCGTGCACGTAGAAGACCTGCCCTTCGCGGAGCATCTCGCGCCGGATCGCGGCCGCCATCGTCTGCTCGTCGAACGGCCCGACGAACGTGAGCACCGGATGACGGTCCTCCGGCGGGGTGTCGACGACGGAAAGATCGCGGATCCCCGACAGCGACATCTCGAGCGTGCGTGGGATCGGCGTCGCGGTCAGCGTGAGCACGTCGACGTTCGTCTTGAGCTTCTTCAGCGCTTCCTTGTGCGTGACGCCGAAGCGCTGCTCCTCGTCGACGACGAGCAGCCCCAGGTCGGCGAAGACAACGTCTTTCTGCAACAGGCGATGCGTACCGATCACGATGTCGACCTTTCCGCCCGCGATCTCCTCGAGCACCTTCTTCTGCTCTTTCGCGGAGACCCACCGCGACAGCGACGCGACGCGCACCGGGAACGGTGCGAACCGCTCCGTGAACGTCGCGAAGTGCTGCTGTGCGAGCAGCGTCGTCGGGACGAGCACCGCGACCTGCTTCCCATCGAGGACGGCCTTGAAGGCGGCCCGGAGAGCGATCTCGGTCTTGCCGTATCCGACGTCCCCGCAGATCAGGCGGTCCATCGGCGAGGCGCGCTCCATGTCGGCCTTCACGTCGTCGATCGCGGCGAGCTGGTCGCGGGTCTCCATGTACGGGAACGCGTCCTCGAGCTCGCGCTGCCACGGCTGATCCATCGAGTAGGCGAATCCCGGCTGCTGTGCCCGCGCCGCGTAGAGCTTCACGAGCTCGCCGGCGATGTCCTTGACCGCCTTCTTGACGCGCGACTTCTGCCGGTTCCACTCGGAGCCGCCGAGCCGGTGCATCTTCGGGAGCTCCCCGCCGATGTAGCGCGAGACGAGGTCGAGCTGATCGGCGGGGACGTACAGCCGGTCGCCCTCGGCGTACTCGAGCACGAGGTAGTCGGCGCGCGACTCGCCGATCTCACGCGTCTCCATCCCGAGGTAGCGGCCGACGCCGTGCACGACGTGGACGGCGAGGTCGCCGGGCTCGACCTCGATCTGCGTGACGCGGCGGCGCTGCGCGCGCGGCTCGCGATGCGGGCGGCGCTTGCCGAACAGATCGCCTTCACCGACCACCGCCAGCCCGAGCGTCTCCGATGAGAACCCTTCGTCGATCGGCGCGACGGCGACGGCGCCGCGCGCCGGTTCCAGCGCCCGGCCGTCGTGCTGCGGGAGGAACAGCTCGTGTCCGGCGAGGATCTCGCGGATACGGTCGGCGGAACCCTGCGACTCGGCCGCGACCAGCACGCGGAACCCGGCGGCGAGCTGGCGCTTGATGTCGGCGACGATCGCGGGGACGTCGGCGCGGCCGCGCTCCCATACGCGAGCCTCGAGCTCCACGGCGTCGCCGCGGAACGGCGTCAACGCCGCGCGCCTCCCACCGAGCGCACGGTCGATCGTGGCGTAGGTCCCTTCGGCCGGCGCGACGGCGCCCTCGGCTGCGGCCGCCCAGCCGGCCTCGCGCAGCTCCTCGACCTCGCGCTCCATCTCGGCGGCGCGGTCGGCGGTCCGTTTCGGCTCGACGACGAGCACGCGCGCGTCGGGCGGAAGCATCTCGCGCAGCACGGGCGGCCGGTCGAACAGGACCTCGAGGTGCGACTCCATCCCCTCGAACGCGATCCCGTCGGCGATGCGGTGCAGCTCGCTGGCGAAGTGCGGGTAGCGCTCGAGGGCGGCGATCGCGCGCCCGCGTGTGTCGTCGGTGAGCAGCAGCTCGCGGCATGGGTAGGCGGCGAGCTCGTCGGCCGTGCCGATCGAACGCTGGCTTGCGACGGCAAACGTCCGCAGGGAGTCGACCTCGTCCCCGAACAGCTCGATCCGGACCGGGTGGTCGTCGGTCGGCGCGAACACGTCGAGCAGGAACCCGCGCACGGCGAACTCGCCGCGCGAGGTCACCATGTCCGTGCGCCGGTACCCGTACAGCGCCAGCCGATCGGCGAGCTCGTCCAGCGAGAGCTGGTCGCCCTTGCGCGCGGACACCGGCTCGAGCCGCTCCGAGCCGGGCACCATGTGCTGGATCACCGCTCGGATCGGCGCGACGACGAGACGAGGTGGGTCGTCCGAGCGCAGACGGTGCAAGGTCTGGAGCCGCCGCGCGACGGTCTCGGCGCGGGGCGAAAGCTTCTCGTGCGGCAGCGTTTCCCACGCCGGGAACAGGACCGCGTCGGGAGCCCACGAGCTCAGCTGGGTCGCGAACCGCTCGGCGTCGCGCGAACCGGGCAGCACGACCAGCCACGGCCCGGGCTCCCGGTCCGCCAGCGCCGCGACCAGCGCAGGACGCGCCGGCTCGACCGCGGTGACCTCCTCCCCCGCGATGAGCGCATCCGTCGCCTTGGCGGAGCCGGGCGAGGCGCGGAACGCATCTAGTAGTGCCGCTAGTGCCATCTCACTCCACGCGATAACGGCCCGGGCGACGAGCACCCGGGCATCCCTCGTTCTATGTCGCGGCCGAAGCGACCGGTTTCGTCCAGTTTACCGTCTGCGCGTCTTCCTTTCCCTCGCCCTCGTTGGCTCAGGGGGCTCGATATCCTTTGAACGATGGCGAGCTACGCGACCGGCGGGATCCGCGGGCTTCTGATGAGCCCGATCCGGGCCGCGCTCGACTCGAGCCGCTTCCCGCAGGAGCAGTACACCGACCCTCCGGGCGACCCCGGATTGTTCGGGCCCGGCAGCGTCGCGTGGAAGGTGCACGGCGATCCGCTGATGCTCGTCGGCGGCGTCAGCGCGCTCATGCTGCAGACGCTGCATCCGCTCGCGATGGCCGGCGTCGCGGACCACTCGGACTTCCGGGAACGTCCGTACGCGCGTCTCTCGCGAACCGCGTCGTTCGTCACTGCTACCACGTACGGATCGAAAGCCGTCGCCACGAGCGTGATCGAGACCGTAAAGGCGCGACATCAGCGCGTCGTCGGTACGGCTCCGGACGGCCGCCCCTACGCGGCCGGCGACCCCGAGCTGCTCCGGTGGGTGCACGTCGCCGAGGTGGCAAGCTTCCTCGAGGCGCACACGCGCTATCACCCCTTCCCGGCGCGCGGCGAGGATATCGATCGCTACTACGACGAGACCGCGGTCGTGGCGGAGATGCTCGGCGCGACCGACGTTCCCCGGAGCAGAGTCGAGGTCGCCGCGTACTTCGAGCACGTCCGGCCGGAACTCGTGGGCGGCGAGCAAGCGCTCGAGACGATCCGCTGGATCCGGAACCCGAGCGGCCTCCGCCCGCCAGAACGCGCTGCCTACGAGGTCCTCGTCAACGCCGCCGCCGATCTGCTTCCGGCATGGGCCCGCGACATGCTCGGCCTTCACCGGATCATGCCGGTCGCGGTCGGCGTCGTGCGGCCGGCGACGTGGGTCGCCCTCAGGATGCTGAAGCTCGTCGGCGGGACGCCGGTTCCGATCCGTCAGGCGCTGGCGAGGGCCGAAGCACTCACGCCGACCGACGCATCTCGCTGAGCCCCTCGCGTACGCTCGGGTAACGCGGCTTCCAGCCCAGCTCGCTCTTCGCCTTCGCGTTCGACATCGTCACGGTCCCGGTCATCGCGAGCACGAAGTACGGCATCACGGCCTTCGCGACGCCGGCCGGGATCGACTTCGGCGGCCTGGCGCCGATCGCCGCCGCCATCTCCTTGGTGAACGCGGCGAACGACGCCGGCTCGTCGTCGCAGATGTTGTAGATCTCTCCGGCTCTTCCGCGCTCGAGCGCGGCGACGGTGGCCGACGCCGCGTCGTCGAGGTGGATCCACGACAGCGCGCCGCGATCGCCGCCGGGCAGCCGCATCATCCCGCGCCGGAGCATCTTCGCGATGAACTCGACGTGCCCGGCGCTCGCGCCGTAGAAGAGGCCATAGCGCAGCACGATCCCGTCGGCGCCGATCACGCTTTCCTCGAGCGCCTTTACCGCGTCGAGCGCGTTCCTCGCGACCGGGACCGAAAGCGACTCCGGTGCAGGGTCCTCCTCACGCAGCATCGGCGGGAGATCTCCGTAGCCGTACCGGAAGATGACCGACTCCGCGACGATCCGATCCACGCCGGCGCCCGTCGCGGCGCGGACGATGTTCCGTGTCCCTTCGCGGTGAACCCGCGCGTTGGGCCGGAGGTGTCGCGCGCTCGTCGGGCCGCGCTGCGGGAGCCGCGTGAGGAGCGACACGATCGCATCGGGCTTCGCCTCGCCGATCGCTACCTCGACGGACGATGCGTCGAGCACGTCACCCACGACCGAGGACGCGCCGAGCCGCTCGAGCGCCGGACGTTTGCCTTCTGAGCGAGTAAGGCCCGTCACTTCGTGGCCGCCGGCCACGAGGAGCTTCACCACCGGAACGCCGAGCGCGCCCGTCGCGCCGGCAACGAAGACCCTCACGCCGGGCCGCGGCGGCGTGCGACGAGCCCGATCACGAGCAGCGCCGCGATGAAGCTCAGGAACCAGGGGTCGGTGTCCTTACCGCCGAGATCCTTGTCCATGAAGTGAGACACGGCGTGCGCGATCCCGAGCGCCGATGCGCCGCCGAGCGCCACGGCGAGCCCGTCCTTCCAGCGGAGCGCGAGCAGGAGCGCCGCGCCGATACCTATCTGGAACGCGCCGGCGTCGTGGAAGAGATGTTCGTTGTAGGGCGGGAACGTAGCGAGGTTCTCGTAGAAGGATCGAGGATCGGCGAACGCCCATACCCCGAGCGCCACGAAGAAGACCCCGCCGAGCAGCGCGATACCGCGAGCGAGCCGGTCCACGAAGCGAACCTTACCCCTCGCGCTCCCGTTTGTTGAATTCGGTCTGCGCGGCCCCGACGCCCTCGCGCGCGACCATCAGCACCGCGTCCGCCGCGCGATCGACGATCCCCGGCACCGCCTCCGCCTCGGCCTTCGTGAATGCCTCGAGCACGAAAGCGACCGGGTCCTTGCGTCCCATCGGTCGTCCGATGCCGAGGCGGACCCGCACGAACCCGTCCCCGACCGCCTGCACGATCGACCGCAAGCCGTTGTGTCCCGCCGTCCCCCCGCCGAGCTTCACGCGAACGACGCCGAACGGGAGGTCGAGCTCGTCGTGGACGACGATCACGTTCTCAAGCGGGACCTTGTAGAAGCCCATCAACGACGCGATCGAACGCCCGCTGAGGTTCATCATCGTCTGCGGCTTCGCGAGCACGAGCCGGCCGTCGCCGTCGTGCGCCTCAGCGACGAACGCCGAGTGCTTCCTCGTACGCTTGAGCTTCCCGGCGTCCAGACGCGTGGCGAGCTCGTCGACGGTGAGGAAGCCGAGGTTGTGCCGGGTCCGTTCGTATTCGGAACCCGGGTTGCCGAGCCCCGCGACGAGATAGAGGCTCGACACGTCGAGCGGGCGCTAGCCCTCTTCCTCTTCCTTGGCGGCGCCCTCCGCACCCTCCGCCGGCGCGGCAGCTTCGCCCTCCGCACCCTCGGCGACGGCCTCCTCGCCTTCGACGCCTTCGACCGCCTCGGCCGGAACCTCTTCCTCGACCTTGAGGATCTGGGGCACGACGACGCCGAGAACGGCGTCCTCCGGATTGGTCAGGACCGTGACGCCCTCGGGCACACGCAGGTCGGCCACGCGGAGCATGTCGCCGATCACCATGTTCGACACGTCGGCATCGAGCCGCTCGGGCACGTTCCCCGGCAAGCACGTAACCCGGACCGACCAGAGGTGGTGCTCGATGACGCCGCCTTCCTTCACGCCCGGCGCCTCGCCTTCGATGTGGATGGGAACGTCGACCTCGATCGCCACGTCCCGCGCGATCTTCAGGAAATCGACGTGGAGGATCGTCCCGCGAACGGGGTCGCGCTGCAGCTCACGCGCGAGCGTCAGATGGGTGTCACCGGCGAACTGAAGATCGATCAGCACGTTCCGCCCTGCATCCGTCTTGAACGCCCTGATCAGCGACATCCGATCGACGGCCACCGCCACCGGATCCATGCCCCGCCCATACACCACAGCCGGGACCTTCCCCACGGCCCGCAACTTCCGGGCGACACCCTTACCGGTCCCCGCCCGTTCCTCCGCCTGGATCGTAACTTCCACGTCGATCGTCCCCTCAGTCGCCTCAAGTTGAGCCGCCGGATTCTACCAGCGCCGGATGCGTGGGCTCTTTTCGCACTTGAAGGACCTGAGATCGGTTCTGTGGCGCCCGTTGCGGAGGGGGTGGGACGCTGGCCGGCAGACTGGTTTTCGTCCGCCGGCCACCGATCCCACCCCCGACCGCACAGCCCCAGAAAGGGTAGAGCCCGGGTGTCTGGGACCCGGGCCCTCGCATCCCCCGCAGGCTTGAGCGCGATCTAGAGCGCTCGATACTGCATCGGCAGGATGCCGCACGGACCTGATCACTGTCAGTGGTGTTGGCCACACTCAGCCTGTGAGGAAAATCACAACGAGGAGATCATGAGGACGCGGCTCAGAGCTGAACCTTCAGGTACTAGAGGGGGCTCCAGACCTCCCTCAGTTCTCTCCCTGGAAGATCTCGGACACAGACTCGTCCGCGAACACGGCTCTGATCGTGTTCGCGATCACGGGCGCGATGGAGAGGACCGTGATGTTGTCCAGCTGCTTCTCGGCGGGGATGGGAAGCGTGTTCGTGACGACGACTTCTTTGATCGGGGCGTTCTTGATGCGGTCGACGGCGGGGTCGGAGAGGATCCCGTGGGTCGCGGCGGCGTAGACCTCTTCAGCGCCCGAGGCCATCAGGACTTCCGCGCCTCCGGTGATCGTGCCGGCGGTGTCGATCATGTCGTCGACGAGGACGCAGCGGCGACCGCTTACCTCACCGACGACCTCAAGGGTCTCGGAGACGTTGCGCTGGTCGGGACGGCGCCGCTTGTGCAGGAACGCAACGGCGGAGTGCAGACGGCTGGCGAACTTCTCCGCGACGCGCACGCGGCCCGAGTCCGGCGACACGATCACGAGCTCGTCGCCGAACTTCTCGCCGAGGTAGTCGGCGAGCAGCGGCAGCGAGGTGAGATGGTCGACCGGCTTGTCGAAGAATCCCTGGATCTGCGAGGTATGCAGGTCGACCGTCAAGACGCGGTCGGCGCCGGCGACGGTGAGGATGTCGGCGACCAGGCGGCTCGTGATCGGCTCACGGCCCCGGGTCTTCTTGTCCTGGCGCGAGTAGCCGTAGAACGGGATCACGGCGCTGATCCGCTTCGCCGACGCGCGCTTGGCCGCGTCGATCATGATCAGCTGCTCCATGATCTGCTTGTTGATCGGGTTGGAGTGGGTCTGGAAGATGAAAACGTCCGCGCCGCGGACGTTTTCCATGAACCGGAAGTAGATCTCGCCGTTGGCGAAGTCCGCGACCTCGACCTCTGCGCACGTGATGCCGAGGTGCGTGGCGATCTCGTCGGCGAGCTCTGGGCTCGAGCGTCCCGCGGCGAACACCATCCGCTTCTTCGTGGAGATCTCCAGACCGCTCACTTCCCGCGTCCCCCTTTGCTCTTCGGCTTCGCTTTCGGCTTGCGTTTGCGAACGACCCGCGCGGGCGATCCGACCGCTACGCCGTCCGGCGGGATGTCGCGGCTCACCACTGCGCCGGCCCCGGTCACGGCGCCTTTCCCCACGGTCAGCGGCGCCACGAGCATCGTATCGCTTCCGATGAGCACGTCGTCCCCGATCGTCGTCTTCGACTTGATCCCGGTCTCACCGTCGTAGTTGCACGTGATCGTTCCTGCACCGATGTTCACGTTCTTCCCGATCTCGGCGTCGCCGATGTACGACAGGTGCGGGACCTTGCTGCCCTTGCCGATGCGGCTCTTCTTCACTTCGACGTAGGTCCCGGCCTTGGCGCCTTCCTCGAGCACCGCGCCGGGCCGCAGGTACGCGAACGGCCCCACTTGCGCCCGCGGGCCGATCTCGGCCTCCTTCGCGACGGCGTTGAGCACGGTCGCGCCCTCACCCACGACGGTGTCGACGAGCCGGACGTTCGGGCCGACCTCGGCGCCCTCCCCGATCGACGTCTTACCGTGGAGATGCGTCATCGGATGCAGGATCGCGTCGCGCCCGATCGTCACACCTGCGTCGACGTAGGTCGAGGCAGGGTCGATGATCGTGACGCCGGAGAGCATGTGGCGGACGTTGATGCGCCGGCGCATGAGCGCCGCGATGTCGGCGAGCTCGACGCGCGAGTTCGCGCCGAGTGCCTCGGCCGGGTCGCCGAGCATGAAGGCTTCGACCTGTTCGCCCTTCTCGCGCAGAACCGCCACGACGTCGGTCAGGTAGAACTCCTTCTGGGCGTTGCTGCGATCGACCCTCGTGAGTGAGGCGCGCAACGAGGCGCGATCGAAGACCCACACGCTCGTGTTGACCTCGGTCGTCGCGCGCTCTTCGGGCGTCGCGTCCCGATGCTCGACGATCCGCTCCACCGAGCCGTCCCCGCCGCGGATGATCCGGCCGTACCCGGCGGGGGCGTCGAGATCGGCGGTCAGGACGGTGGCGGCCGCACCGCTACCGCGGTGATGCTCGACCAGCGCCGTCAGCGTCTCGGTCGTAAGCAGCGGGGAGTCGCCCGGCAGCACCAAGACGTCGCCGGAGAACTTGCCGAGGGCGTCGTCCGCCACGCGTGCGGCGTCGGCGGTCCCGAGCTGCTTCTCCTGCAGCGCGAACGTGAGTTTGCGCTTCGTGCTCGACTTGACGGCCTGCTTCACCTCGTCCGCGCCGCGGCCGACGACGACGACCGTTCGTTGCGCGTCGATCGGCTCCAGTGCGTCGAGCACGTAGGCCACGAGCGGCTTGCCGCACAGAGCGTGGAGGACCTTCGGGGTCGCCGACTTGAACCGCTTGCCCTCGCCGGCGGCGAGGACGACGGCGGCGAGCGGCCG
>DATFGK010000058.1:0-17775 GCA_035249485.1 Actinomycetota bacterium | reverse complement strand
GCTGAGAGATCGCGGCGAGCGCGCGGCCGCCGTCCTCGGCGGTGTCCACGGCGAAGCCCTCGGCCTCGAGCGCCCGCCGGAGCATGTCCCGAAGCCGGCGGTCGTCGTCCACGACGAGCACCCGTCCGGTCATCGTGGCTCCCAGGCTATTCCCAGTTCCTGAGAACCGCGTGAGGCCTTATTCGCCGACGGCGCTCAGCCCCCGGGACGGCCGGGCGAGGGACCGTCCGACCGCATGGGCGACCTTCGTCATCTCCTCGACGAGCGGAGGAAGCTCCTCGGTCGTCAGCGCCTGCGGTCCGTCGCAGAGGGCCGACTCGGGGTGCGGATGGATGTCGATCATGACCCCGTCGGCGCCCACGGCCGCCGCGGCCAGCGCCAGCGGCGCGACGAGCTCTCGCTTCCCGCTCGAGTGCGAGGGGTCGATGATGATCGGCAGGTGCGAGAGCTTGTGCACCAGCGGGACGGCCGAGACGTCGAGCGTGTTACGAGTCATGGGCTCGAAGGTCCGGATCCCGCGCTCGCAGAGGATGATGTCCTCGTTCCCTTGCTGGGCGATGTATTCGGCCGCCATCAGCCATTCCTCGATCGTGGCCGATAGCCCGCGCTTGAGCATCACGGGACGGCCCATGCGGCCGACCTCGCGGAGTAGCTGGAAGTTCTGCATGTTGCGGGCGCCGATCCGGATGATGTCCGCGTAGGACGCAACGACCTCGACGTCCGAGGTTTGCAGCACCTCGGTGACTACCGGCAGACCGGTTTCTGTCCGCATCTGCGCGAGGATCTCGAGCCCCTTCTTGGCGAGTCCCTGGAACGCGTACGGAGAGGTGCGGTGTTTGTAGGCGTCGCCGCGGAGCACGTGCGCGCCGGCGGCCTTGGCCGCCCGGGCCGAGGTCATGGCCTGATCTTCGGTCTCGATCGCGCATGGGCCCGCGATGATGCAGAAGCGGTCGCGGCCGATCGTCACCGGACCCACCGCCACGGCCGACGGCGTGGACCGCGATTCGGCGGCGACGAGCTTGTAGGGCTTGCCGACGCGGATGACCTGTTCCACACCCGGCATCCCGGGCAGCGGGAGGGCCATGAACCGCTCGGTGTCGCCGACGAGGCCGACGAGGGTGCGGTGCTTCCCTCGGGAGACGAAGGTCTCGCCGCCCTGGTCCTCGATCACCTCGACGACGGCAGCGATGTCCTCCTCCGTCGCGGTCGGGCTCATCACCACGATCATCTCTTCTCGTCTCCCTCCAACCGGCGCCCGGGCCCTTCTTGGATCCGGGGCTATGGCTCCGCTGCTTGAGCCCCGGGCCCGAAAAACACATCGCCCCGGGCGGTCTGCCCGGGGCTGGCTCTTGCGGCTTCGGCTCTAGACGGCCTCAGCCCCCGGGCGTCCGGAGGTGCCGAAGAACCAGTAATAACGCTGCATCCTGCGGCGATGGTAGGTGCCGGTTGCTCGGGCTGTCAAGGCATACGGGAGCCGGTGATCCGCCCGGGACGGTTCAGGGGATCCCCGCGAAACCACCCATTTGAGGGGTCTCGGAAGGGACCTAGGTACTACGTCGCCGGCCACGCTGCGTCGTTCTGCATGGTGTACGGGCTACGGAAGGGCTCCAACAGCCTCCCGAGGCCCGTCGGAGGGGATAGGCGGACCATCCCAGCCGGTAGTCCATTCGGACAGGTGGAAAACCGGTCGTTCGGACGGTCAAGGGGCGTCGCGCGGCGCCGAAGATGCTTTCGAAAGCCGCGAAGGAGCCGGACATGGATCGCACCGCAGGTGAGAAGAGCGCTCTCGGTAACCAGGCCGTCTGGGGTCGAGTCGGCTACGCAGGTGACGCGTTCGCACCAGCCGAAGGGACCTACGCAGGCGTGACCGCTTCGGGTCTCAACTACACGCACATCAACGACAGCGGCCTGCCGCCAATGCCGAGCCAGAAGGGCGCTCCGCTCGCGAATCTGATGCCGATGATCCTCGGGGCCATGTGGGAAGCAGCCTTCGCCCGCGAAGCCGGCCCGCTCTCGACCTGGAGCAACTAACGATGACCGCGATCGCGCATTTCGTCGCCCAGCTCATCGCCCGGCGCCGCTACCGCAAGATCTAGCTACACCGCTTCCGCGCTCCGAGCCATCAGCTCGGCGACCAGCATCCCTGCGACGATCAACGCAGCCCCGGCCCATCCTCGTGCCGTCAGACGCTCGCCCAGCATCACGAATCCGAACAAGGCTGCCATCGGCGACTCCATCGTCAGGATCACTGCCGTGCGCGACGGCGGGATGAACCGCTGGGCCGCGGTCTGGATGAAGAACGCCACGACCGTCGCCAGGATGGCGGTGCCGACGATCGCGAACCAGATCCCCGACTCGGTCGGCAGCGGCGCACGTTCGGTCGCCAGCGAGAGCATCCCCGTGACGACCGCGGTAACCCCGAGCTGGAGCGCGACGAGCGCCGCGACCGGCGCACTCCCGGCGAACCGGCCGAGCAGCACGAGATGCACGGCGAAGCAGAACGCGCACACCACGACCAAGCCGTCGCCGAGGCCGATCCGGATACCGCTCGGCGCGGCGATCAGGAACAAGCCGGTGAACGCGAGCAACGCGCCCGCTGTGGTCGTCCACGAGGGAAACAACCGGTGCACCGCGGCCCCGAGGATCGGCGTCAACACGACATAGAGCCCGGTGAGCAGCCCGGCGTTCGACGCTGTGGTTCGCTCGAGACCGAGCGTCTGGAACACGTAGCCCGCGCACAGCGCCAAGCCGATCCCGCATCCGACCAAGACCTGCCGGCGATTCAACCGACGCAGCGTGCGGAACGAAGCGGCGCCGACGAGCAGCGCGGCGATGAGGAAACGGAGCGATAGGAAGAGGAACGGTTCCGTCGGACGCTCGATGGAACCGAGGCCGAAGCCGCCGTCGATCTGCGGACAGCGCTCGAGCGCGCATTTCACGACCGGGAACGAGATTCCCCACGCGGCCGTGACGCCGAGCAGCGCCAGGACCCACCAGTACCGACGAACCCCGATCTCGCGCACGGCGGGGGAGTATAGGGCTGGTCCGCTACCGGACCGGCTTGAGGCTTAGTCGCAGGAAGCGCTGCCGGGCGCCGTGTAGGCGTTGACGACGCTGCCGCGCGGCGCGGTGCTGCCCGGCGGCGGGCTCTGGTCGACGACCCGAGAGTACGTCCCGACGAAGTTGATCTTGAGTCCGGCGGCCGCGATCGTGTGCGCGGCCTGCGTCCGCGTCATGCAGAGGATGTTCGGCACCGCGACCTTCGGCGGGCCGTTGCTGACGACGATCTTGACCTCGGATCCCTTATCGGCCTTGACGCCCTTCTTCGGGGCCTGATCGATCACCTGGCCGGCCGGGACCGTGTTGTGGTCGGCGCGGTCCACACGGACCGTGAACCCGGCCGTGGTCAGGATCTGGGTGGCGTCGGCCTCGGTCTTCCCGACGACGTCGGGGACCGCGATCCGCTCTTTGCCCTTCGAAACCGTCAGCGTCACCGGCGTGTCCCGAGTGACGATCGAGTTCGGATCGTGATCCTGCTCGATCACGAGCCCCTTCGCGACGGTCGGGTGGAACTGTTCGACCTTTACCACCTCGAGCCCGCGGCCGGTGAGCTGCTTCTCCGCCTCGGCGAACGGGATCCCGCGAACGTTCGGAACCTGGACCGTGACGGGGCCGAGCGAGACGATCAGCTTCACCGTCGACCCCTTCCGGATCGACGCATCGGCGGCCGGGTCGGTCCGGATCACCACGCCGATCGGGACCTCCGGGTGGTTCTCCGTCTCGGTCGTAACCTTGAAGCCGGCTTTCTCCAGCGTGGCTTGCGCGGCCGCCTTCTGCGCCCCGACGACGTTGGGCACGTCGACCTGCGCAAGCGCGCCGGTCAGCAACGGGATCGAAGCGAGGACGGCGGCCAGGATCGCCGCGATCACGATGATTCCGCGGCGGGTGATCCGGGGCCCGCGCTTCCGGCGGAGCTGGATCGTCTCCTGGGTCCCGATCGGGATCGCCGTCGTCGGGTGGACGAGCGTGCCGACCTCGCCGGTGTCGGACCGAGGCGTCGCCATACGCAGCCCGTCGGCCATCTCGGCCGCCGACGAGAACCGGTTCGCAGCGTCGCGCGCGGTAGCGCGTGCGACCACCTGATCGAGGGCCGGGGGAACCCCGCCGATCCGGGCGCTCGGCGGCGGGACGTCGTTACGCACCCGTTGGTACGCGATCACGAGCGGGTTGTCGCCGGTGAACGGCGTCTCGCCGGTGAGCATCTCGTACAGGACGATGCCGAGCGCGTAGATGTCCGCGCGGTGATCGCTCTGATCGCCTTCGACCTGCTCGGGCGCGAGGTAGTGGGCGGTGCCCATGAGGACCCCGGCCTGGGTCGCCCGCGATTCGGCCATCGTCCGGGACAAGCCGAAGTCCGCGACCTTCACCCCGCCGTCGGCGGTCAGCAGGATGTTTTCGGGCTTCACGTCGCGGTGCACGAGACCGGCTTTGCGCGCGGCCTCGAGCGCGGCGCAGACCTGCGCCGCGATCCGCGACGCGATCGACGGGCGGAGGCGGCCGTTCGCGGTCAGCACCTCGCGGAGGTTCTGACCGTCGACGAACTCCATCGCCATGAACGCCGAGCCGTCGTTGCCGCGTCCCCAGTCGTAGACCTGGACGATGTTCGGATGCGACAGCCGGCCGGCGATGGTCGCTTCCTTCCGGAAGCGCTCGATGAAGTCGGCGTCGGAGCCGATGCCGGCGCGGAGGACCTTGAGCGCGACCGTGCGATCCAGAACCTTGTCGTGCGCTTGGAAGACCTCACCCATACCGCCGGAGGCGATGAGGCCGGTGATCTGGTAGCGACCGCCGACGAGGCTTGCGATGCGGCGATCGGATCCGATGTCCTGCGCCACGTCGCGACAAGTGTAGTGACGCGATGCGCGGCGCACACGCAACCCGGTTCGTCCTAATAGACTCGGGTCGGGATGAAGGTCCTGGTCACAGGCGGTACGGGCTTCGTCGGACGTCATCTGATCCCGCGCCTGCAGAGCGAGGGGTTCGACGTGCGTTCGCTGGCTCGCCGTCCCGGCGACATGCCGGCCGGCGTCGAAAGCGTCGCCGGATCGATCACCGATCGCGACGACGTCCGTCGCGCGGTCGAGGGCGTCGACGCGGTCGTTCACCTGGTCGCGATCATCGTCGAACGGGGAACGCAGACCTTCGAGGCCGTGAACCACGGCGGCACCCGGACCCTCGTCGAGGCGATGCAAGCCGAAGGCGTCAGGCGGTTGGTCCATCAGTCGGCGCTCGGTGCCGGGCCCGACGAGCGTTATCCCTATCTCCGGACCAAGTGGCTGGGTGAGGAGGCGATCCGCGCCTCGTCGCTCGACTGGACCATCTTGCGACCGAGCGTCGTCCACGGCCCCGGCGCCGGTTTCTTCCGTCCCATCATGTGGTCGCTCCGCTGGGCTCCGGTGTATCCGATGCCGGCCGGAGGACGAACGCGGTTCCAGCCGATCGCGATCGACGACCTCGCGACCTGCTTCGTGCGGGCGCTGCGCGGCGAACAGGTTGGGGCCACGCTGGATCTCGGCGGGCCCGAGATCATGACCTTCTCCGATATCGTCCGGACCGTGATGGAGGTGCTCGGGAAGCGGCGGAAGCTCGTGTCGGTGCCGGTCTGGGCGGCGCGTCCCTTCGCCGCGGTCCAGGGACTGCGCAAGGAGCCGCTCGTCACCAACCAGCAGCTCGACATGGTTGTGCTCGACAACACCTGCGCGCTCGATTCCGTGGAGCGTACGTTCGGCTTCCGTCCGGTCCGGATGGCGGACACGGATCTGCGCTGGCTCGCGAGGCTGTAGATGGCGGGAGCCGAGACGTTGCACGACGACCTCCTCGCTCTCGGGTTCAAGCTCGTCGAGCAGTCGCGGCGCGGCGACTGGCAGTACGCGAAGCCGGCGAACCGGTACCTCACCTATCACGTGCACTGGGACCCGAGCGCACAGGACCTGTTGTTCACGTGGGAGTTCGGCGTCGGCGAGTTCTTCGACCACCGTGGTATGCAGATCGGGTCGAACGAAGCGCTGAACCTGTTCCTGTTCCCGCAGTACGACGCCCGCGGCCCGGCCGACGTGGCGTTCGTGGCCTCGGAGCTCGACCGGATCGAGGCCGTGCTGCGCTCGCTCAACTTCATCGACGCCGAGGCCTAGCCTCCGCGGCTTGGCTCGTCGCCACGCGCTATCATCGAAGGGACAACTACAAGAACGGGGAGCTCGGAGCACCGGGCTGAGAGGCCGTCTGAAGCAGGCGGCGACCCACGGAACCTGATCCCGATAACGCGGGCGGAGGGAGGAACGACGAGGCCACCGGGATCGGTGGCCTTGCGCATCTCATGGACGACACGCTTCTGATCGGCGGACGCGGGTTCGGCTCGCGGCTGATCGTCGGCACCGGGAAGTTCCCATCCGGCGAGTCGATGCGCGACGCGCTGGCCGCCAGCGGCACCGAGATGGTCACGGTCGCGTTGCGCCGGGTCGACCTCGACGCCACCGGCGGACCCGACATCCTCGAGTTCATCGACTCCGAGCGATACCTGCTGTTGCCGAACACCTCGGGCGCGACGACCGGCGACGAGGCCGTGCGGCTGGCGCGGCTCGCGCGGACGATGGGACTGCCGGCCTGGGTCAAGCTCGAGGTGACCCCCGACCCGCGATACCTGCTCCCAGACCCGATCGAGACGCTGAAGGCGGCCGAGATCCTCGTCGCCGACGGGTTCACCGTGCTGCCCTACATCAACGCCGACCCGGTGCTCGCGAAGCGGCTCGAAGAAGCGGGTTGCGCGACCGTGATGCCGCTGGGCGCGTGGATCGGCTCGAACCTCGGCGTGCGCACGCGCGACGCCGTGCGGATCATCGTCGAGCAAGCAGAGGTGCCCGTCATCGTCGACGCGGGGATCGGCGCCCCATCGCACGCGGCCGAGGCGATGGAGATGGGCGTGGACGCGGTCCTGGTGAACACCGCGATCGCGGTCGCGACCGATCCGTCCCGGATGGCGGCCGCGTTCAAGCAGGCGGTCGAAGCCGGACGCGAAGCGTTCCTCGCCGGGCTGCCGCCGCAGCGCGTCGAAGCCGAGGCGTCGAGCCCGCTCACCGGGTTCCTCGACCCGATGGCGCCGCCGGTTCGATGACGACGCTCACGACGCATCGCACGTTCGCCGAGGAGCTGGAGACGATCGGCGTGCGGGACCTCGCGCGGCGATCGCTTGCGGCCACCGATCACGAGGTGACGCGCGCGCTGGCGCGCGCGGCGGGTGAGCGGGACCTCGACGACTTCGCGGCGCTGCTTTCGCCGGCTGCGGGTGCGCGTCTCGAGGAGGTCGCCCGGGCGTCCAACCGGCTCACGGTTCGGCGCTTCGGCAAGACCGTTCACATGTACGCGCCGATCTACCTGTCGAACGAGTGCCTCACGACGTGCACCTATTGTGGGTTCGCGAAGGACCTCGACATCGTGCGCCGCACGCTCAGCGCCGCCGAAGCCGTGCGCGAAGCCGAAGCGCTCAAGGCGAAGGGCTTCCGGCATCTCCTGCTCCTCACCGGCGAGCACCAGAAGCAGACGGGCGTCGACTTCCTCGAGCAGTCGCTGCGCGCGCTGTCTCGCGTCGTGCCGCAGCTGTCGATCGAGGTGCAGGTGTGGTCCGAGGACGAGTACCGGCGGCTCGCGGCCGCCGGGTGCGACGGCGTCGTCATCTATCAGGAGACGTACGACCGATCCGCGTACGCCGACTACCACCTGGCCGGCAAGAAGCGGGACTACGTCTGGCGACTGGAAGGCCCGGAGCGGGCCGGCCGCGCCGGGATCCGCCGGCTCGGCGTGGGTGCGTTGCTCGGCCTTCACGACCCATGGCGCGAGGACGCGATCGCGACGGCCGCGCACGCGCGGTTCCTGACGAAGCGGTTCTGGCGTTCGGAGATCGCCGTGAGCGTCCCGCGCATCCGTCCGAGCGCGAGCGGATACGTGCCGCGCGCCGACGTCTCGGACCGCGAGCTCGCTCAGACGATCTGCGCCATGCGCTTGTTCCTCCCCGACGCGGGGATCGTGATGTCGTCGCGCGAAGCGCCGGGGTTCCGAGATTCACTCGTGCCGCTGGGCGTCACGCACACGAGCGCCGGTTCTCACACCGAGCCCGGCGGCTACACCGAGCCCGGCGAAGCCGAGGGACAGTTCGAGGTCAACGACACGCGGGGTCCCGAGCAGGTCGCCGGCGCGCTCGCCGGGCGCGGGTACGACGTGGTCTGGAAGGACTGGGACCGGGCGCTGCGGTCCTGACATGCCGACCATCGTGGCGAACGGCAAACCGCGGGACGTTCCCGAGGGCTCCACGATCGCCGACCTCCTCGAAGCCGTCGGCTGGAAGCCGCAGTGGGTCGTCGTCGAGTGCAACGGCGAAGCGGTCGAACGCTCGGCATTCGCGGACGGTCGGCTCGGCGAAGGGGACACGCTCGAGATCGTGCGAGCCGTCGCCGGGGGAGCGGCGCCGTGATGGATCCCGAGCAAGCGCGCGCGAAGCTCGACGCCGCGCGGCTGTATCTCGTCACCGACGGACGCGACGGCGGCGAGGAGCTGCACGCCTTCCTCGACGCCGTGCTCGGCGCCGGCGTCGACGTCATCCAACTGCGCGAGAAAGAGCTCGAAGCCGGGCCGATACTCGCGCGCGCGGAGATCTTCCGCGAGGCGTGCAACCGATACGACGTGCCGTTCATCGTCAACGATCGCGCCGACCTCGCGTTCGCGGCCGAGGCCGACGGCGTGCACCTCGGGCAGGACGACCTTCCGGTAGAGGCTGCGCGGCGGCTGCTCGGCCGGAGCATGATGATCGGGCGGTCCACGCACGACCCGGATCAGGTGTCCTCGGCCGAGGCCGAGGACGTCGACTACGTCGCCGTCGGGCCCGTGCACGAGACCCCGACGAAGCCCGGGCGGCCCGCCGCCGGAATTGGCCTGCTCCCGGTCGCGGCCGCGACGCTGACGAAGCCCTGGTTCGCGATCGGCGGAATCGACGGGTCGAACCTCGCTGCGGTTCGCGACGCCGGCGCCTCGCGGATCGTCGTCGTCCGAGCCGTAACGCAGGCCGGCGACCCCGCCGCCGTCGTGAAGGCGCTCCGCGAGAAGCTGATCTGACCCCAGGTCCGCCACGCTCGGTGGTGGACCTGCGCGAACGCTCAAGGAGCCGACCGAAGCGTCCGATTCCTCCGGCGAAGGCCCTATCGAGCCGGATGGAGGGATCGTGCCCCGCACCGTGCTGGTGATCGCCGCGATGGCGCTCGCGCTGTCGGCGTGCGAGGTCCGCGCCGAGATCGCGGTGAACGACGACGGCTCGGGAACCTTCGGCATGGTCTTCGCGATGGATCCGGCGATGCTCGCGCTCATCGGGGAGTCCGGGCTCGGGAACGATCCGTTCGAGGACCTGCGACGTGATCTCGCGGATGACCCGGTCGTCTGGGACGTCGACGAGTTCACCGAAGGCACGCTCACCGGGATCCGTGCAACCTTCCGGTTCGCGTCGATCGACGATCTGCTCGACAAGACGGAAGCGATGAAGTCGCCCGAGGTGAACGACTCCGTGCTCGAGGACTTCTCGATCGCGCGCGAAGGCGGCGCCTGGATGTTCGAAGGCCGCGCGTTGGACCCGCAAGAGGAGATCTCGAACAGCGATTTCCCGATCCCGGGTGAACAGCTGGCGACGTTCCTTCGGTTCCAGTTCCGTCTGACGCTCCCCGGCCGTGCCGCGGATCACAACGCCGACGAGGTGAAGGGCGGCGACGGGAGGACCACATTCGTCTGGACGCCTCCTCTCGATAAGGCCGCGCCCGACTTCCGCGCGTCGACGGTTCCCGGCGGATCCGGCTCACCGATCGTTCCGCTGGCACTGGCGCTGGCCGTGCTCGCGGTGATCGCGATCGCTTGGCTGCGTGCCGCGCGACGTCCGCCGGTGACGCCGCCGGACGCGCCGGCCGAAGGTCAAGCTCTCGGGGAAACGGCGGAGGACGCCTCGCTTCCCGGTTAGACCCCCCGGCGCGAGGGGCCGTCCTCTCGGACGGCCCCTCCGTCATGAGCGGAGCGTGCGACGGCGGGGGTCCGTATCATCGGCCCGTGCTGACGTCTCCCGGCCGGCCGTCGTAGCCATGCTCGTCCGGACCATCGCCGCACCGCCGGAAGCGATCCTCGAGGCCGCAGCCCAGCCCATCGCAACCGGCTTCGCCGACCCCACCGACGTCGTCGTCGAGGGCGGCAGCATCCGCTGGGGGTCGATATCCGACGTGGCCGACGAGGTCGAGCGGTTCGGCGAGGTCGAGGGCGACACGAGCGGCTCGCGCGTCGTACTGCGCGCGGAGGTCGGGTTCCGGATGCCGTACTTCGGCCTTCTGTTCCGGCCGCTCGTCGCTCGAGCCGTGCGACGGTCGCTGGAGCACATCGGCGACGTGCTCGAGGCCCGCGCCGTTGGGACGTCCGAGCCCCCGGCTCCGAAGCGGCCCTTCTGGGCGCCGCGCGACCCCATCGAGGGGTGGCGCGCGAACCGCATCGCGACGATCTGCGCCGTCCTTCTCGTCGCCGGGTACTGCGGCGGCTTGTTCACGAACACGCTTGATTTCGTCGCCGACTCGTTCGGCGCATCGGACGCGGATCTCGGGGTGGTCCTCGCGCTGACCCGCATCGGCATCCTCGTCGGGCTGGTCGGCGCGACGCTCGCGGACCGGCGCGGCCGGCGGAAGATCCTCCTTGCGTCGCTCGTCGGCGTCTGCGTCTCGAGCGCCATCTCGGCACTCGCACCGAACCTGGTCACGTTCGGCGTCGCGCAGGTCTTCGTCCGCGGGTTCGTGCAGCTGGCCGGCATCATCGGTTTCGTCGCCGTCACCGAGGAGGCGCCCGAGGGATCGCGCGCGTTCCTGCTCGCGATCGCCGGGATGGCCAGCGGCGCCGGGTTCGCGCTCGGCGCAGGCCTGCTCCCGCTGGCGGACAAGGCCGGCGGTGCGTGGCGTCTGATGTTCCTCATCGCGGCGCTGGGGCTGATGCTGGTCCCGGGGATCGCCCGTCAGCTCCCCGAGACCGACCGGTACACGGAGATCTCCGGGCGCCTCGGCGCCGCACGCGCGCGCGAGCTCATCGACCCGAGATACGGCGGCCGGTTCTTCATCGCCGCCGCGATCGGCTTCCTGCTCGGGTTCTTCGGATCCCCGAGCCTGCAGTTCACCAACCGCTACCTGTCGAACGTTCGCGGGTACTCGGGCATCGGGATCTTCTTCCTGCGCTCGGTCACCCAAGGCGTCCCCGCGCTGCTCGGGATCATCCTCGGCGGAAAGCTCGCAGAGTCGCGCGGCCGCCTTGTGATCGCGTCCCGAGCCACGCTCGCGCTCGGGGTGATGTCGGTGGTCTTCTTCCTGACCGGCGGCGCGCCCCTGTGGATCTCGATGCTCGTGGCCACCGTCGCCGGCGCGATGTCGGGACCCGCCCTGACGGCGTTCAACACGGAGCTCTTCCCGACCGAGGTGCGCGGCCGGGCCGGCGCGATCCTGCTCACGGTGAGCGTGATCGGCGCGGTAGCGGGTCTGCTCTTCGTCGGGTACATGGCCGAGCCGCTCGGGGACGTCGGGAAGGCCGTCGCGATCACGTGCATCGCGCCCATCATCGTCGCCGTCGTCTTGATCCCGCGGCTTCCCGAGGCTCGGGGCAAACGCCTCGATGAGATCAGCCCGCCGGAGGTTTGAGCGTGCAGCCGTATCGCATGCGGCCGACCACGCTCGACGCCGTCGATCCCGTCGCGCGTCGCACGTCTACCACGACAAGACGATCTGGAGCGGTCAGCCGGCGTCGAGTGCGCGCCGCAGGTCGTCGATCAGATCGTCGACGTTCTCGATCCCGACCGAGAGCCGCACGAGCGCGGGATCGACCGCCAGCGGCGAGTTCGCGACCGAGGCGTGCGTCATCCGGGCGGGGTGCTCGATCAAGGACTCGACCGCGCCGAGCGACTCCGCCAGCGAGAACAGGTGCGTGCGCGTCACGAGGTCGAGCGCGGCCTGCTCGCCGTCGCGGTGGGTGAACGAGACCATCCCGCCGAAGTCGCGCATCTGACGCTTCGCGGTCTCGTGTCCCGGGTGATGGTCGAGCCCCGGGTAGTACACCTCGGCCACCGCCGGATGCTCGAGGAGCATGTCGACGATCGCGCGCGCGTTCGCGCAGTGCCGCTCCATCCGTATCGCGAGCGTCTTGAGGCCGCGCAGGACGAGCCAGCAGTCGAATGGGCCCGGCACCCCGCCGATCGCGTTCTGCAAGAACGCCAGCTTCTCCGCGCGCGCGTCGTCGTTCGTGCCGACGAACCCGCCGACGACGTCGGAGTGCCCTCCCAGGTACTTCGTCGTCGAGTGCACGACGAGGTCGGCGCCGAGCGCGAGCGGGTTCTGCAGGTACGGCGTGGCGAAGGTGTTGTCGACGACGACGATCGCGCCGCGCTCGTGCGCGAGCTCCGCGACCGCCTCGATGTCGATCACGCGGAGCAACGGATTCGTCGGCGTCTCGATCCAGACGAGCTTCGTCTCGTCGCGCCACTCGGTCGTGCACGCCGACGCCTCGGTCATGTCCACCGGCGTGAACGAGAGCCCCGCCGGCTCGTAGACCCGTGCGACGAGCCGGTAGGTCCCGCCGTACGCGTCGTGCGGGATCAACAAGTGATCGCCGGGGGAGAGCAGGCGCAGGATCGCGTCCTCGGCGGCCATCCCGCTCGCGAACGCGAGCCCATGCGTGGCGCCTTCGAGCGACGCCAGGCACCGCTCCAAAGCGGTTCGCGTCGGGTTCCCGGTGCGCGAGTACTCGAAGCCTTTGTGCTTGCCGACCGCTTCCTGGACGTACGTCGACGTCTGGTAGATCGGAGTGATGATCGAGCCCGTCGCCGGGTCCGGATCCTGTCCTTGATGGATCGCGCGGGTCTCGAACTCCACTAGCGGCTCCCGCGCGAGGACAGGAACTCGAGGACGTCCGATCGCGTCAGGATGCCGACCGGGTGCCCGGCGTCGACGACGAGCACCGCCGGGCCGCGTTCCAACGCTTCGACGGCCTGGTCGATCGACTCGCCGATCCCGACGGACGGCAGCGGCGGCCCCATTACCTCGCCGACCGCGCGGTCCATGTTGGTCTCGTCGCGGAACGCCTTCTCGAGCAGGTCGCGTTCCTTGACGGCGCCGACGACCTCCGCGAACGCGAGCGGCGGCTCGGCCTTCACCACGGGGACCTGGGAGACCTGGTACTCGCGCATCAGACGGATCGCGTCGCGCACATTCTCGTCCGGGTGGATGTGTACCAGCGCGGGGATGGTTCCCGTCTTGCGAGAAACCACGTCGGCGACGGTCTGCCCGCCGACCTTGAGGAACCCGTACTCCGCCATCCAATGGTCGTTGTAGATCTTCGACAGGTACCCCCGTCCCGAGTCGGGGATCAGCACGACCACGACCGCGTCGGGCCCCGCTTCCGCGCCGACGATCATCGCGACCTTCACCGCGAGTCCCGCCGAGCCGCCGACGAGGATCCCTTCCTCGCGGGTGACGCGCCGCGCGGTGAGGAAGGAGTCGCGATCGGAGACGGCGACGATGCGGTCGACGACCGACGGGTCGTAGGTCTGCGGCCAGAAGTCCTCGCCGACGCCTTCGACCATGTACGGCCGGCCGCCGCCGCCCGAGTACACCGAACCCTCGGGATCCGCGCCGACGATCTGGACGTTCGGGTTCTGCGACTTGAGATACCGGCCGGTCCCCGAGATCGTGCCGCCCGTCCCGATCCCGGCGACGAAATGCGTGATGCGGCCGGCGGTCTGCCGCCAGATCTCCGGCCCGGTGGTCAGCTCGTGGGCACGCGGGTTCTCGGGGTTGGCGTACTGGTTCGGCTGGAACGCGCCGGGGATCTCGGCGGTGAGCCGCTTCGCGACGCTGTAGTAGGACTCGGGATGCTCCGGAGCGACGGCCGTCGGGCAGACGACGACCTCGGCGCCGTATGCGCGCAGCAGCGAGATCTTCTCCTGGCTCATCTTGTCGGGCATCACGAACACGCAGCGGTACCGCCGGCGCGCCGCGACGATCGCCAGACCGACGCCGGTGTTTCCGGAGGTCGGCTCGACGATCGTTCCGCCGGGCTTGAGCAGCCCCTCGCGTTCGGCCGCCTCGACCATGCCGAGCGCGATCCGGTCCTTGACGCTGCCGCCGGGGTTGAGGATCTCGAGCTTCGCGAGCAGCGTCGCCGGGATGTCGCGGCCGATGCGGTCGAGCCGCACGAGCGGCGTGTTCCCGACGAGGTCGATCAGCGAGTCGGCGGTCTCCATCGCGGCGCCGGGATCGTTCTCCGGCAGCACGCTGATGCCGCATTCGTCGAGCCGCGCGCGGTCGGGCGGCTCCTCGTCGGTGATCAGCGAGACCGGGAACCCGCTGCGCTCGAGCGCGAGCGCCGCCTTCGCCGCTTCGGCGACCGGACCGACGACCCCGACCTCGCGCGGGATGCGAGCGCGCAGCTCGGCGACGACGTCGGGGGGAAGCTCGGCGGATGCCGATCGGACGACGTGGTGCGCCCGCGATACCAGCCGATCGAGCGGCCGGTGGTCGCCGATGACGACGAGCACGTCCATCGGCCGTAGTGTAGACCCGCGGGCCCGGGTCGAAAGGCTAGGGGACGATCGCGACCGCGACGGCCACGGCGCGCTCGCGGCGCCCGGAGCTGCTCGGCCGGTTCACGACCTTCCCCTTCTTCACGAACGTGGTCGAACCGCCGCCGTCGAGGTTCAGCGCCTCGACAGCGCCCAGCCGCCGCATGAGCTCGGCCGCGTCGATCAGCGTGAGTCCGTGGGCGACGCCCTTCTGACGGCCGTCGAGGGTGACGAGCAAGACATCGCCGGCCGCGTTCCACCCGATCATCGTCCGCGGCGCCCGTGATCCGCCGCGAGGAGCGACGACCTTGCCGTCGTCCACGAGCATCTCCTTGCCGGCCACGCTCTGGACGGCGGACGGGGAAGGCGCGATCCGAAGCGTCGCGTTCCGGTTCGCGCGTCCGGCCGCAACGTCGTTCCAGATCCCGGCCAGCGCCGCGGCGCCGTCCCCGCGACCGGAGAAGACCACACCGTCGGCCGGGATCTTGCCGCCCTTGGAGCGTCCGGCGACGATCTCGAGCGTTGTGTCCACGCCGGAGGCAAGCCGCCCACCCGGGGAGACGACGCGCGCGACGAGCTCGTACCCCGATTTCGTGCCGGTCGTCGAGCTCCAGCGCGAGGTGAACAGCACGATCGAGTCCTGCGGGCGAGGGACGTTGACGCCGGCGATCCCGGTCGGGCGGGTCTCGGTCGTCGGCTGCGCGAAGAGCCGGAAGCCCGTCGGAACCACCTGATGGTAGGTGGAGAGCGTCGCGGTCATGTCCATCGACGCGATCGTCGGACGTTCGTCGGCCGAAAGGCTGAACTGCCTGCGGGTCTGGGAGGGCGAGCGGATCGGCTCGCCGTCGCTGACGAGCCCGCCGACCGGCATGCCGTCGGCGAAGTAATCGCCGTTCACGGCCAGCAGGCAGTCCACGCGGTCGCACATCCGGCTCGTCCGTTCCGTGCGCGGCTGAGGACCCGCGACGAGACCGTTGGAGAGCACCATCTTGAGCCGGTGCGGCGAGCTGCGCTCCAGGCGGGCGATGTTGACGATCTGCCCCGGGCTGCGGCGGCGCATCTCGATGTGCCAGACGCCGGCGGCGACGCGCTGCAACTTGTGCACGCGGTAGTTCTTCGGGACGCGAACCCCGGCGACCCGCGTTGACCCGGACGCGACCGTCTGAGCCGCGATCAGAGCAAGCAGGATGAGCAACGCACGACGAACGTTTCGTTTGTTCCGATCAGCAACGCAGGCCACCACGCAAACCCCGCCCCCTGCAACGTGAGCGAGGAGCATACGGCGGGATCGCGCGCGTTCATAGACCCAACCGTGGCGTTCTTCCGCATCGCCCCCAAAGGGCTCGCGTCGATCCGGTCACGCGCGCGATTCGCCTCGCGGTGCTCCTACTGCTTCCGCGGGTGGTAGTCGACCTGCGCGATCTTTTCGAGCTTCTCCCAGCGGTGCTCCGAGCGGATCGTGCGGATCGTTCCCGAGCGCGAGCGCATCACCAGGGACTCGGTGATCGCGCCGTCGCGCGTCGTACGCACGCCGTCGAGCAGGTAGCCGTCGGTGACGCCGGTTGCCGCGAAGAAGACGTCGTTCCCCGAAACGAGGTCGTCGGTCGCGAGGACGCGGTCGAGGTCGAAGCCTCCCTCGATCGCGCGGTTGCGCTCGTCGTCGTTGCGAGGCCAGAGCTTCCCTTGGATCGCGCCGCCGAGGCACTTCAGTGCGCACGCGGCGGTGATCCCTTCCGGGGTGCCGCCGATACCGTAGAGGAGGTCGACGCCGAGCGAGCTTCTCCCCGCGGCGATCGCGCCGGCAACGTCGCCATCGGTGATCATCCGGACCCGGGCGCCGGCCTCGCGGATCTCCTTGACGAACTGCACGTGCCGGTCGCGGTCGAGGATCGTGACGATCACGTCGCCGACCTCGATGCCCTTGGCCTTGGCGACCCGCGTGATGTTGTCTGCGATCGGGGCGTCGATGTCGATGACGTCGGCGGCCTCCGGTCCGGTCGCGATCTTGGACATGTACACGCAGGGGCCCGGATCGAACATCGTCCCCCGCTCGGCCATCGAGATGACCGACAGTGCGTTCGCTCCGCCGCGCGACAGCAGCGTCGTCCCGTCGATCGGGTCGACGGCGATGTCGACCTCGGGCTTCTCGCCGGTGCCGACCTTCTCGCCGTTGTAGAGCATCGGCGCTTCGTCCTTCTCGCCCTCGCCGATCACGACGATGCCGTCCACCGAGACGGTGTCGATCATCAGCCTCATCGCGTCGACGGCGGCGCCGTCCGCGGCGTTCTTGTCGCCGCGGCCCATCCACTTCGAAGCGGCGAGCGCGGCCGCTTCGGTCACGCGGGCGAGCTCGAGGGCGAGGTTCCGGTCGGGGCGCGCGCCCCCTCGTGGTTGTGGGGTCATGGTCTCCATCGAATCACTCCTCGGGCTGGGCGTCGAGCGCGCGGACGCCGGCGCGGTGCCGCTGTGCCAGCGCGCGATACGCGGGCGGGTTCATCGTCACCCACATCTCGGAGGCTGTTCCCGCGATCGGGCCTTTCACGGTGGCGGGGACGCCGGCAGCGAGCATGCCGTCGGGGATCTGATCGTTGGGCTTGACGACCGCGCCCGCGGCGATCATCGCGCGCGCGCCGATCCGGGCGCCGTCGAGGATCGTCGCCCCGTTCGCGACGAGACACTCCTCGCCGAGCACGGCGCCGTGGACGACGCAGAGGTGCGCGACGGTCGCGCCGGCGCCGACCTCGATCGCCATCCCCGGCGGCGAATGGAGGATCGAGCCGTCCTGGATGTTGGCGCCGGCGCGGATCACGACCGGCTCGTAGTCGGCGCGCACCACGGCGCCGTACCAGACGGACGCTTCCTCCTCGATCGTGACGTCCCCGACGATCGTCGCCGTCGGTGCGACGAACGCGGTGGGGTGGATCGTCGGACCTTTCCCCTCGAACTCGAACAGCGGCATGCGGTGACCTCCGTCAGATGGCTTGGCGGGGGAAGGGTACGGGGATACGCTCGCCGCCGTCATGTCTGGGGCATTGGAGGACGTCGTCGACCGCATCCCGGCCGGTCACGGCGCCGTCGGGCTGCTGTCCTCGGACGAGTTCCTCCCGGTGGCCGAG
>DATFGK010000057.1:0-10058 GCA_035249485.1 Actinomycetota bacterium | reverse complement strand
CGGATCCGTTCACCAGTGCCCGGACGCGCTGGATGTTGGGGTTCCAGCGGCGCGGGGAGCGGCGGTGCGAGTGGGAAACCTGCATGCCGAAGCTGGGCTTCCGCCCGCAGACCTCGCATACCGCAGCCATGGCCGGGCCATGGTACCGGCCACCCGGAGGGCGAGCAACGCGTTGCTAGGATGACCTCTGTGATCACCCTTCTCGGCGCGTCCGAGTTGCGGCGCGCCTGCCTCGCGGCTCTCGAAGCCCTCCGAGGACGTCAGGACGAGATCGACGCCGCCAACGTTTACCCGGTGCCCGACGGGGATACCGGGACGAACCTCACGCTCACGATGACCGCGGTCGCCGAGGCACTCACCGGAGCCACCGACGGGCCGCGTCCGCTTGCCGACGCGATCGCGCGTGGGTCCCTGATGGGAGCGCGCGGCAACTCCGGGGTGATCCTCGCCCAGGTCCTGCGCGGGCTCTGCGAAGCGGTCGACGAGCGCGGCCTCGACTCACGCGCCCTCGCGAAAGGTCTCGCGCGGGGCGCGGAGCTCGCGTACGAGGCGGTGCTTATCCCCGTCGAGGGCACGATGCTTACGGTCGCGCGTGCAGCCGCCGAATCGGTCGCCGCGTTCCGCGAGGACGATTGCTCGGCCCTCCTCGACGCGGCAGCTCTCGCCGCGCACGAAGCGCTCGAGCGGACCCCCGAGCTGCTCCCGCTGCTCAAGCAGTCGGGCGTCGTCGACGCCGGCGGAATGGGACTCTGCGTGGTGCTCGACGCGTTCGCGTCCTCGGTCGCGGGGCGCCCGCTCCCGGTCGCGCCCAGGACGTTGCGTCCCGTCGTCCGCCAGCGCGAGGCCGGATCGAGCACGTTCGCGTACGAGGTGCAGTACTTGCTCGAGGGCTCCGACGACGAGCAGGCGCTGGCGCTTCGCCAGCGGCTCGGTGGGATCGGCGACTCGGTCGCAGTGATAGGAGGGGCAGGACTGTGGAACGTCCACGTCCACACGAACGAGGTCGGACGCGCGATCGAGATGGGGATGGCGGCCGGCCGTCCGCACGACATCTCGGTGGTCGCGTTCGCCGATCAGATCGCGGGCCTCGCCGGCGCGCGGTCGATCGCGGTCGCGATGCCGGAGGCGGCGGTGACGATGGTGGCCGTCGTTTCGGGCGACGGTATCCGCGACACGTTCGCCGAGCTCGGCGCCGGCGTCCTCGTGGACGGCGGCCGCACGATGAACCCCTCGGTGGGTGAGCTCGCGGCCGCGCTCGAGCGTGCCCCAGCGCGTGACGTGATCCTGCTCGTCGGAAACGACGACGCGTTCCCCGCCGCGCGCGCCGCGATCGAGCAGGCGAGCGGCAAGCGGGTCGCGTTGATCGAGGCCGGCGACCTCGCGCAAGCGTTCGCCGCCGCGGTCGCGTTCTCGGACGGCCGCACGTTCGAGGACAACGTCGCCGACATCGCCGCAGCGCTGGACCGGACGCGGACCGGATACGTGACGCTCGCGATCCGCGACGGCGCCACGCCGGCCGGCGCCGTCCGTGCGGGTCAGGCGCTCGGCTTCGCCGGCGGAACCGTCGTCGCGATCGGATCCGATCCGCTCGCGGTGTCGCTGGCGGTGGTCGACGCGCTCGGCGAAGGCGAAGTCCTCACCGTTCTCGCCGGCGTCGACTCCTCACCCGGCGAGCACGAGCGGCTCCAGCGCGAGCTCGCAGAGCGGCTCCCCGGCGTCGAGATCGAGATCCGGGACGGCGGACAGCCCGTCCACCGCTACCTCTTCGCGTTGGAGTGATCCTCAGAGGGTGACCTCGCCGCTCGAGATCCCGCTCGCCCGCGCCGCCATCGCCGGACTCCAAGCGGCACCGGCGGCCAAGCTCGCGAAGAAGGGCGTCCGCACGGTCCGCGATCTGCTCGAGTACGTGCCGCGCTCGTACCTGAATCTGTCGAAGACCGTGACGATCCGCGACCTCAAGATCGGCGAGCAGGCGACCGTGCTCGGGACGATCCACAAGGTGGACGGCCGGTACATCCGCGGCCGCAAGCACATGCTGAGCGTCAAGGTCGGCGACGGCACCGGCTACGTCGAGGTCGTGTTCTGGAACCAGCCGTTCCGGGCCAAGAACTACTCGCCGGGGTTGGTCGTCGCCGTCGCCGGACGGTTCGAGCGCCGCGCCGGCAAGCTGCAGGCCTCGGGGAACCCGATCGTCGAAGTGATCCGGGGCGACGACGACGGCGTGCACACCGGCCGCATCATCCCGATCCATCCGGCGACCGAAGGTGTTTCGGCCACGATGATCCGCCGCTACGTCCACTCGGCGCTCCGGAAGTACGGCGATGAGGTGGAGGAGCCGCTCCCGCACGCGCTCGTCCGCCGGTTGAAGCTCCCTCCTCGAGCCAAGGCGATCGGCGAGATGCATTTCCCGACCGAGAAGGACTCCTATCGCGTCGCCAAGCGGCGCCTCGCCTTCGAGGAGCTGTTCGTGCTCGAGGCCGGGCTCGCCGTCCGCAAGCACCGATTCGAGCGCGAGGTCCGGGGCGTGTCGCACACGGGAGGCGCGGACCTGGTCCGGCGATTCCTCGACTCGCTGCCGTTCCGCCCCACCGGTGCGCAGCGGCGGGCGGTCGAAGAGATCGCCGCCGACATGGCCGAGCCGCGTCCCATGCATCGCCTCCTGCAGGGCGAGGTCGGAAGCGGCAAAACCGTGGTCGCGGTGGCGGCCGCGCTCGGGGCTGCCGGATCGGGCGCGCAGACGGCATTCATGGCTCCGACCGAGGTCCTCGCCGAGCAACACTTCCTCACCGTGCGCCGCCTGCTCGAGCCGCTCGCCGGCGCCGCGCCGTCGGAGGAGGGGCGCTTGTTCGGCGAGGGCTTCGGCGTCGAGCTGCTCACCTCGGCCGTGACCGGTAAGGCACGTCAACGCGCCCTGGACGAGGCGGCGAGCGGCCGCGCCACATTGCTCATCGGGACGCATGCGCTGATCCAGGAAGGCGTGCGCTTCCAACGGCTCGGGCTCGCCGTCGTCGACGAGCAGCACCGGTTCGGCGTCCACCAGCGCATCGCGCTTCGCGCGAAGGGCGCCGACGGCGCGGACCCGGATCTCTTGATCATGACCGCGACGCCGATCCCGCGAACGCTCGCGATGACCTTGTACGGCGACCTCGACGTCGGCGTGCTCGACGAGATGCCGGCCGGCCGCCTCAAGGTGCGGACCAAGCTGCTCGGCCCCGGCGACCGGGATCAGGCCTACGAGCTGATCCGCTCCGAGGTCGCGTCCGGCCGCCAGGCGTTCATCGTCTGCCCGCTCGTCGCCGACTCGGAGACCCTCGAAGCGAAAGCCGCCACGACCGAGCATGAGCGGATCGCGAAGGACGTCTTCCCCGATCTGCGCGTTGGCCTGATCCACGGCCGGCTCCGCTCGGCCGACAAGGAACGCGTCATGCAGGAGATGCGCGACGGCGAGATCGACGTCCTCGTCGCCACAACGGTGATCGAGGTCGGCGTCGACATCCAGAACGCGACGGTGATGGTCGTCGAGGACGCCGACCGGTTCGGCCTCTCACAGCTCCATCAGCTCCGCGGCCGCATCGGCCGCAGCGAACATCCGTCCACGTGCTTCCTGCTCACCTCGCTCGACGAGGCCGACACCGAGCAGCGGCAGGCGGCCCGCGAGCGGCTCGCCGCGATGGCGTCGACGACCGACGGTTTCCTGCTCGCCGAGAAGGACCTCGAGATCCGCGGCGAAGGACAGCTGTTCGGCCGCGGCGCGGTCACCGCGGAGGACGGGACGGGAGCGCCGGCGCAAGCCGGTCAGAGCGACCTGCGGTTCGCGAGCCCGCTCGTGCGCCACGTGGAGCTGCTCGCCGAAGCCCGCAAGGAAGCGTTCGCGCTCGTCGAGGATGACCCCCGGCTCACGGCGCCCGAGCATGCGCAGCTGCGCGAGGAGGTTCGCCGGCGCTTCGGCGAGCGACTCGACTGGCTCTTCGCCGGCTGATGCGCGTCACCGGAGGCGAATCGAAGGGCACCCGGCTGCGAACGCTGCCCGGCGCGGAGACGCGACCGACGACCGACATGGCTCGGAAGGCGATCTTCGACATCCTCGGGCCTTCGGTCGAAGGCGCCCGGGTCCTGGACCTCTTCGCGGGCAGCGGCGCGGTCGGCATCGAGGCGCTTTCCCGCGGGGCCCTGGAGGCTGTGTTCGTCGAATCGTCCCGCGAGGCGTGCGGCATCATCCTCGCAAATCTGACCACCGCCGGGATCCGGGCGAAAGGGGTTCTCCGCCGGCGCGACGCGGAGAAGTTCATCGCCCGGGAGGCCACCGAGCCCTTCGACCTGGCTTTCCTTGACCCCCCTTACAGCCGCGGACTACGATTCGTCGCTCGTATCCTGGGGAAACTCGGGTCCAAGAGGTGGATCCGAACGGGGGGAACGGTCGTCGTGGAAGCTGCCTCGGGATCCGTGGAGTGGCCGGAAGGGTTCCGCGAGACGCGGGTCAAGCGGTTCGGGCGGACCCAGGTCACGATGGCGGTGTACGACGATGCCTGATATCGCGATCTACCCGGGAACCTTCGACCCGATCACCAACGGGCACCTCGACATCATCGAGCGCGCCCACCGGCACGTGAAGTCGTTGATCGTCGCGGTCTCGCAGAACCCCGGCAAGAGCCCGCTGTTCACCCTCGAGGAGCGCGTGGCGACGGTCGAGGAGGTCCTGAACGGCGTGGAAGGGATCGAGGTCGCGACCTTCGACGGCCTGCTCGTCGACTTCGCGCAACAGCGGGGCGCACGCATCCTGGTGAAGGGTCTACGAGCCGTCAGCGACTTCGAGTACGAGATGCAGATGGCTCAGATGAACCAGCGACTCGCCGCCGTCGACACGCTGTTCATGGTCGCCAACCCAACCTACAGCTTCCTGTCGTCGAGCTTGGTCAAAGAGGTCGCGCGGTTCGGCGGTTCGGTCGATGGGCTCGTCCCGCCCGAAGTCGCCCGCAGACTGAAGGAGCGCCCCGGTGGCCAAGGCTGACGAGGTCCCAGCTTCCTCGGGCCCGGTCGTGATTCGATCCAGCGAGCCGGCGGTCCCGGCCGCGCCCGAGCCCGCGCCGCCGCAGCCGACCGGGCCCGAGATCCTGATCGAGAAGCTCACCGAGCTGGTCACCGACGCCCGGTCGATGCCATTGTCGTCCTCGGCGCTCGTGAACCGGCAGGAAGTCCTCGACCTGATCGAGGCGCTCGGTCGTTCGCTGCCCTCAGAGCTCACGAGAGCCCGCTCGATCCTGCGAGACGGCGAGGAGGTGCTCGAGCGGGCCGGCCACGAGGCCCAGCGTGTGCTCGAGCGTGCCCGTCAGGAGCGCGAAAGGCTGCTCTCGAAGACCGAGATCGTCCAGGCCGCCGCCCGCGAGGCCGACCGGCTGGTCGCCGAGGCCGAGTCGACCTCGAAGCGGATCCGCGCCGAGTCGGAAGCCTACGTCGAGTCTAAGCTCGCCAACTTCGAGGTGGTCCTCCAGAAGACCCTCCAGGCGGTCGAGCGGGGCCGTCAGCGGCTCGCCGGACGCCTCGAAGCGGACGAGCTCTCCACCGAGGAGACCGAGGGCGACACGGCCGGCACCTAACACCTGTCAGACCCCGTTTTCCCAGGTCAGACCCCCTAAACCGCGCTATGCTATCCTTCGCGCGAATGACACCCAAGGGGTTGAACGCGCTGCGTGAAGTAAGCAAACTCTCCGTCGACGTCTCGGAGCTTCTCCGCGATCCCGGGACCTCCAAACGGCTCGAGTTCTCCGAAGATCTGGAAGGGCTTGCCCTCGATGTGGGCCGGGTCGATCCCGCGCTCGGCTTCGATCTGGTGCTCGAGAGTCTGGTCGAGGGGATCCTTGTGCGGGGGCAGGTCCGGGGCTCGTACGTGCTCGAGTGCATCCGATGCCTGCGCTCGTTCGAGCAGCCGCTGGCGGTCGAGCTGAGCGAGGTCATGACCTACCCGGAGCAGCCGGAAACCGAGGACGGCTACCGGATCAGCGGGGATCACGCTGATCTCGAGCCGGTCGTGCGCGACGCGGTCCTGCTCGCGATGCCCGTCAACCCGCTGCACACGCCGGACTGCAAGGGCCTCTGCCCGGTGTGCGGCGCCGATCGGAACGAGACCGACTGCGGCCACGCCGCCGAGCGGGTGGACCTCCGGTGGGAGCCCCTGGAGCAGCTGAAGCAGCGCCTGGGGACGTCCTCGAGCAGCGACCGACGAACCAACTAAGGAGCTGAGCAATCGATGCCCGTACCGAAGAGGAAGAAGCCACGGTCCCGAACCCGGTCGCGCAAGTCGCAGTGGAAGGCGACCGCCAAGTCGCCGCCCTACGCGACCTGCCCGCAGTGTCACAAGCCCGTGCTGCCGCACCACGCGTGCGCGAACTGCGGAACCTACGCCGGCCGTCAGGTGCTCCCGGTCTCCTAGACCGATGCTCCTGAAACGCGTCCGGGGCCGCGGGGGCCGGACGACGCCGCTCGAGCGACGTCTCGGTGTGAGGATCCGCGACCGGAAACTGCTCGAGATGGCGCTCACGCATCGCTCCTTCGCGTACGAGAAGGGCGGCCTCGAGACCAACGAGCGCCTGGAGTTCCTCGGCGATGCGGTGCTCGGCGTCATCGTTACCGACGCGCTCTACAAGGAATACCCGACGCTTCCCGAAGGAGACCTCGCGAAGATGCGCGCCGCGCTCGTCAACATGACGATCCTCGCCGACGTGGCCCGTGGGATCGAGCTCGGCGACGCCGTCCTCCTCGGCCGCGGCGAAGCCATGACCGGCGGCCGGACGAAGCCGTCGATCCTGGCCGACACCCTCGAGGCCATCTTCGGGGCGATCTATCTCGACCGTGGGATCGGCGAGACGACGCGGGTGATCCTGAAGCTGTTCCTCCCTCGCATCCGTGGCCAGGTGGAAGGCGGCACCGTCCAGGACTACAAGACCTCGCTGCAAGAGCTGGCCGCAGCCCGGATCGGGAGTCTCCCCGAGTACCGGATCACCGAGAGCGGGCCCGACCACGCCAAGCGCTTCCAAGCGACCGTGTTGCTCGGCGGCGAGCCGCACGGCTCGGGAGAAGGGCGCTCCAAGAAAGAGGCCGAGCAGGCGGCCGCACGGGAAGCCGTGACCCGGCTTCGCTCGCAGCCGGCGCCGCAGGCCCGGACCACTATGCGTCCCCGGGCGGGGAGCTAGCGTGCCCGAGCTCCCCGAGGTCGAGGTCGTTCGCAAGGATCTGGAACGCGACGTCGTCGGAAAGCGCATCAAGGACGTCGACGTTCGTCTCCCGCGCATCATCCGGCGCCACAAGGCGAAGAAGGAGTTCACGGCGCCGCTCATCGGCCGCAAGATCACCAAGGTCGACCGCCGCGGAAAGTACGTGCTCCTCGCGTTGGACTCCGGCGACACGCTCGTGATGCATCTCGGCATGAGCGGACGCGTCGAACGGGCGACCGGCCGCAAAGCGATCGAGAAGCACACCCACGCCGTCATCAAGTTCCAGGTCGGCGGCGAGCTCCGCTTCGTCGACATGCGTCAGTTCGGCGAGCTGTTCGTGACGACGGGCGACGAGCTCTCCGGCGTCAAGGAGCTCCAGCACATCGCGATCGACCCGCTCGAGGACTCGTTCACGTGGCAGCACTTCTCGGAGATCCTCGCGAGTCGCAGGACGAAGCTGAAGTCGTTGCTGATGTACCAGAAGTTCATCTCGGGTCTCGGCAACATCTACTCCGACGAGATCCTGTGGGCGGCAGGACTGCGCCACGACCGCGTGTCCGACTCGCTGAGCGCGCAAGAGGTCCGGCGCTTGTACCGCGCGATGCAGGAAGTGCTCCAGGAAGGCGTACGGTTCCGCGGCGTCACCCTCGAGGACGAGACCTACAAGGACCTTTACGGGAAAACCGGCGAGATGCAGGACCACCTGAAGGTCTACGGGCGCGAAGGCCAGCCGTGCCGCCGGTGCCGGACGCCGATCGAGCGCGCGCGCTGGTCGAATCGAAGTACGTACTTCTGCCCGCAGTGCCAGGTCTGAGGCCGGGCGGACGGCCGCTCGCCGCTAGTCCTTAGGCGGAGTACAGAAGACGATCAAGCTGCAGCCGCCGCCCGATCCGCCGCTCGAAGGCGGGGGAGGAGGCGGGGGTGGCGGAGGCGGCACCCGCAGGGCGAACTGGCCGCTGAGCTTGTCCGTGATCTTCGGGTGCTGGCGGCCGCCGGTCCGCTTGATCACGTACGGACGCGCGTACTTGTATGCCTCTTCGACCGTCACCACGCCGTCACCGTTCTGGTCGCCCAGGCCTTGACGCAGCCCTTCCATGATCAGGTACCAGCCGAACACCGAATGGTGAACGCCCGGGTCCTCGTAGGAGAGTTCACTCTCCGGCGATGAGAATGTGAGCACCCGGCCGGTCTTGACCATCCCCGCGTCGTTGAAGCCGCCGGCGCGGCAGACCGCGAGATCGATCCACATCCGCGCGGCGCGGACCTTGTTCATCTCCTTGCCGAGCCGGCCGTCCGTGATCAGCTTGCCCTCGGTCGACACGATCGCCACATCACGCTTCTCGTTATCCCCGTCGGACTTCGTGCGTAGCGGCTTCTCGTGACCCGCGTAGTGGAAGACGACCACCGACGACGAGTTCGTCTTCGACGCGAGCCACCTGATGCCCTGGATGATGCGTGAGGCGGTCGCGTCCTTGTTCCCGATCAGTGTGATGTGGTCCGAGCGCCATCCGAGCGCGAGAAGATGCTTCCGCAGATCGCGTGCGTCCTGGTACGACCCGACGTTGTCGCGCCAGCTTCCCTTGTATGTGTTGATCCCGATCAAGAGGGCCCAGTAGTTGGATGCCGGGTTCGAAGGGTCATAGGAGGCACCGGCCTGCGCCGGATACTTCTGCGCGAAGGAGGAGCCGGCGGACGACGCGGAAGCCGAGGCAGCCGATGCGCCTGCGACGGCGACCGTCGATTCGTCGGTCGTGAGCAGCTGGGCCGGGCCGGCGGCGACCGTGCCGTCCAGCGCCGGGGGGAGCGCCGAAGCCGGGGCCGGGTCGGTGGGCGAGCCGGAGGCGCGGCCGGAACCGACGCCCGCGCCGGCTCCCATCGGGTCCGAGGTCGCGTCGACGACGGCGAGAGCCACCACGGCCGCGATCAACAGGAACGCGATGGCCGCGGCGTGCGCTCTTTTCACCCAGGAAGTCGCCCGCATGTCCATACTCGTTTCGCCCTCATACATACCCGGTCCTTCCCAACCCAGCGGGGGGTCGGTTTCGCCCCGGTTGCGCCGGAACCACGAATGTCTCCCCACCCGGTGCGCGCTACTATCTCAGGTGCCTCCGGAACGCGTCGAACAAGGCTCTGAGCAGGAATGTCGCAGCGGCCGGCCGCGTTCGATACCGGATGAGCCCCGAAAAGCGAGCAAAGGAAGCGATGATGACGCGGAACGGCGAGACGCTCCGGCCCCCACCCCTGGTGGATCCGGCCGACGAGCTGACGTTCCAGGAGATCCGCCGGTACTCCCGGCACTTGATCATCCCCGACGTCGCGATGGCCGGTCAGAAGCGGCTGAAGAACGCGAAGGTCCTGTGCATCGGTGCCGGGGGCCTCGGCTCCCCGGTAGCGATGTATCTCGCCGCAGCCGGTGTGGGAACGATCGGCATGGTCGACTTCGACGTCGTCGACGAGACCAACCTCCAGCGCCAGGTCATCCACGGAACCAGCGACGTCGGCCGGCCGAAGCTCGACTCCGCGGCGGACCGCATCCGCGAGATCAATCCGTTCGTCACGGTCGTCAAGCACGAGACGATGGTCTCGAGCGACAACGCCATGGAGCTGTTCGCGCCCTACGACCTGATCGTCGACGGCTCCGACAACTTCCCTACGCGCTACCTCGTCAACGACGCGTGCGTCCTCCTCGGCAAGCCGTACGTATGGGGTTCGATCTTCCGCTTCGACGGCCAGCTCTCCGTGTTCTGGGCCGAGCACGGGCCCTGCTACCGGTGCTTGTTCCCCGAGCCGCCGCCGCCGGGCATGGTTCCCTCCTGCGCGGAAGGCGGCGTTCTCGGCATGCTCTGCGGA
>DATFGK010000056.1:0-14159 GCA_035249485.1 Actinomycetota bacterium | reverse complement strand
GTTCGGATGATGCGTGCAAGATCGGGATGCGCGTATGTGTTGACGACGTCGGCTGCAGTGAGCTCCTGAGATTGATCCATGCGCATGTCGAGCGGAGCCTCTTCGCGATACGAGAAGCCGCGCCCCGCGGTGTCGAGGTGCATCGACGAGACGCCGAAGTCGTAGAGGACTCCGTCGACGGGCCCCCAGTCTGTCCCGCCGACGAGTGCTTCGAGCTCATCGAAGTTGCCTCGCACGAGCCGTACGCGATCTCCGAAGCGGCCGAGTCGTTCGGCCGCGAGATCGAGAGCCACGGCGTCCCGGTCGAGGCCGATGAGCCTCGTTCCCGGTCCGCTCGCTTCGAGGAGTCGTTCTGCATGACCACCCGCTCCGACCGTCGCGTCTACGAAAACCTTGTCTTGCCGTTCGGTCCCCTCCAGGACGAGGACCCGTACCGTCGTCTCCGTCAGGACGGGGACGTGCGGCGCACGCCCGTCCATCCGTTCACCGCGCGAACAACCGAACCGCCGCCATCGCGAGCCCGACCGGTGCCGCCAGCGTCGATACCGTGAGCGCGATCAAGATGACGCTCTGCCAGAGCTCCCCTACGGGACTGCTGCGATGTGCCTCATCGCGTTGGCGATCGGTCACTGCTTCCCACCTTCCGTTCCTAGATCTGCAGACCTTCGATGCGGTCTTCCAGGTTGTCCTCGACGCTCGAGCGCTTCCGCTCCCATCGCTCCGGGTTCCAGACCTCGATCCGCGGCCCGGTTCCCAGAACGATCACGTCGCCTTCCAGTCCTGCGTGACGACGGAGGGGTTCGGGGATCGAGATCCGGCCTTGTTTGTCCGGCCGGTCCTCGCTCGCCCCGGCGAAGAAGAACCTGGCGGTGTCCCGTCCCCGCGAATCCGCGACGGAGATCTCGTTCAGCCGTAGGCTGAATCGCTCCCAGTCGTCGAGGGACATGACCCACAGGCATCCGTCCAAGCCCTTCGAGAGGACCAGTCCGGATTCCAGACGCCCGCGGAAGCGAGAGGGAAGGATGATCCTTCCCTTCGCGTCCAGCGAGTGCTGGTACTCCCCCAGGAACACCTAGACCCTCTACCGCCAACCATCATCCACCACTGCGCGCCACGATACCCCACTGTTTGAACAGACGTCAATGGTTCCTTCGAGTTAATCGCTGTCAACTAAAGAAAAAACTTGAGGCGACTCTCGTAACGAACATTTGTTCGATTGCAGAGTCGCCGAGCGACCATGATGAGGCGCGAGCTAGGCGTGCGCTTCCGCGGCGGTGCGCCGGCCGTTCGAGAGGTACGGCGACCACTTTGGATCGACGCGGCCGACGGCGACGACGATCCACACGGAGTCGTGCGGTGCCCGCGGCGTCGACCGAAGCGTCATCCCTACCTCGTGCGGGAGGCGGTTCTCCTTGCGCGAGTTGCAGCGCTTGCACGCGGCGACGACGTTGTCCCACGTATGGGTGCCGCCGCGACTGCGCGGCATGACGTGATCGACGTTCTCCGCCGTCGACCCGCAGTACTGACAGAGGTGATGGTCGCGGATGAACACGGCACGTCTCGACAGCGATGCGCGGGCGCGCAACGGCACGCGGACGAAGTATTTGAGCCGGATGACCGAGGGGATCGCGATGCTCATGCGCTCGCTGTGCAGAGCGCCGCCGTCCTCGTGGAGGACCTCAGCCTTCTGCTTGAGAACGAGAACGACCGCGCGCCGGATCGGAACGACGCACAAGGGCTCGTACGTCGCGTTGAGGACGAGGGCTCTCCCCAACCGGCGGACCTCCTGCCGCTCCCCCGATGGGGCGGCCGTCGCGGAGTATAGCAAGAGGGTTCGGGCTCGGAACCGGCCTATTCCGGCCGGTTCGACCCGTCCGCTGCGCCGCGGGCCGGACCCGCTACGCCGGCTCGTCCGCCGGGTCGATGACGGCCACGGCGCGATCGGGAAGCGGATAGTGACACGCGGCGACCTGGCCGGGGTGGTGGGACGTGAACCCGGGCTCTTCCTCGCTGCACCGGGGGAACTGGGCCGACGGGCACCGCGGATGGAAGCGACAGCCCGACGGCGGATCGATCGGCGAAGGCACGTCGCCCTCGAGGATGATCCGTTTCCGCTCGGATGCACGCAGCGGGTCGGGGATCGGCACCGCCGACAGCAACGCACCCGAGTACGGATGCTTCGGATTGACGTACAAGGTGGCCCCCGCCGCCAGCTCGACGATCCTGCCCAGGTACATGACCGCGACGCGGTCGCTCATGTGCTTCACGACCGAGAGATCGTGCGCGATGAAGATGTACGTCAGGTTGAACTCGCCCTGGAGGTCCTCGAGCAGGTTCAAGACCTGCGCCTGCACCGACACATCGAGCGCCGAGACCGGCTCGTCCGCGACGATCAGCTTCGGACGAACCGCGAGAGCGCGCGCGACGCCGATGCGCTGACGCTGGCCGCCGGAGAACTCGTGCGGATACCGATTGTAGTGCTCGGGGTTCAGACCGACGAGCTCCATCAGTCGCTGGACCTCCTTGCGCTCCCCGCCCTTCGGGGTCATCCGATGGATCCGGATCGGATCCGCGATGATCGAGCCGACGGACTTGCGCGGGTTCAGGCTGCCGTACGGGTCCTGGAAGATCATCTGCATCTCGCGTCGGAGCGGCTGCATCCGCTTGCGCGAATAGCCGGTGATGTCCTCGCCCTCGAAGAAGATCTGCCCCTCGGTGGCGTCGAGCAGCTTCATGATGAGCCGCGCCGTCGTCGATTTCCCGCAGCCGGTCTCGCCGACGAGGCCGATGGTTTCGCCGGGGTACACCTCGAGGTCGATGCCGTCGACGGCGTGCACCTGTCCAACCTTCCGCTGGAAGATGATCCCCCGCGTGATCGGGTAGTGCTTCTTGACGCCGACCAGCTTGAGGAGCGGCTCGGTCCGCGCCGCAGTCCCCACGCTCATCGCTGCCCCTGGACCTCGACGCTGAAGATCTTGCGCTTGTCCTCGCGCGAAAGGTGGCACGCGGACGCGTGTCCGTAGTCCTCCTCGAGCAGATCCGGAACCTGCTGCTTGCACACGTCCATCACGTACGGGCACCGCGGGTGGAACGCGCATCCCGGCGGCACGAAGATCAGCGACGGAGGACTCCCTTTGATGGGTCGCAGCCGGTCCTGCTTGCGGTCGATGTGGCTGATCGATTGCAGGAGCCCCCACGTGTATGGGTGCAGAGACTCGTAGTAGATGTGGTCGCGGTTCCCCCGCTCGACGACTTTGCCGGCGTACATCACCTGAACCCGATCGGTGTGCTCGGCGACGACGCCGAGGTCGTGCGTGATCAGGATCACCGCGGTCCGGAACTCCTGCCGCAAGCGGTCGATCAGGTCGAGGATCTGAGCCTGAACGGTCACGTCGAGTGCGGTCGTCGGTTCGTCGGCTATGAGCACGTCGGGGTTCAGCACCAGCGCCATCGCGATCATCGCACGCTGACGCATCCCGCCCGAGAACTCGTGCGGGTACTGACGCGCGCGCTCGTCCGGGCGAGAGATGCCGACCCGCCGGAGCATGTCGACCGCGAGGTCCCAGGCTTGCTTCTTCGGCATGTCCTCGTGCGCGAGCACCGCTTCGACGATCTGGCCGCCAACCCGGTAGAGCGGGTGCAGGGAAGACAACGGATCCTGGAACACCATCGCCATGCCCTTGCCACGGATCGACCGCATCTCGTCAGCGCTCATGCCGAGCAGGTCGCGTCCGCGGAACAACACCTCGCCCTCGATCTTCGCGTATCTGCGGGTGATCAGCCCCATGACCGTAAGGAAAGAGACGCTCTTGCCCGAGCCCGATTCGCCGACCACACCGAGCCGTTCCCCCGGCGCGACCGCGAACGAAACGCCGTCGACGGCTTTGACGACGCCGTCGGGCGTGTCGAAGTGGACCTTGAGGTCGCGGACCTCCAGGATCGGCTCAGCCATCGACGCCCGGGTGCCTCACGAGCGGGATCAGGTGTACCGGACCCGCGGGTCCAGGTAGGCGTAAGCGATGTCGACCAAGAGGTTCATGATCGTGATCGCGAGCGCGGCGAAGACCGTGACCCCGAGCACCACCGGAAGGTCCCCGCGGTTGACGGCGTCGACCGTGGCGTTGCCGAGGCCGGGTAAGTTGAAGACGCGCTCGGTGACGATCGCTCCTCCGATCAGCTGCGCGAAGTCGAGCCCGACCATCGTCACGATCGGCGTCAGCCCGGCGCGGAGCCCGTGCTTCACGACCACCGTCCGCTCCGGAAGACCCTTCGCGCGCGCGGTGCGGATGTAGTCCTCGCTCATGACCTCGATCATGTTGCCGCGCACCATACGCGCGTAGAACGCGGCGAAGAGCAATGCGACGACGAACCACGGCATGAGCATATGCGTGAACCATTGGAAGGGACTCTCGCCGAACGGGATGTACCCGGTCCCCGGCGCCCAACCGAGCTTGTACCAGAACACGAACAGCCCCATGAGTCCCAGCCAGAAGACCGGAGTCGAGACCCCGAAGAGAGCGAACCCCATCGCGAGCCGGTCGGCCTTCGACCGTCGCTTGAGCGCCGATAAGACGCCGATGGGTATCCCGATCGCGAGCCAGACGATCACCGCCCCGACGGCTAACTGCAGCGTCACACCCACACGGTTGAAGAGCTGGTCGCGAACCGAGACCTGGCTGGCGAAGGAGAATCCGAAGCCGGGCCACCCGTACTCGTCGCCGAGGAAGAGCTGCTTCACGAACAGTCCGTATTGGACGTAGGTCGGCTTGTCGAGGCCGAGGTTCTCGCGGACCTGTTCGAGGGTGTCCGCCGTGGGACGCCGGCCGGCGAACGAAACGGCAGGGTCGCCGGGCGGCATCACGTAGAAGACGAGGAACGCGAAGAGGGTGATCATCAGAATGACGACGACCACCCACAACATGCGACGGATGATGTAGCGAACCATCGCCGGTTCCCCCTAACGCGTTGCGGCTGGGGTGGGCCGCCGCTTCGCGGCGGCCCACCCCGACCTCGGTACCCCTTCTAGCCTTGCCGCTGCTTCGTCACGTCCACCGCGGTGTGGACCAGCGACAGCTCACCCGTGAACTGGTCGTACTCGTACGAGCTGACCGCGTCGCTCACGACCACGATGTTGGTTGCCCACAGGTACGGGACCCACGGGACGATCTCGTTCATGACCTTCTTGTCGAGATCGGCCCAGCACTGGACCCGCCCGTCGCCGTTCGGCTCCGACTGGCACTTGTCGACGTCGGCGTCGATGCTCGGCACACCGCCCGCCGGCAGGGTGAACTTCATCGACCGTGCCTGTGCGGATGTGACGCCGAGGTAGGCGAAGTTCTGCGTCGCGGTCGGTGCGTTGATCGCCCCGCTCGTGAGCAGCGGGATGAAGAACGTCGACGCGTCGGCGTAGTCCTTGCCCCAGCCGGCGCCCGACCCGATCGGCGGCGTCTGAGCAGGCACCTGCACCACGTCGTAGAAGTCCGGAACCTCCTTGGTGTCGAGGACGATCCCGATCTTCGCGAGCGAGGTTTCCAGGATCGGAGCCATGTCCGTGTACGGCGGAGTGTTACGCGTGATGTGCAGCACCTTGCGGCACACCGCCGCGTCGCACTTGCCGTCCCCGTTCGTGTCGTACTTCGACTGCTTCATCTCGGCCGCAGCCTTGGTGAAGTCGCCCTTGTGGCCGTCGGTCGCGTAGGGGTCGAACTCGCCCGACGGCAGGAGCCCGCCGAGGACGTCCGGCGGAACGATGTGCTCCGCCACCACCCCTGCGAACGAGCCGCCGCGTGCGCGGACGAGCGCGTCCTTGTCGATGATCAAGCTCACGGCCTTGCGGACGTGAAGGTCGTCGAACGGCGGCTCGAGGAGGTTCAAGAACACGTACCAGGTCCGGTCGCCGGGATCGACCTTCACGTTGTCCCGGAAGGACGCGTCGGTCTGCGCCTTCTGGAGCACCGTGGCCGGCGGCTGCGCCTCACTGGCGTCGGTCGTTCCGGCCTCGATCCGCTTGAAGATGTCGTCGGTGTTGGTGTTCAGCGTGATGTCCGCACCGTCGATGAAGTTCGAGCGGAGCTCCTTCGAGTCGGTCGCGGCGTCGTAGTTCGGGTTCCGGCGCATCCGGAGGAAGTTGACCGGATCGAAGCCGGAGATCGGCTTCATCGTCGCGCACGACGTGATGTCGAGCTGCGGCGCCCCGTCGATCATGTAGGGGCCGACGCCGACCTGGTAACGCCCGTACTCCTTGGCCTTGGTCCAGCACTTCGTGATCTCTTCCGGCATCGGGGAGGTCGCCGGCATCGACATCCGGTAGAGGAAGTCACCGGTCGGCTCCGTCAACTTGAACACGATGGTGGAGTCGTCGGGCGTCGTGATGCCGGAGATCGAGGTGGCCTTGCCGTTCTGCGCTTCGGCGGCCTCGAACCCTTCGATGATGCGGTAGTAGCTCGGGTAGCCCGTCGCCGCCGGGACCGGGTTCGCCAAGCGAAGCATCGCGGTCACGATGTCCTTCGACGTCATCGCCCGGTTCACGGGGGGAGCGAACTCCACGCCCGACTTCAGCTTGAACGTGTAGGTCAAGCCGTCCGGCGAAACCGTCGGCATCGCGGACGCGAGATCCGGCTTCACGTCGTTGCCGCCCTTCTTGTGGTTCACGGACAGCAGCGTGCGGTGCAGCGCGGTGAACCACTCGTGCGCGTAACCGAGATACTCACCGGTCGGGTCGAGGTCGGCATCCCAGATGAAGTCGTCGGTCTGGATCCTCAGGATGCCGCCCGTCTTCGCGTCTCCTTGCCCACCGTCGCCGTCGCCTCCGCAGGCGGCTCCGATGAGCGCAAGAGTCAGCAGCGTGGCCAGCGTGGCCAGCATGCGCCTTCCCTTCATGGTCCTCCCTTCCTTCCCGGACGCGTCCCTGCGTCCATCCCCACCGATCTTCTGCCTTTGCCGATCTACGCTCGCGACGTCCGCGGGTCCAGGGCGTCGCGCAATCCGTCACCGAGCAGGTTGAACGCCAGCGTCGTGAAGACGAGCAGCATCCCGGGGAACAACATCATCCACCACGCGACCTCGAAGATGCTCGCAGCGTCCGAGATCATGCGGCCCCACGACGGCGTCGACTGCGGAACACCGAGGCCGAGGAACGAGAGGTAGGCCTCGAAGAGGATGTTCCCGGGGATGATCAGCGTCGCGTAGATGATGATCGGTGCGACGAGGTTCGGCAGGATCTCCCGCACGATGATCCGTCGGCTGCCGGCACCGAGCGACCTGCTCGCTTCGATGAATTCGCGCTCGCGGATCGACAGCGTCTGGCCGCGGATGATCCGTGCGATGTACGCCCAGCTGAACAGCGCGATGATGAACACGACCAGGGGTAAGCCCGGCTTGATCACCCCACCGAGGCATCCGCCGATCGAGCAGGCTGCAGCGATCCCGATCGCGAACACGAGGAGCGGCATCGAAAGCACGATGTCGATGGCACGCGACACGAGCGTGTCCACCCACCCGCCCTTGAAGCCGGCGACGACACCGAGCGTCACGCCGATCACGAGCGAGATCCCCGTCGCGAACAACGCGACGAGCAGAGAAGTCCTCGCTCCGTAGAGGGTGCGGACCAAAACGTCGCGACCGACCGTGTCCGACCCGAAGTAGAACTCGCTCGTCGGGCCCATCGGCAAGCCGATGTCGGTCACACGATCCCGGAAAAGCTCGTTCGGCCCGTGATGGATGATGTACTTGGAGATCAGCGGCGCCGTGAGCGCGATCAGAATGAGGAAGATGATGAAGGCGAGCCCGAGGAGGGCCGCCTTGTCCTGCTTGAACCGTAGCCAGAAAAGCTGCCAGGGGGTGCGTCCGACGACGCCTCCGACCGTTGCGACCTCAGTAGCGACCTCTGGTTGAGAGGAGCCGGTGAGGAGAGTGGGATCAGTCGTGGCCACCGGTCACCTCGGTCGCGATCCGTCGACGCGAGCCTGAGGGCGATGCACGGGCGGAATGCTAGTCACCGGGTCGCCGCCTCGTAAAGAAAACCCATCCGCACCTCCGCACCCGGCCCAGGACGTGCCACGGAGGCCGCGGGGGACCTCCACCAGTGATACTCACAGGCTCCCGGAGGAGATTGCTCCGCCCGCGGAGCGCTGCCGTTTCGGACGGGAACAAACCGCACGTCCTCACCGTCCGTACTACTGCCCGAAGAGCCGTGTTCGGGTCCGAAAGGGGCTGCTACCATGGCCGTCACCCGTCTCGGGGAGGATCCCGTGCCGCCACGCAAGCCTCGTTCCAACGACGACTTCGCCGCCGGATTCGAGCGCCTCCAGTCCAATATCGAGCAGGTGATCCAAGGCAAGGCCGAGCAGATCCGGCTCGCGCTCGTCTGCTTGTTCGCCGAGGGGCATCTGCTGATCGAGGACGTTCCCGGCGTCGGGAAGACCTCGCTCGCCAAGTCCATCGCGCGGACGATCGACTGCACCTGGCGGCGGATCCAGTTCACTCCGGACCTGCTGCCCACCGACGTCACCGGCGTCAGCGTCTTCGACCAGGAGCACGGCGACTTCGAGTTCCGTCAGGGCGCGGTGTTCGCCAACATCGTGCTCGGCGACGAGGTGAACCGCGCTTCTCCGAAGACCCAGTCGGCACTGCTCGAGGCGATGGAGGAACGGCAGGTCACTGTCGACGGCGTGACCCACCACCTGCCCGAGCCGTTCATCGTGATGGCAACCCAGAACCCCATCGAGCACGAAGGCACCTATCCCCTGCCGGCCGCCCAGCTAGACCGCTTCCTCATGCGGCTCTCGATCGGCTACCCGAACACCCAGTCGGAGGTCGAGGTGCTGCACAAGCACGGCAAGCACTCGGTCCTCGAGGAGATCGAGCCGGTGACGGACGCCCGCGCGATCCTCGCGATGATCGAGGCCGCGAAGCAGGTCCACGTCGCGGAGACACTCGTCTCCTACATCGTGGAGCTGATCGCCTCGACCCGGAAGACCTCCGAGCTATCGCTTGGGGCGAGCCCGCGCGCTTCGCTCGCGCTCCTGCGCGCCAGTCGCGCGTACGCGGCGTCCGAGGGCCGCGACTACGTCATCCCCGACGACGTCAAGGCGCTCGCGTCCGCGGTGATCGCGCACCGGCTGATCGTCTCGCCGGAAGCAGACATGAGTGGACGGAGCGGGGCTGATGTCGTCGACGACCTCCTCGAACAGGTCGCGATCCCAATCCGGGGTTAGGCCGGTGCACTAGCGATGCCGACGCGCCGCGGCCGGGCGCTGATGTTCGGTGCGATCGGGCTCTACTTCGTCGCGCGAGCGCTCTCGGTGGACGAGCTTTTCTCGGTCGCGATCGCGGCCGGCGTCCTACCGGGCCTCTCCTCGCTCGCGGTCCGTTGGGCGCGGTACCGGATCGGCTTCTCGCGCGCGATCACGCCGCGGCGACTGTTCCCGGGTGGACGGCTCGCGATCCAGTTCAGTGTGCGCAACCTCGGCTCGCTCCTGAGCCCGCCCTTGCTGCTCGAGGACCAGGCGCCGCCGGCGCTCGGCGGACCGGGACGGTTCTCACTCGCGTCGCTGCCGCCCGGCCGACGCGAGACGGTCGTCGTCGAACGGCACCCGACGACGCGCGGGCGATACTCGGTCGGGCCGCTCCACGCGCGCGTCGTCGATCCGTTCGGGCTCGCCGAGGCGACGGCGACGCTCGCGGTCGCCGAAGACGTCCTCGTGTATCCGCGGATCGAGCCGCTCGGGAGGAGCGGACCGCCAGCGGACCGGGCCGGGAAGGGACCGTCGGCCGTGTACCGGCTCGCTCCGGCGGGCGACGAGTTCTACGCCGTGCGCGAGTACGAGTCGGGCGACGACCTGCGCAAGATCCACTGGTCGTCGGTCGCGCGCACCGGGCAGCTCATGATCCGTCAGGACGAGGCGCGCTTCTACCCGCGCGCCACGGTGTTCCTCGATGCGCGCAAGCTCGCCCACCGCGGCTTCGGCGCGGAGGCGAGCGTCGAGTGGGCGGTGTCGGCGGCCGCGTCCACGCTCTGGCACCTTGGGCGGCTCGGCTTCGGGATGCGCCTCGCGACGGACGAGCGAGAGCCGACCGGCTCGCGGTCCGGGAAGAGCGGCATCGAGTCGCTCCTCGAGATCCTGGCCGTGCTCGAACCCTCCGGTGTGCGCTCGCTGCAGCCGGGACTGCGTCGCACCGGCCGCAGGCCGGGAGCGGAGGGCGCGCTGATCGCGATCCTGCCGCCTCCGTCGGCGGAGGATCTCGCGGCGCTTGCGCGGCTGCGCGGCGTCTACCGATGGTGCGGCGCCGTGATCCTCGATGTGGATTCGTTCGGTGAGATCGCCCCGCGAACGAGAGCGGAGGCGGACCAGAAGCTGGCGGCGGCCGAGGGGTCGCTCATCCGTGCCGGGTGGCGCGTCCGCTCGGCCGGTGCCCGGGACCGGTATAGAGACGTATGGCAGAACCTGATCGTCGCAACGGGCTCCCTTCGGAGCTCGGCGTCGCCGCGCTCGTAGTCGCGGCGTCGCTCCCGCTCGGCCGGCTCTTCCGGTCGAGCGAGATCGGCGCGCTCGCGATCGCCGCCTCGGCGACGAGCACCGCGGTCGCGTGGGGACTCCGGCGCCTCCGCGCACCGGCGCTCGTCGCCGCGGCGGCGTCGTTCGCCGCGTTCCTGTGGTTCGCTTCGTTCGCGTTCTTCCGCGACGCGATGTTCGGACCATTCCCCTCTCCGGGGTCGCTTTCGTTGATCTGGGACGCCGCCGTCGACGGCATCAAGCGATCGCAGACCGACGCCGCGCCGGTCGCCGCGACGACGGCCTTCATGTGCCTGTCTGCCTTCGCGATCTGGGCGACGGCGTGGCTCGCCGACGACGCGGCGAACAAGCTCCGCCATCCCATGCTCGCGATCGGCGTGACCGTCCCCTTGTTCGTGCTCCCCGGCACGATCATCGAAGGCGACCGGCGCTGGCTCGACGCCGGCGCCTACCTCGCCGGTGCGATGTGGGTCCTCTTCGCCGACGAGCGGTTCCGGCTCAGCCGGTGGGGTCGCGTGGTCGGTCTCGGGTCGCCGGGGTGGCGTCCGGGGCTCGCCGCGCGGATCGGAACGCTGGCGATCGTGATCGCGGTGCTCGGCACGCCGATCCTGCCCGGCTTCAGTGCGCCCCCCGGGCTACGCGGCACGACCGGCGGCGGCGACAGGGTCGCGCTCAATCCGCTCGTCTCGATCCGCCCGCAGCTCAACCGCGACGCGCTCACCGACGTCATGACCGTGCGGTCGCGAGTGGCCACCTATTGGCGGATGACGGCGCTCGATCGTTTCGACGGTTTCACGTGGTCGTCCGGTCCACAGCGGCCGCAACTGGATCTCGGGGAACGGCAGATCCAGCCGCAGAGCACGTCGCTCGGCGGAACGCTCGTCACCCAGGAGATCGAGATCCACAACCTCGCCGGCCCGTGGGTGCCCGCCGCGTACGAGCCGGTCCGGATCGAAGGGCTGCGAGGCATCGGCGCGGACTCCGCCACGCGGACGGTGATCATCGCCGACGACATGCGCGGCGGGACCCGCTATACGGTGCGCAGCCGTATCCCGACGCTTTCATTCGACGAGCTCGATCTGGCGCCGCGCGACCTCGACCCGCGACTGAACGCGTACCGCCAGGTTCCGCCTTCACCCCAGATGGATCGCGTGCGCGCCGTCGCCGAGGACATAGTCGCCGAGGCGGACGCGGGGGACGGATCGCCGTTCCGGCAGGCGGTCGCGCTCCAGAACCACCTCCGGACCTTCGAGTACGACGAGGACGTCGTCCTCGCGCACAACATCCGTGACATCGCCGACTTCCTCACCCGCGTCAAGAGCGGGTACTGCGAGCAGTTCGCGACCTCGATGGCTGTGATGGCGCGGCTCCTCGGCCTGCCCTCGCGCGTCGCGATCGGGTTCGCGATCGGCACCACCGGAGTGACCCCGGACGTCTACGAGGTCACCAGCCGGCACGCGCACGCGTGGGTCGAGGTCTGGATGACGGGTTTCGGCTGGGTGGCGTTCGAGCCAACCCCGCGCGGCGACGCGGTCCAGGTCCCCCGCTACACCGCTCCCCCGTCGTCCGCGACGCCGCCCACGAGCGAGGCGAGCCCGACCGCCGACGACACGACGAACCCCAGCCCGACGGAGTCGGCGGCCGATCCGGAACGGTTCGACGATCCCGTCACGGGCGGGAGCGGCGTCTCCGGCGTGCGGCGGCTCGTGCAGGTGGGCCTCGTCGCCGCCATCATCCTCGCCCTGCTCGTGCTCGCCGTGCCGGTGGCGGCCCTCGTACGGCGCGCGATCCGTCACCGCCGCGCGAAGACGTCACAGGCGAAGGTCTCTGCACGGTACCTCGATTTCCTCGACTGGTGCGCAACCGTGCGCCTCGAACGTGGCGCGGGCGAGACGCCGCACGAACACGCCGCACGCCTGGCAAAGGTTTCCTCGGATGTTGCTCCCAAGCTCGAGGCGCTGGCTCGGCTCGGAACCGACGCGGTCTATGCGCCGCGGAACGGACTCGTGCCGGCGGAAGCGGCGAAGCTCGCCCGCGAGGCCCGGCGAAGCGTGACGAGAACGCTTCCACGCAGGTCGCGGCTGCTCAGTCTCGTGGGGTGGGGCTGGTGGCGGACCGACCCCGGGAGTGCGCCGGCGCCGTGGGCGAAGCGCACGCTGGCCCGGATCGAGCCCTGACGGCCGGCCTTAGCCGGTCGAACGCTTGCGCGTCTTGCGTCTGGGAGTCGTCTCCAGCTCGAGCTCGTGCTCGACCGTGCGCAGCGTGCGAACGAACTGCTCACGGTCACGAAGGAACTCCGTCACACCGGTCCCGACCTCGCCCGCGATGCGGTCGATGGCCACGAAGAACGCCATCTGACCCTGGCGGAGCGCATCGAGGATGTCGCCGTCGCCCTTGAGGATCTTGAAGATGCTCTTCCCGTCGGTGACGAGCTTCACGCTGGACAGATGCTCGTCGAGGTTCACGTTCTCGCGAAGGTAGGTGTACGCGCGGCGCACGCGCTGCAAGGACATGCCGCCGTCGAGCAGCGATTTGACGACCTTCAGCGAGACGAGATCGCGGAACGAGTAGAGCCTGCGGACGCCGGGACGGCCGCCGGTCTCCTGAACGGTGGGCCTGACGAGACCGATCTTGTCCCAGTACCTGAGCTGATTCCCCGTGGTGCCCGTGAAGCGCGAAGCCTGAAGCGACGTGAATCCATCCATCGAGCGCAACTCCACGCGAGATCGGCTAGGAACGCTGTTTCGGGGAAAGGGTGAAACGTAGGGCTCATTTCTAAAGCACGCGACCCGTTACAGGCAAGACCGCGTGTGAACGTTTCTCAAAAAAAATCGCTCACACGTGTGACGTGCGAGCGGAACTGCGACGTCGTCGCGTTACGTGCCGTCGCCGCCGCGCTCGTAGCGGTTGCGCCAACGCTCTTCCATGCGCGCGAACCAACCGGTTCGCTTCCCGCCGCCTTCGGGCCGCTCTTGGCCAACCTGCTTGATCCCCGACGCGATCGTCGCGGCGCACGCGACCATGACGGCGAACGCGGCGATCCCGAAGACGACGAGCAGGTCGGGGATGAACAACCCGGTGATGAGGAGGACGAAGCCCAGCGCGAACCCCACGACCGCGCGCTTCACCTTTCGGAGCGCCTCGCCTTCGGAGCCTCCGGCCGAGACCTCGCGCGCGAACTTCGGATCCTCGGCGACCAAGCGCCGCTCGATCTCCTCGAGGATCCTTTGTTCGTGGTCGGAGAGCGGCATGCCTACCTCGGATTATCGCGCTCGGAGGATGTTCCTAAACGGATTATAGGGTGGCCCTTCCAGCCCGGACAAGGCATTCATCTCGCCCGGAACACCGGTGTGCGTTTCTCGAATCGTGCCATCACGGCCTCACGGAAATCTTCGGTCGCGAGGAGCCTCCGGTTGATCATCGCCTCGCGTTCGAGCCCTGTGAGCAGCGGAGCATCGAATGCGCCGGCGGCGAGACGCTTGGCGGCCGCGACGGCCAGCGGCGGGCCGGCGGCGAGCTCGCGCGCCCAGCCGATCGCCTCGTCCAGCAGCCGATCCCGCGGCACGACCCGGTTGACCAGGCCCCACGCCAGCGCCTCCTCGGCACGGATCTTCCGGCCGGTCATGACCAGCTCTTTCGCGCGGC
>DATFGK010000055.1:0-2004 GCA_035249485.1 Actinomycetota bacterium | reverse complement strand
TAGCCCTGCCCGAGGCGCACGCCGAGCTCGATCAGCGTGTCCTGTTCCTCCTGCCGTTCCACCCCCTCGGCGATCACGGACATGCCGAGCTCGTCGGCGAACGAGACGAGCGCCGCCGCGAGGGCACGCTGGGGGCGATGCGCGTCAACGTCTCTCGTCAGGCTGATGTCGAGTTTGATGATGTCGGGTTCGATCCGAAGGATGTGCCGGAGGCTGGCGAACCCCGCCCCGGCGTCATCGATGGCCACGCGGGCCCCACGATCGCGGACCCGGGCAACGGCGGCCATCAGCCGGTCATAGTCCTCGACGGCTTCGTGTTCGGTGAGCTCGACGACGACCCGGTCCGCATCAACCGCGTCGAGGAGCTCGAGCAACCCTTCCGACTCCGCCGCGCGATGGGAGAGGTTCACGCAGATGAACCGGTCGAGGGGGATCATGTAGAGGTCGGACAGCGCCGATCGTGCGCACGCGAGCTCCATCTCGGCGCCGAGCCCGATCTCCGCTGCCACCGCGAACCATCGATCGACGGTCCAGTCGGACTCGGTGTCGTTGAATCGGGAAAGCGCCTCCATCCCGACGACGCTGTGATCCTCGAGCTCGACGATCGGCTGGTACACGATCGAACGTCCGTCGCCCTCCATCGCCGCAGTGATCAGGGCGGTTCGCGCCTGCAGCTCGATCGTCTCGCTCTCCTCGCGCTGGAGCTGTTCGGCGAGGCCCTTCACTAGGCCGGTCATCACGTCTGGCGAGATGCTCGGCTGGCCGCGCGCGGCGCGCACGATCGACGCCACGATCTCCGTCGGCGCCGTCCCCTTCACCAGGTAGCCGACGGCTCCGCTCTCGAGCATGTGAACGACGGTCGTGCGATCGGCGGCAACGGTGAGTGCGAGCACCCGGGTCTTCGGCAGGCTCGAGTGGACGACGTCCGCAACACGCATCCCACCGCCGCCCGGCATCCGAACGTCGACGAGCGCGACGTCGGGGTGCGTCGCCTCTGCGACGGCGATGGCCTCATCGGCGTTCCGAGCGGAGCCGACGAGCTCGAGCGCCGGATCGGAGGCGACCAGCTCGGCGAGCGTGTCTCGAATGACCGCCTCATCGTCGGCGACCATCACGCGGATCGGTGCGTCGGCCACGGGCGCGACGGTATGGCAGGGTGCTCCGGCAAGCAACGACCCGACACCGACCCCCCGGAACCGCGGTTGGTACCGCCGTCGCGGTTGGCCGTCGGCCGCGCCTGGAACGGCGACCTATCATCCCGAGCGAGATGTCGTCCCGCGAGATCCGGGCTCCACGCGGCAACGAGCTGACGTGCAAAGCGTGGCCGCAAGAGGCGGCGCTCCGGATGTTGATGAACAACCTCGACCCGGACGTCGCCGAGCGGCCCGAGGACCTGATCGTCTACGGCGGAACCGGACGGGCGGCAAGGTCTTGGGGAGCGTTCGACGCCATCGTCCGGACGCTCCGAGATCTGGAGAGCGACGAGACGCTGCTCGTGCAATCGGGAAAGCCGGTCGCCGTGTTTCGAACGCATCCGATGGCGCCACGCGTGTTGATCTCGAACGCGATGGTCGTGCCGAAGTGGGCCGATTGGGACACCTTCCGAGAGTTGGAGGCCGCAGGGCTCACGATGTACGGCCAGATGACCGCGGGCTCGTGGATCTACATCGGCACGCAAGGCATCCTGCAAGGAACGTACGAGACGTTCGCCGAAGCCGCGTCGCAGCGCTTCGACGGCTCGCTTCGCGGGACGCTCACGCTGACCGGCGGGCTCGGCGGCATGGGCGGCGCGCAGCCGCTCGCGGTGACGATGAACGAGGGCGTCGCGCTGTGCGTCGAGGTCGATCCGGCGAGGATCGAACGTCGGATCAAGACCAGGTACCTCGACCGCGAGACGCCCGATCTCGACGAAGCCGTTCGATGGGCTTCCGAAGCACGGGAAGCCGGCGAGGCGGTCTCGATCGGAGTCGTCGGCAACTGCGCGGAGGTGTTGCCGGAGCTCGT
>DATFGK010000054.1:0-11462 GCA_035249485.1 Actinomycetota bacterium | reverse complement strand
GTACTGGCCGATCCACCGCGATCCGCCCGAGTTCAAGGACCTCGAGGCCCGCGTGGAGATGTTCGAGACCGGCATCAAGGTCATCGACCTCGTCGAGCCCTACGTGAAGGGTGGAAAGATCGGGATGTTCGGCGGGGCCGGCGTCGGCAAGACCGTTGTCATCCAGGAGATGATCTACCGGGTCGCCCGCCAGCACGGTGGCGTGTCGGTGTTCGCCGGCGTGGGGGAGCGCACCCGCGAGGGCAACGACCTCTGGCTCGAGATGACCGAGTCCGGCGTCCTCGAGAAGGCGGCGCTCGTGTTCGGTCAGATGGACGAGCCGCCGGGCGTGCGGCTCCGCGTCGCGCTGGGCGCGCTCACGATGGCCGAGTACTTCCGGGACGTGCAGCGCCAGGACGTTCTGCTGTTCGTCGACAACATCTTCCGCTTCACGCAGGCCGGCTCTGAGGTCTCGACGCTCCTCGGCCGCATGCCGTCGGCGGTCGGTTACCAGCCGACGCTCGCCGGCGAGATGGGCTTCCTGCAGGAGCGGATCACCTCGACGAAGGGCCGCTCGATCACCTCGATGCAGGCCGTCTATGTTCCGGCCGACGACTACACCGACCCGGCGCCGCACACGACGTTCGCCCACCTCGACGCGATCACGCGCCTCGAGCGCTCGATCGTCGAGAAGGGCATCTACCCGGCCGTCGACCCGCTGACGTCGTCGAGCCGCATCCTCGACGCGCGCTACGTCGGCGAGCAGCACTACCAGGTCGCGCTGACCGTCCAGCAGATCCTCCAGAAGTACAAGGATCTCCAGGACATCATCGCGATCCTCGGGATCGATGAGCTGTCGGAAGAGGACAAGCTGACCGTGGCGCGCGCCCGCAAGTGCGAGAAGTTCTTCTCGCAGCCGTTCTTCGTCGCCGAGCAGTTCACCGGCCAGTCGGGCGAGTACGTCCCGATCGCGCAGACGATCGAGGCGTTCGAGGCGCTGACCAAGGGCGAGCTCGACAACATCCCGGAGCAGGCCTTCTACATGGTGGGCGGGATCGACGGCGTGATGAAGAAAGCGCGCGAGCTCGGGGTCGAGGGGGTCTAAAGGCGTGCCGCTCACCGTCCAGGTCGTCACCCCCGAGCGGGAGGTCGAGGTCTCGGAGGGCGCCGAGCTCGTCATCGCGCGGGGCACCGAGGGCGAGGTCGGCATCATGCCGGGGCACGCGCCGCTGCTGATCTCGCTCGGGATGGGACCGCTCGCCATCGTGCACGCCGGCGGCCGGCGCGAGGTGCTCGCGATCGACGGTGGGTTCCTCCAGGTGTCGCGCGACCAGGTGATCGTGCTCGCGGAATACGCGGTCAACCCCGCGGAGGTCGACGCTTCCGACCACTCGGCCCGCATCGACGACCTGAAGCGCCGCATCGCCGCCGAAGCCGAGGCGGAGGACCTGAAGCGGCAGCTCGCGCGCGCCGAGCTCGTCCACGACCTCGCCCGGGTGTAGCCCGAAAGGCCACCGTCATTCGGCTGCACTTGGAATCGGGCCTTCACGGGTAGAATCCGCGCACCATGGAGCGATATCTCGTCGAAGGCGGGCTCCCGTTGCGGGGCTCGGTCGCGGCGTCGGGCGCCAAGAACTCCGCGCTGAAGATCCTCGCCGCGACGCTGCTCGCGCCCGGGACGTACCGCATCGAGCGCGTGCCGCGGATCGCCGACGTCGAGACGATGCGCCGGGTGCTCGGCAGGCTCGGCGCGCGTGCCGACTTCGAGGGCGACACCGCGACCGTCGCCGTCCCCGACGCGATCGGAACCGAAGCCCCGTACGACCTCGTCCGGCAGATGCGTGCGTCGATCATCGTCCTCGGGCCGCTGCTGGCACGCGCCGGACGCGCTCGCGTCGCGATGCCGGGCGGCTGCAACATCGGCTCGCGGAAGATCGACCTTCACCTGCGGGGCCTCGAGCGCATGGGCGCGGAGATCTCGTTCGACCACGGCTACCTCGACGCGCGCGCGTCGGGACTGATCGCGACCCAGGTCTCGCTCGACTTCCCGTCGGTCGGCGCGACCGAGAACCTGCTCATGGCGGCGTGCCTCGCGAAGGGGACGACCGTCATCGAGAACGCGGCGCGCGAGCCCGAGATCCAGGACCTCGCACACTTCTTGCGCGCCATGGGGGCGGAGATCGCCGGTGAGGGCACGCCCACGATCGAGATCACCGGCGTCGAGGGCCTCCGTCCTGCCGACCACCGCGTGATCGGCGACCGCGTCGAGACCGGAACGATGCTCATCGCCGGCGCGGCCACGCGCGGCGAGGTGACCGTGACCGATGTCGTGCCCGCGCATCTCGATCTGGTGTTGTCGAAGCTCTCCGACGCCGGAGCCGAGGTGGACGCCGGCATCTCGAGCGTGCACGTCTCGATGCTCGCGAGGCCGAAACCGGTCGACTTCGTGACGCTGCCGTACCCCGGATTCCCGACCGACCTCCAGCCGCAGATGATGGTGATGCTGTCGCTCGCCGACGGCACGAGCATCGCGACCGAGAACGTGTTCGAGAGCCGGTTCATGTTCACCGACGAGCTCGCGCGTATGGGCGCCGAGATCCGTACCGAAGGCCACCACGCGGTGATCCGCGGCCGGCCGTCGCTCGAAGCCGCGCAGGTTCACGCGCCGGACATCCGTGCCGGTGCCGCGCTCGTTATCGCCGGGCTGGCCGCGCACGGGACCACCGAGATCACCGGCGTCGGGTACATCGACCGCGGCTACGAGGGCCTCGAGTGGAAGCTCGCGGCGCTCGGCGGGCGGATCCGTCGCGGGTGACGCGTCTTCCCCGCCATCGGCGGGCCACCCGTCGCTCTCGTATCCTCTAGCCGATGGACGATCTTCGGCCGCCGCCGCCACCCGTCCCCGAGCTGCACGGTTCCGACATCGCGCCCGAGCCGACCGAGGTCCCCTGGCGCGCGCGCGAAGCGTTCCTGATCGTCCTGATCTCGCTGGTCACCGGCGGGTTCTTCACGATGCTTTCGGTCACGGCGATCGAAGACGAGACGATCGCCGTGCTGATGGCGACGCTCCTGATCGAGGCCTCGCTCGGGTTCTGGGTTTGGCTGTGGGTGCGCCTGCGTCATCGCGTGGGAGCCGCTGCGTTGGGCCTGACGTTTCGACGTGGGGACGTCGGGGCCGGCTTCCTCGCGGCAGTGATCGGGCTCGCCGCCGGAGCCGCCGTGACGCAGCTGGTCCTCACGATCGCGAACAACGTCACCGATCGTCCGGTCGAGACCCCGCAGCAGCTTCCGGAGATCCAGCACGGAACCGAGCTCTTCCTCGCCGGGATCGCCGTCGTGATCGTGGCCCCGATCGCCGAGGAGCTCTTCTTCCGCGGGTTCATCTACCAAGCGCTCCGCAAGTGGCGGGGCCCGACCCAAGGGATGTTCCTGTCGGCTGGGGTGTTCGCGATCGCGCACGTGAGCCCGGTGATCATGCCGTCGATCTTCGTGCTCGGGGTCATCCTCGCGTACCTGTTCGAGAAACGGGCGTCGGTGGTAGCGACGATCGCGGCTCACGTGGCGTACAACATGATCGGGTTCATCATCATCGTGGCGACCGCCTAAGTCCGCGGGCAGGCCTTCGCGGCTCGTTCGCGCGAGTGGAGCGGGCCCTCGCCGCTGTGATTTACTCGGCCGGGCAAAACCGAAGGATCGGGAGGTGGAACGTGGCTCTGTTCCCCAGCGAGGGATGGCTCAAAGAGTACGTCGACAAGATCAACTCCTCGAAGGAGTACGAGGAGGCCGCGGCCACGTGGGAAGGCGACCTCTGCTACGTATTCGAGGCCGAGCCGGACAAGAGTGTCCCGAACGACGTCTGGGTCTGGGTCGATCTCTGGCACGGGAAGTGCCGGGGATCCAAGTTCGACGTGACGGCCGAGGAAGGCGAGAAAGCCAAGTTCATCATCCGGGCGCCGTACTCTCGCTGGAAGCAGGTCATCAACAAGGAGCTCGACCCGATCAAGGGCATGATGCAAGGGAAGCTCAAGCTCAAAGGCGACCTTCCTACGATCGTCCGCTACGTGAAGGCCGCGAACGAGCTCGTGAACATCGCGGGGAACGTTCAGACCGAGTTCGTCGACGATCAGTCCTAGCGTGAGCCTCGTCGTAACCGACCCCGACCTCGCGGGATTGGGGGCGATGCTCGCGGACCTCGTCCGCGGGAACATCGAAGCCGATCCGTCCCGCGCCAAGCTCTTGCAGGGCGTCTCCGGGAAGGTCAACGTCCACGCGCGGGACGCCGAGGTCGCCGTCGGCATGGAGTTCAAGAACGGGCAGCTGCACGTGTTCGCCGAGCCCTTTCGCGACGCCACGCTGACGATCGAGACCGACTCCGACACGCTCATGGGGATGTCCACGGTCCCGCTCCGGTTCGGGATGCCCGACGTCGCGCAGTCGGAAGGGCGGACCGTCGTGAAGAAGATGCTCCGCGGCGATCTGAAGGTTCGCGGCATGGTGCGGGGGATGCCGTTGATGGTCCGCTTGCAGAAGCTGCTCTCCGTCGCGTGACGGTCGTCTCGTTCGTCAGCGGCACCGGCCCCGCCGGGTTCGGTCTCGCCGCTCGCTTCGCGCGTGCCGGGGATGAGGTCGTCATCGGGTCGCGCGCTCTCGAACGGGCGGAGGAAGCGCGCGCGCTCGTGCTCGAGCACGTGCCGAACGCGAACGTGCGCGCGCTCGAGAACGCCGACGCGGTTGCCGCAGGAGAGATCGTTTTCCTGACGATGCCGCCGATCGCGCAGCGCGACAGCGTCATGGCGCTCGTGCACGAGCTCGACGGGAAGATCGTGGTGAGCATGGCCAACCCGCTCACCGTCGAGGACGGACGCGTGAAGACCTGGTTCCCGCCTGCGGGCTCGCTCGCCGCGGAGGTCCAGGAGGTCGTGCCGGGCGCTCGCGTCGTGGGCGCCTTCCACGAGATCCACGTCCGGCGCTTCGCCAAGCTCGACAAGCCGATCGACTCCGACACGATCGTCACCGGCGACGACGACATCGCCAAGCAGCAGGTGATGCGCCTCGCGCGCCACGTCGACGGGGTTCGGCCGCTCGACGGCGGGCCGTTGTCGAACACGCGGTTCGTCGAAGGCTTCGTCGCCGTGCTGATCTCGGTCAATTTTCGCTACAAGGCCGGCACAGCGTTGCGGATCACCGGACTCCCAGACGGCGTCTGATCGTGGGCCTCTGGGACCGGCTCTGGTCGGCCGGCTACGACTTCCTCGGGACGCGCTTCGGCAAGATCGAGGAGCCGTACCGGCGCCGCCTGATCGAGGACCTCGAGGGCGACGTGCTCGAGGTCGGGTCGGGGACGGGCTTCAACTTCCCGTACTACCGGAAAGCGTCGCGCGTCGTCGCGGTGGAGCCCTCGGATGAGATGCGGAAGCGCTCTCATGAGCGAGCGGCAAGAGCGGCAGTTCCGATCGAAGGTGTGGCCGGGGGCGGGGAAAAGCTCGGCTTCGCCGATGCGTCGTTCGATGCGGTCGTGTTCACGCTCGTGCTCTGCACGATCCCACATCCCGAGCGGGCGCTTAGGGAAGCGAAGCGCGTACTGCGCCCGGGTGGCGCGGTCTACTTCTACGAGCATGTGCGCTCGAAAGACCCGAAGATCGCGCGCCGACAGGATCGGATCCTCAAGCCGTGGCGGGCGTTCAATCGCGGCTGCCACCCGAATCGCGACAGCTTGGCGACGATCCGGGAAGTCGGACTCCAGGTTAACCACCTCGAAGAGTTCGACCTCAAGGGCGCGCCCGGCATCTGCAAGGCGCACATCCTCGGAAGCGCCGCTGAGGCGGGCCCGGCCGCTTAACCGCCCTCGATGACGAAGCTGGCGATGATCTCCTCGACAAGCTGCAGGCGATCGGCGTGGTTGGTGGCGCCGAACATCTGCGTGTCCGATCGATAGAGACGGGTGCCGGCCGCGAGGTAGGCCCGGATGCGCAGAACTGGGTCCGCTTCGTTGTAGAAGACGACGTAGGCCCAAGACTTGCCGTCGATCGTCCGGCGTCCGCACTCCCTCACGTCGAGCGCGGCCTCCTTAGGACAACTCTGTTCCAGAAGTATCGCCGTGGCGATGCGCTCAGAGTTCGGGTCGATCGAAAAGCTCATCAAGATGTCGGCGTCGGTCACGTCCGTGCTTCCCATCTCATAGGTGGAGATGAACCACGATGCCGTACCCGCGGGGCTCGACGGGCTCTCGTCCATCAGATGCCAGCTTGATGGGAAGCGCAGGGTCCACTCGCCGTCGGGAGAAGTCAACACGTTGTCCGCACCGTCGCGGCGGACGACGACCCCGTTTGTTGGTTCAGGTGACGGCGACGGTGACGGTGAGGCCGGCGTCGCCGTCGTCGTGGGCGAAACGAGTTCGAGCCCGCGCGGAGAAGAGTCGCCGACGAACCGGATCGTGATCAGGGCCACGATGGCTGCCGCTGCGAGTGAGGCCGTAACGAGGGGACGCCACCGCATCGCGGTCGTTCGAGCCAGCCTCCGCTCGATCTTGCTCCATGAGGCGGGGTCGGGGCGGATCGAGTCGGCGAACGCGTGCATCGCCGAACGAAGCTTCTCTTCGGTCTTCATCGGTATCGCTCCAATCGACCCTCGAGCTTCTCCAACCCTCGGTGGATGTGGCGCTTCACCGAGCCGAGCGAGACCCCGAGGTCCGCCGCGATCTGGCTATCCGACATGCCGGCGTAGTAGCGGAGCACGAGACATTCTCGCTGGCGCCGCGCCAGGCCCCTCAGGGCGCTGATCACCGAGGCGCCGGCCTCCCCCGCGATCGCCGCATCGTCGGGGGCGGGGACGTGGGCAGGTTCCTCGTGCCGGCCGCGGCCGCGGATCACCTTCCGCAGGCGCGAGCGCGCGAGGTTTAGAGCGGTCGCTCGGAGATAGCCGTGCGCGGCGGCGGGCTCGCGGATACGGCCCCACGAGCGGTAGAGGCGTACGTGGGCCTCTTGCACGATGTCTTCTGCCTCGGCGACGTCCCCGATCAGCAACGAGACCGTCCGCACGAGCCCCGCGTAATGCTCGCGGTACATCCGAGCGACGACTTCTCTGGCCTCGGTGTCACCCGCAAGGGCGGCATCAGCGCGAAACGCTTCGGCGGTGTCCATCGATGAAGAGACGCCGTCGGGGGCCGATCGGTTGACAGGATCTTCGGAACGGCTCATATGAGCCGGGCGATAACAGCACCCGCCGCGAGCAGCGGCATCGCCAGGCTGAGCCAGCGCAGGGCGGCCTCCGGGGACGCTCGGAGGGTTCTCTCGTCGAGCGGCTCGATCGATCCGTCGGTCCGCTCGATGAGCCCTTCGACCCGCCGGGTGCGGCGTCGGAGCGCGCGGACGGGCGTCGAGAGTGTTCGCTGGGCGCGCGACAACGCGAAACAGCCGGCCGCGACCAGGAGCCCCTCTGCGCGCAGCTCGAGCGCGTTCGCGTACGAGGCGGTGATCGCCGGGAACGCGCCCCACGCGAGCGCGAACCATGTGTCGGTGTGGAAGCGCCCGCCCAGCCACTCGAGGTTGTAGGCGCAGACGATGAACGCGCCCGGCACGACGAAGGCCAGCAGCCACCACGTGGTGCGCGTCGCCCCGGCGATCCCGATCGCCGCGGCAACGCCGATCGAGACGAACGCCAGTGCCGACAGGGCGACGCTCGGGATCGCCGTTCCGAGCGGGCGCCCGTTCAGCTCGTCGAGCGCGTGCGCCCCGATCCCGACCGCGAGGAAGAACGCCCCGAGGGACCACCACAACGCGTCGGCGTTCGCGAAGGGCACCGCAGCCCAGCCGAGCGCGACGTAGGACAGGTGCCACAGCGTGTAGGGCGGGTGAAGGAGCGACAGGTAGTCGCGCCATCCGCCGCTCCGCAGGGCATAGAAGGCGGGACGCTCGGTCACGGCTTTCGTCCCCACGTGATCACGCCACCGCCCAAGCTCATGCGCTTCGTGCGCACGCCGTGCAGGCCGGCTTCGCGCCAGAGTCCCTCGAGCTCGGAGGGCGGGAAGTCGCGGTCGAACGCCGCGATGCTTCCCCCGAGGAAGTTGCCCACGCGCCGCCATCCGGGGGAGAGGACTCGCGCCGCTGCCGGGAACAGCAGCATCGCGTATACATCCCACGCCTTCCGTACGAGCGCGTTCGGAGGGACCCCGAATTCGATGGAGCCCATCACGCCACCCGGCCGAAGGACCCGAGCGAGTTCGGCCAACGTGGCGGCGGGGTCTTCGACGTAGCGGAGCAGGTAGGTGAACACAACCACGTCGAAGGCGCCGTCGGGGAACGGGATCCGCTGGGCGTCCCCACGCACGGGTGTGAAACCTTCGATACCCCGGTTCGCCGCGACGCGGATCATCTCGGCGCTCTGATCGAGACCGACGAGGCGGACCTCGTACCGGTCGAGGATGTCGCGAGCCACCAAGCCGGTCCCGGTCGCCACGTCCAGCACGAGCGACTTGGGCGCGAGATCCAGGCCGGCGACGAGTTCGCGCCGCCAGCGGTGATACTGGCCGAGGCCGAGGATCTCCGCCGGCCGGTCGTAGTCGCGCGCGATGCCGTCGAAGAGATGACGGGCATGTGCGCCGCGCTCGGAAGACATACGAGACGTTCTACCGCACCGCGCGGTTCCGATGGAATCGCACCGCGCTGAGCGACACCTTCCCCGCCGCTATCATGGCCGCGTGGCCAGGATCGACATCGATGAGCTCGTCACCAAGCTCAAGGCCGGCGATCGCAGGACGATCGCCCGGCTGATCTCGCTGGTCGAGGACGAGTCGGAGGAGCTCCCCGACGTCATCCGGGCGGTCTCCTCGCTCCACGGCGGGGCCTACACGGTCGGGATCACCGGCCCGCCCGGTGCCGGCAAGTCGACGCTCGTCTCGGCCCTCGTCGGGGTGCTCCGAAAGCGCGACCTCACGGTCAGCGTGCTCGCGATCGACCCTACCTCGCCGTTCTCGGGCGGTGCGTTGCTCGGCGACCGGCTGCGGATGCAGGAGCACGCGACCGACCCCGGCGTTTTCATCCGCTCGATGGCGACCCGCGGCCGGCTCGGCGGGCTCGCGTGGGCGGCGCCCCACGCGCTGCGGATCCTCGACGCCATCGGCACCGACGTGATCGTCGTGGAAACCGTCGGGGTCGGACAGGCCGAGGTCGACGTCGCGCGTGAGGCCGACACGACCGCGGTTGTCCTCGCTCCGGGGTTCGGCGATGCGATCCAGGCCAACAAGGCCGGGCTGCTCGAGATCGCCGACATCTACGTCGTGAACAAGGCGGATCGCGAGGGCGCGAACGCCGCCGCGCGCGACATCAAACAGATGCTCCACCTCGGTGAGGCGCGCGACTGGGAGCCGCCCGTCCTGCTCACGCAGGCGGCCGACGGAAAGGGCGTCGAGGAGCTCTGGGACGCGGTCGAGCGCCATCGCGCCCACATCGACGCCTCGGGAGAGCTCCGGCGCCGGCGTGTCGCCCGCAACGCGCACGAGATCGTCGAGATCGCGCTGGGACGGATCCGCCGCGCGATCGACGATGTGGGGGACAAAGCGGTCCTGGCGAGTCTCGCCGAGCAGGTTACGGATCACGGCCTCGATCCGTATACGGCTGCCGATAAACTGCTCGCAGAGGTGGAGCGATGAGCGAGTTCGAGCGCTGGCGCGAGGGGTACGAGAAGGCGCCCAAGCGCGACGCGGACTTCGAGACGATCTCGGGGGAGGAGCTCGAGCCGCTCTACTCGCCGGCCAACACCGAGATCGATCACGACCGCGAGCTCGGCTACCCCGGCGAGTACCCCTACACGCGCGGCATCCATCCATCGATGTATCGCGGGCGGCTTTGGACGATCCGCCAATTCTCCGGCTTCGGGAACGCGCGCGACACGAACGAGCGCTACAAGATGCTGCTCTCCTCCGGTGGGACCGGCCTCTCGGTCGCGTACGACATGCCGACGTTGATGGGACGCGATTCCGACGACCCGCGGTCGCTCGGTGAGGTTGGCCACTGCGGCGTCGCGGTCGACTCGGTCGAGGACATGGAGACGCTGTTCTCGGACATCCCGCTGAGCGACATCACCACGTCGATGACGATCTCGGGCCCGGCGGTCGTCCTGTTCGCGATGTACCTCGTCGCCGCGGAGCGGCAGGGCGTCGCATGGAAGGACCTCGACGGGACGCTGCAAACCGACATCCTCAAGGAGTACATCGCGCAGAAGGAGTGGGTCTTCCCGCCGGAACCGCACCTGCGCTTGATGGGCGACTTGTTCGAGTTCTGCGCGAAGGAGATGCCGAAGTACCACCCGGTCTCGGTGTCCGGCTACCACATCCGCGAGGCCGGCTCGACCGCGGCGCAAGAGCTCGCGTTCACGCTCGCCGACGGATTCGCCTACGTGGAGCTCGCGCAGCAGCGCGGGATCTCCCCCGACGACTTCGGGCCGATGCTCTCCTTCTTCTTCGACGCGCACATCGACTTCTTCGAGGAGATCGCCAAGTTCCGCGCCGCCCGCCGGATCTGGGCGCGCTGGATGAAGGAGCGGTTCGGCGCGACGAGCCCGAAAGCGATGCAGCTCAAGTTCCACACCCAGACGGCCGGCGTGTCGCTGACCGCGCAGCAGCCGACCAACAACGTCGTGCGGACCGCGATCGAGGCGCTCGCCGCGGTGCTCGGCGGGACGCAGTCGCTCCACACGAACGCGCTCGACGAGGTGCTCGCGCTCCCGAGCGAGGAAGCGGCGGCGATCGCGCTCCGGACCCAGCAAGTGATCGCCCACGAGACGGGGACCGCGAACGTGATCGATCCGCTCGGCGGCTCCTGGTTCGTCGAGTCGCTCACGAACAAGATCGAGCAGCGCGCCGAAGAGTACTTCGCGCAGATCGAACGGCTCGGGGGGAACAAGGGCGTGCTCGCAGGCGTGCTGGCCGGGATCGAGCAAGGCTGGTTCCAGCAGGAGATCGCCGACGCGGCATGGCGGCAGCAGGTGCAACACGAGAAGAAGCGCCGGGTGATCGTAGGCGTGAACGACTTCGTGAACGAGGCCGAGCCCGAGCTCGAGATCCTCCGTATCAGCCAGGAGGTCGAGCGCGAGCAGGTGCGCACGCTGGCCGACCGGCGTTCCACGCGCGACAAGGGCACGGTAGACGCGGCCCTCGCGGCGCTGGCGGAGGCGGCGAAGGGTTCGGACAACTTGATCCCGCTGATCGTCGACGCCGCGCGCGCCTCCGCGACCGAGGGCGAGATCATCGGCGCGATGCGCGAAGCGTTCGGCGAGTACCGCGAAGCACCGCGCTTCTAGATGCCGGTCCTCGTCACCGGCGCCACCGGCTGCGTCGGGCGAGCTTTGATCCCCAAGCTCGTGGACTCGGGCGGCCAGGTCCGCGTCTACGTTCGACGGGACGTCCCCGAATACCGCGCCCTCGGCGTGAAGGTGGCGATCGGCGAGGCCGACCACGAAGGCCGTCTCGAATCCGCGCTCGAACAGGT
>DATFGK010000053.1:0-41252 GCA_035249485.1 Actinomycetota bacterium | reverse complement strand
TCCCTCGAGCGCCTTCAGCACCGTGTACTCCCGCTTCACGTCGTGCGCGGTGGGGAGGTACGGCGGGCGCGGGGGGCGCCGGAGGACCCACTCGTCGGCGCCGCGGCAGATGAAGAAGGTCTCGTTCGAGTGACCGGCCTGGTGCCGCTCGACGATGAGGTCGCCGTCGCCCGGGATCGCGTCGCGCAGGTATGGCTCGAGCGCGACGGGGTCGACGAGCGGCGGCAGCTTTTCGGGAGCGGCGTCGGACCTCATGGGTCTGGGATTGAACCATCCGCCGCGGAGACGGGCCAACCGCCGGTCGCTGTCGTAGCATCACGACGTGCCGTTCCCGAACCGGCTGCTGACCGAAGGCGAAGAGGTCCTCCTCGACCTCCGGCCGCACTGGATCGCGCTGATCAAGCCGCTGCTCTGGACGATCGCCATCGGCGCGGTCACCGGGTTCCTGTGGGTGCTCGCCGGCCCGGAGAGCGACGTCCTGACCCAGATCCGGTGGGCGCTGGTCGGCGTCGCGCTCCTGCTCTGGATCCCACTCGCGGCGACGCCGGCGGTGCGCTGGCGCTTCACGCTGTTCGTACTGACGAACGAGCGCGTCATCACACGATCGGGGGTCATCGCCAAGCACTCCAAGGAGATCCCGCTCGAGACGATCAACGACGTCACGTTCGGACAGCGGATCATCGAGCGCATGATCGGGGCCGGCGACCTGATCGTGGAGTCCGCCGGCGAGTCGGGGCAGAACCGCTTCACGGACATCCGGCACCCGGAGGCCGTTCAGCTGGAGATCTACCGCGCCGCCGAGGCCCGGAAGGGGATCGGACGCCCGGGCGGCCCGTCGCTCGGCGACGAGCTGTCCAAGCTGGCCGACCTTCGCGACCGCGGCGTGCTCACCGAGGAAGAGTTCCAGGAGCGCAAGCGGAAGCTGCTCAACACCTGATCGGCTTCCTGCATCCAGCTCGCAGGTGCATCGTGGTGCGCGTACACTTCGTCGCGTGAAGACCAAGGCACCGCGTCCCGACCACGATCACGCCCTCCGCGAGATCGACGATCTCATCCGCTCGCACGGGCTGCGCCGGACTCCGCAGCGGCAGGCGACGCTCGAAGCGGTCGCAGCCGCCGACGGCCACGCGACCGCCGAGCAGATCGTGACGCGCGTTCGGCGCAAGCTGCCGGCCGTCAGTCCCTCGACCGTGTACCGAACGCTCGCGTCTCTCGAAGAGGTCGGGATCCTCTGTCACGCACACCTCGGCCACACGGCGAGCGTCTATCACGTCGGCACGGCCGGGCTGCACCAGCACCTGGTCTGCGAGCGCTGCGGCGCGATGCAGGAGGTCGGCGAAGCGCAGACGTGGCCGTTCGCGAAGGAGCTGGAGCGTCGCTACGGCTTCCGGGCCAACTTCACCCACTTCGCCGTGCTCGGCGAGTGCCGGTCCTGCGCGAAGAAGGGCGCCGCGCGCCGCTGAGGTCAGTGCTCGTGCGGAAGGTGCGCGTGAAGCGTCGCCTCGAGTTCCGCCGGGAGTTCCGCCGCCCCGCCGAACGGCGGCCAGAACGGTTCGGGCACCCTCCCGATCGGCAGGAGCGCGATGTCGCCGACGAGATCGGCGGTCGCGAGCGCGAGCGCCTCGAGATCCTCGGGATACACCGACGCAAGCGTGTCTCCGTCGGTGTGGTACTCGGGGTAGCCGGATACCGGCCAGACGAAGGGGATGCCCGACGCCGCGAAATGCTGGACGTCGCTGCGAAGCCGCCCGCCGATCTCACCCGCGCCGACGGGCGCGAACACCGAAGACGGCACCGGAAGCCCGAGCACGCCGTGCGCCGCGTAGCGTGCGAGGAACGCCGCCTGTAAGAGAGGCTCTTCAGAGAAGACCATCGCGCGCCACTGGAAGACCGGGACGTCGGCGCGCGCGGCGGTCGCGCGGAGCATGCCTTGGACGTCGGACGCGCGGGCGCTCGATGCGTCGAGGTTGATCACCGCCTTGACATTCTCGAGCCCGATCGGAGGCGCGCCGTCGCCGACGGATAGACCCGTCGTCAACGCGTCCGCGAACCGCTCGGCGCCGATCAGCCCGACCTCTTCGGCGTCCATGAGCGCGACGATCACGCCGACGCCGGGATCGATGCCGGCGAGCAGCTCGCCGGCTCTCAAGATCGCGGCGGCGCCGGAGCCGTTGTCGGCCGCCGCCTGGAACCAACCGTCCGCGTGCGCAAGGAGGACCACGTAGTCGCGCGAGCCCTCGGGCGGGCGGCGCACGCCGAGCACGTTGTGACCGGTGGCCGGAACGAACCCACCCATCGTCCGCAGCCGGATCTGTGCTCCGACGATCGCTGCCTCGTCGGTCGCGGCGACGACGGTGGGGAGCGGCTTTCGAACGCTCATCGCGAAGACGAGGTTCCGGCGATCGTCTCCTTGGACGATCGCCGCCACGCCACCCGCTGCGAGGATCTGGTCGAGCCGCGCGCTCGCGTCCACGAACGGAGCGTTCTTCCACTCGGGGCTCGCGGAGCGGAACGGGACGAAGCCGCAGTCGCCGGGCGTCACCTCATCGACCGGCCGCACGGTGCACGTGATGCCGGCGGCGGGCGTCGTCTTCTGGAGGTTGAACGCGCTCTCGACCTTGATGTCGTAGCCGTCGACGAGCCGCTCGAGCATCGGGGCGTGCCCCGCCGCGTAGTCGATCGCGTAGCGCGTGAAAACGAAGTCCTGCCGGACGACGTGGTACCCGGCTGAGCCGAGGCGCCCTGCCGCGTAGTCGGCGATTGCGGCCATCCCCGGCGAGCCCGCGCGCCGGTATTCGGGCGCCGGGGAGCCGTCGAGGATCGCGCGCAGATGGTCGTACGCGGACGGCTCGGCCGCACGCGGAGACGGCATGACCGCGGCGCCGAGGAAGAGGAGAAGAGACAGAACCGTCCGGGCCTTCACGCCGAGAATGTTCGCCTCGGGGGACCGCCTCTCCTACGCCCGGGTCAGATATGCGCTTCGGCGCCGCGCAGGCGCCGGGATGCCCGGGCTCCGTTCAGGACGTAGGCCATGAGGAACACCCCCGTCGACACCAGCACGATCGAGGGGCCGGATGCGATGTCGAGGAACCACGACAGATACATCCCAACGAACCCGGAGATCGCCCCGACCACGACCGAGATCCAGAGCATGCGCGAGAACGAGTCGGTGAGCATCCGCGCGACCACCGGGGGGACGACGAGCGCCGCCGCGATCAGCGTGACCCCGAGGATGTTCATCGTTGCCACGATCGTGGACGCGAGAACGAGTGAGAAAGCCGCGTCGATCCGCCCCGTGTTCACGCCGGATGCCTCGGCGACCTCGGGATCGAAAGTGGTGAAGAGCAGCTTCCGGTACATCGCGACGATGATCGCTGCCGCAGCGAGCAACACACCGCCGATCACGAGCACATCGGTGAACGTCACTCCGAGGATGTTCCCGAACAGCGCCGCCTCGAAGTTGCGGTTGAACTTCGGCTGCGTCGAGATCAACGCGACGCCGACTGCGAAGCTCGCGGTCGTGATCACGCCGATCGCCGCGTCGGCTCCGATGATCCTGCGACGAGCGACGCGGTTGATCATGAGCGCCGATACGAACCCCCAGAGCCCGGCGCCCAGATAGAAGTTGATCTTCGCGATGAAGCTGACGATCGCCCCGCCGAAGATCGCGTGCGACATCCCATGCCCGATGTAGCTCATCCCCCGCAGTACGACGTAAACCCCGACCAGCCCGCACAGCGCGCCGGACAGGACCGAGACGTACAAGCCGTTGCGGAAGAACGCGAATTCGAACGGTTCAAGCAGAGTGCTCATGATGCTCCTCTTCGAGCGGCGCGGCGGCGGCGGCCTCCGGCGCCGTTTCGACGACGATCGGCATGCCGCCGTGTGAGAGGACCTCCATCGGCGCGCCGTACGTCTTCTCGAGCACGTCCGGCGTGATGACCTCGGCCGGCGGCCCGACGGCGATCACCTCGCGGTTGAGGCACACGAGCTCGGGCAGGTGCGCGGCGAGCCCGTTCAGGTCGTGCGTCGTCACTAAGATCGCGATCCCTTGGTGATGGAGCTCGTGGAGCAGGTGGACGACGTCGTGCCGGGTTCGGACGTCCACGCCCGACGTCGGCTCGTCGAGGAGCAGCAGCCGGGGACGCCGGAGCAACGCCCGCGCGATGAAAACACGCTGCTGCTGGCCGCCGGAGAGCTCGCGGATGTGGCGGTCGCCGAGCCCCCCCAGGCCGAGCGTGGAGAGCACGTCGTCGGCCTCGCGTTTCTCCTCGCGCGACGCCCAGGGCAGCCGCCGCTCGTCGAGACGCGCCATGATCACGGCCTCGCGGACCGTCACCGGGAAGTACCAGTTCACGGTCTCGACCTGGGGCACGTAGCCGATCGGCAGCGAGCCGTCGGGGAACGTGATCCGGCCGGCGACCGGCTTGAGCGCGCCGGTGATCGCGCGCAACAGCGAAGTCTTGCCGGAACCACTCGGCCCGACGACGCCGAGGAACGACCCGGCCTCGATCGAGAGGTCGATGTTCACCAGGACGGGCTCGCTCCGGTAGGCGCAGGTCACGTGCTCGAAGCGAACGAGCGTCTTCTCGATCGGGTTCGCCCCGGCGGCCATGCTCATCCTCGGTAGGTCGCCGACCCGTCGCCGGCCACGTTGCTCACGTCGATCGCATCGAAAGCGGAGGCGTTCCCGCCCAACGCGCCCACGATCGTCTTGTAGTCGAAGACCATAAGGCCGAGGTACGAGTGCGACGGGCCGCCTGAGCTTCCGGGGAGGTCGTCGTCGCGGAGATCGTCGACGTAGCGTGCGCCGGTCTCCTTCGCGATCTGCTGAAGGACCGGGCTCGGGAAGACCTCGGAGCCGAAGATCGCCGGGACGTTCTCGCGCCGGATCTGCCCGATGAGGTCGGCCACCTCCCGCGCGCTCGGCTCGGAGAAGTCCGACGGCTGGATCGCACCCACGATCGACCACCCGTATTCGCGGGCGAAATACGGGAACGAGTCGTGGTAGGTCAGGAGCTTTCGGTTGGCGGCCGGGACGGTCTCCGTCGCCGACCGCACGGCGACGTCGAGCGCGTCGATCCGCGCCGCGAAGGCCTCGTAGTTGGTCTCGAAGGTGTCGGCGCCCTCGGGGTCGAGCGCCGTGAGCTCCTCGCGGATGATCTGGGCGTACCGCTTCGCGTAGACGGGGTTCGTCCAGAGGTGCGGGTTCGGGTCGCCGACCGCCTTCGGGAACGAGAAGTCGTAGATGTACTCGGCGGGGGAGATCGTCCGGTCGCCGAGCTGCACGATCTCGACCCCGTCGCGCACGTTCGACTCCGCGAGCTCCAACGTCGGCTCCTCGAGGTGCAAGCCGTTGATGAAGACGATGTCGGCTTCCGCCAAGACCCGGGCGTCGGAGGGCGCCGGCTCGAACTCATGGCTGTTCTCGCCCTCGGGAACGACGCCGGTCACCCGGACACCATCGCCGCCCACGTTCTGAACGATGTTGGTGATCGGTGACACCGTGGTGACGACGTGCGGCCTGCCGTCCACGGATGAGGGTCCGTTCGAGCCACAGGCCCCCGCGCCGAGCGCGAGCAGGGCGGCCAGAGCCAGAGAACGGCGCATGGGAACACGCTACCGGCCGCAGTCGCTTGTTGCAAGCAGTTCGCAGGTAGGAGCCGTCGGCGATACCGTCAGGTGAGACCGGCGGCGACCGGGAACGCCACCGGCGCTCGACGCCGGCCACCCGCCCGCTTCTCCACACGGGCACTCGCTCGTCGGATCAGACGCATCCCGTCGAGCCCGGGAAGCTTCGAGAGCTCCCGCTCCATCTCGCGCGACGCTTCCCGGCCGGGGTCGTCGCCGAAGAGGTGCCGTACGACGAAATCGGTTTCCGCCTGGGGTCTCACCCCAGACCCCACGGGCTCCCAGAAGCGATCGAGCGTCCAACGCACGAGCCGTTGAGCGCGGACGTTTCCTTCGAGCCGGCAGCGGGCCTGGTTGTAGTAGAAGGCGTAATGGCGACGCTCGTCCTTGACGATGCGGGCGAGCAGCTCGACGAGGATCGGGTGCCGGGTGCCGGCGACGACGCGGTGGTAGCCGTTCAGAGTGCTGAGCTCGTTGATCGCGCCCCAGGTCATGTGCACGGCGACGAAGTCGGGGACCGCGCGGGCCACGGCCATCTTGGCGATGGTCCCGACGACGTCGCGGAGCCCAACGGCGCGACGGATCGCGCCCGGCCTATCCGGCGAGACGCGCTCGCCGGCGGCTCGAAGGAATCGCGACAGCGCCTCGCCGTGCCAGAACTCCTCGTAGGCCCACAGGGAGAGGAAGGCGGTGATCTCGGGGTCGTACGCCGCCGGTGTCGTCAGCAGGTCGCGTAGGTAGATGATCGTGTGCGTCTCGATGTCCATCATGTAGGTGAGGACGCGAACCTCCTCGCGAGAAAGCGGGTACCGAGGCACCGCATCGAAGTCGATGCCCTCGAGGTCCAGCTTCTTCGAGGCCCGCAGGTACTTGGTCAATTCGAACTCGCGCACGGCGCACCACCCCCCAGGATCGGGTTCCGCAAGTCGTTCGTAGACCACCGCGGGCTGGTTTGGTCCATGAGGGCCGTTATGCTTCGCCGGGGAGGGAGCCATCGACGCCGTCATCGAGACCTCGGGACTGTCGAAGCGCTTCCGCAGACGCGTCGCCGTTCATCCGATCGACCTGAGCGTCCCGCCGGGTTCGATCTTCGGGTACCTCGGACCCAACGGCGCCGGGAAGACGACGACAATCCGGATGCTGCTCGGTCTCGCGCGTCCGACGGCCGGGGACGCGCGACTCCTTGGACGGCCGGTCCCGCGGGGACTCGGGGCGGTCCGGCTCAAGATCGGCAGCGTGCTCGAGAACCCGGCGTTCTACCCGCGGTTCAGCGCGCGGCACAACCTGCGGCTCCTGACCTCGCTCGCGGCGGACCCCGACGCTCGCGCGCGGATCAGCCCCCTGCTCGACCGGGTTGGGCTGCTCGACCGCGCGGGCGACCGGGTGCGGAGCTATTCGCACGGGATGCGGCAGCGGCTCGCCCTCGCCGCCGCGCTCATCCACGACCCCGACCTGATCGTGCTCGACGAGCCGGCGACGGCATTGGACCCGGCCGGGATCCGCGACGTACGGGCGCTGCTCGCCGCCTTGCGTGACGAGGGCAAGACGATCTTCATCTCGAGCCACCTGCTGTCCGAAGTCGAGCAGATCTGCGATCAGGTCTGCGTGGTGAGCAGGGGCCGGCAGATGTACCAGGGGCCGCTGTCGGGCTTGACGACCGGCGCCGGTCTGGTGCGGGTCGGAGTCCAAGAGACCGAAGCCGCGGCAGAGGCGCTGCGGGCGCTCGGGTGGACCCACCGGCGCGAGGGCGACGTCCTCGTGGTCGAGGGTGTTCCGGCACGCGAGGTGAACCGCGCGCTCGGCGAACGCGGGATCTTCGCGCATGAGATCCACGAGGAGGGCCGGAAGCTCGAGGATGTCTTCCTCGAGCTGACCGAGGGTCTCGGCGATGCGTGAGCTGCTGGGTCCGTATCGCGCCTCACTCTCGCTCGGCCGCCGACGCTCGATCGCGCTGATCCTGCTGTTGCTCATCGGGATCGCCGGCGCGATCTCGTGGACGAGCTACCGGCCGGTACGTCAGCAGCGCGGCTTCCTCGAGGTTCTGGAGTCCGGGAACATCACGGCCGACAACTTCTTCCAGTTCGCGCCCGGCATCTCGTGCACGGGCGGCGACTTCGGCTTCGGTTTCGGGCCGAAACCCGCGCCCGGCACGGAGACACCCACACCGTCAACCGGCGAGCCGACGCCCGAGCCGATCGAGCCGACGCCCGAGCCGATCGAGCCGGAATGCCAGTTCATCGGGAACGACGGACAGCCCATCGGCAAGCCGTTCCGCGGCGATCCGTTCGGACCTGGTGGGTTCTCGCCCGAGCTCCTCGACGAGATCCGTCCGGAGCTGATCGCAGGCCAGAAGGAGCTCATCGCGCGGATGGAGCGCGATCTCGCGCCGATGCGCGTCCTCGAAAGCAGGATCCGCATGCTCGGAACGTTCCTCGGGATCGGGTTCGTGGTGCTGCTCGGGGCAACGTTCTTCGGCGCCGAGTTCCGTTGGGGCGTGTGGCCGACGCTTCTGACGCATGAACCGCGTCGCGGGCGTGTCCTCGGCGCCAAGCTGGCCGCGCTCTGGACGCTTGTGGCCATCGGCTTCCTGTTATCGCTCGCGGTAGGAGGCGGCGTGGACGTCGTGATGCGCGAGCTCGACGGCGTGACGGCAGCCGGTGGGCCGAGCGTCGGCCGCCTCGCCGAGCAAGCCGGGTGGGCCGTTCTCTCGCTCGAGCTATACACGACCATCGCGGCGGCGCTCGCGCTTCTCGTTCGGACGAGCATCGCCGGAGTCGCCGCGCTCCTGGTCGCGCTCGGCGACCATCTGATCGTCGGGAAGTACGAGTGGCTGCGGCACTACTTCCCGACCCAGCAGGTCGCTTCGCTGCTGCCTCAGCCCACGGGGGTCGCGAGCGGCCATGCCTGGTTCGGACCGATCACGGCGGGGATCCGATGCAAGCAGGTGCCCGGCCAACTGTTCGAGGAGTGCACCGAGGTGTTGTTCAAGCCCCCGCCCCACTGGCGGGCGTCCCTCGTGCTCGTCGCGTGGACGCTCGGGTTCGCGATGCTCGCCTGGGTGGCGCTCCGCGGGAGAGACGTACCGCAGAGCTAGAGGTACAGGCCGGTCTCGGCGTCCGTGCGGTCGGACGCGACCGCGTGGATGTCCCGCTCGCGCAGAAGGATGTACTCCTCGCCGCGGACCTCGACCTCGAGCCCGCCCTCGGGCAGGTGGAGCACGCTGTCGCCGACCTCGATCGCGCGTACGTTCGGCCCGACGGCGACCACTTCGGACCAGATACAGCGCTTGTTCACGCTGGCGGCGGTCGCGGGGATGAGCAAACCGCCCTTCGTGCTCCGCTCGGTGTCGGACGGCTTACGCACGAGGATCCGGTCGGCCGTCATGCGGATCGACTGGCCGGTCTCGGTGGTCTCGATGCGGCGGATCTTGGCGTCCATCGTGCCAAGGATAGCGCCGCGGAGCGCTGGTAGCCTTCCGGCCGTGCCCCTGATCGATGGTCCCGACTGCCGCTTGTGGGTGGACGTCCGCGGCGATGGCAAGCCGGTGACGCTCGTGGCCCATGGCATCACCTCGTCGTCGGAAGAGATCGCGGCGTTCGTTTGGCAGACGCCCGGCACGAGGATCCTGTTCGACTTCCGCGGACACGGTCGCAGCGAGTCGCCCCCGGAAGCGGCCGGGTACGACACGGCGGCGATGCGGCGCGACCTCGAGTTCGTCGCCGACCGGTACGACGCGACGCAGGCCCTCGGGGTGTCGATGGGATCGAGCGCGACGCTGCATCTGCTCGCGGACACCCCCGATCGCTTCGACCGGCTGCTCTTCTTCATCCCGTCGCGCATCGACCAGAACACGGAGGTGTCCAAGCACACCTATCCCGCACTGGCGCACATGCTCGAGACGATGCCGCTCGAGGAGGTGGCCGACACCGTCGTGAACGCGCCGGAGTCGCAGCCGCTGATCGAACGCCGACCTGCATGGCGCGAGCTGATGCGCGCGCGGATCCTGCGCATGAACGCGACCGGCGTCCCCCGCGCGTTGCGCGCATTCGCCACCGGCCTCCCGCCGTGCTCCGACGCAACCGTTCTGAAGCGAGTCCTCGCTCCGACGCTGATCCTCGCCCACGAGGACGACCCGATCCATCCGTCCGCCGTCGCGCGACGGCTCGGAGAGCTGCTGCCGAACGCGGAGGTGCGGATCTGGGACAAGCCGCTCGAGATGCTCGACGATTTCTCGGGGTTCACGAAGACGGTCGCGGACTTCCTCGGCGGTTCCTCATCGTGAGACGGATCCTCTTCGTCGTCCTGTCGTTGGCGTTGGTCGCGCCGGCGTCCGCGTGCCGCGAGGACTTCTTCGATCCAACTCCCGGCGGAACCGGACCGCAACAACAGCGGCTCGAGCTCATCGCGCGGAACCTCGTCATGATCGCCGGCGAGGAGAACGCGATCCGCATCGGGTTCGGAGCGAAAGACCCCTCGGCGTACGTTCGCGTAGAGCGGCCGGACGGTTCGGGGCGCGTCGTCGCGTGCCCGCTGCGATCGGTCGACGATCCCCTCCCAGACCTCTCGTCGTGTCTCCCCGACGCGCCTGACGGCGTGCGCGAGAGCATCTCGCTCTCCGGGATCGGCGCGATCGCGCTGATACGTGAAGGCGACCCGATCACCGTCGAGATCCGCGTGGACTTCGAGGAAGGCGACCGGAACACCACCGTGCGCATGCCGATCCTCGACCGCCCGGCAGGTGCCGCGGCCTGCAAGGACAACGCGTGCAACCCCGTGTTCGAGCTGCTCCCAGTTCGCGCGGGCGCGTTCAGCGCGATGGCGTCGTGGACCGGGGGCGCCGCACGCCTCGAGGTGCTCGAGGGAAGGGTGCTCGCCAGGTCGTTCTCCTCGACGGGCATCCCGTACCGGATCGCAGGTCATGGCGCGGGCAGCTCGCCCCTATCGGTCACGGCGCGCTTGAGCGGGCCTACGGAGTACGCGCTCGCGCTCGTCAACACGAGTGAGGATGTCCTCCGTAGGATCACGATCGAAGCGACGTGGTCGTGAGCGTTACTCGCCGCCGTCCTCCGAGCTGAGATCGAACAGCTCTTCGGGCGCGATCTTGCCACGCTGTGGCGGCGGCGCCCCGCCGGCGGCCTCGTCGAGCAACAGGTGCGCGCCGAGCACCCGCGCCGCGGGCGAGGTGCCTCCCGACAAGACGTCCGCGACCGCGCGCGCCTTGTCCCGGCCCGTCGCGAGCATGAGCGTCCGGCGGGACGCGTTGAGCACCGGAAGGGTCATCGTCACGCGCCGCACCCAGCCGTGCTCGCGTTTGGTCGCGACGACCCAGCGCGCGCGCTCGTCGAGCTCGGGCGAGCCCGGGAACAGCGAAGCCGTGTGCCCGTCGGGGCCGATGCCGAGCAGCTCCAGATCGAAAACCGGCCACGCATCGCCGGGGAAGCGCTCGCGTAGGAGTGCCTCGTATTCGCGCGCGGCCTCGTCGGGATCGATCTCGCCGCGGATCCGCCGGACGTTGCCGTGATCGCCGATCGTCTCGGCGACGAGGCGAAAGTTGGAAGCGTGATCCTCAGGGGGGACGCAGCGCTCGTCGCCGAAGAAGATCTCGACGCCCTCGGCCGCCAGCGTTCCGCGCTCGCCGAGCAGCTCGTAGGTTCGTCGCGGCGTCGAACCGCCCGACAGCGAGACGAACGCACGCCCCCGAGCGGCGAGCGCCTCGCCGACGGCCTCGGCGACGAGCACGGCGGCTCGCTGCGAGAGCGCCTCCGCGTCGGGGAAGACCTCGACGGGCCGGGTCACCGGGGAAGGGCGTCTCGGATCATCCGCGCGACGACCGCGAGCCCTGCCTCCCACCCCTGCGTCAGATGGAGCCGGACGATCTTGCGACCGCGGGACGCCAGCGCCTCGAAGTCTCCGGCCGCTTGCGCCGCCTGCAGGACACCGAACGTGAACGGCTTGCCGGGGATCGGCAGGTCTTCGTCGTGCTCCGCGGTCAGCTGGATGAACAAACCCGTGTCGGGGCCGCCCTTGTGGAGCTGGCCCGTCGAATGCAGGTACCGCGGCCCGAAGCCGACCGTCGTCGCGAACCGTCGCGCGTCGCGGATCGTCGTGCGGATCCCGCGCAGCGCCGTCTCCACGTCCGGGAGGCGCGGAAGGAACGCCTGCAGCGCGACGTACCGGTCGCGATGGAGGTGTCCGAACAGCGCGTCGAGCGCCGCGGTCGCCGATTCCGATTCGACGGGGTCGTAGACGAGAACGCCGTCCTCCTCCGCGACGGGATCCGGGCCGGGGAGCGACCCATCGCGGACGAACGCTTCGATAAGACGGGCGGTGTTCTGCTTGGACTCCGCGACGTTCGGCTCGTCAAAGGGATTGAGCGCGAGCCGCCAGCCGGCCACCGCGGTCGCGAACTCCCAGAGGAAGAACTGGCCGCCGAGCGCCTCCTTCGAGGCGACGTCGATCGTCAGCACCGGGTGCCCCTCCGCGCGCAGGCCTGCGAGCGCAGCCGCGTGCGTGTCGTCTCCGGCGAGCCGCAGCGACACGAAGACGCGATCGTCGCCGTAGACGTCCGGGGTCCCGACCGGCTCGCCGTCGACGGGAACGAGCCCCGTGCTTTCCTTGCCCGTCGATTCCGCGAGGAGCTGCTCCGCCCACGCGCCGAACGACTCGAGGCCCGGCGACGCGACGAACGTCACCTTGTCGCGGCCGTCTCGCGCGAGCGCCGCCAGCCCGGCGCCGAGGACGGTCCCCACCCCGTCGGAAGCCCGGCAGAGCTCCATCGCCTCGCTCGCGGAGCCGAGGAGCGGCTCGACGTTCACGCCGATCGAGGCCGAAGGGACGAGCCCGAAATACGAGAGGGCCGAGTAACGGCCGCCGACGTCCTGCGGGTTGAGGAACGCGCGCGCGAAACGCTGCTTCGCGGCGAGCTCCTCGAGCGCCGAACCGGGATCGGTGATGGCCGTGAACCGCTCCGGCGCGCCGGTACGGTCGAGGAAGAAGGCGGCGTGCGAACGGGTCTCGATCGTCTCACCCGACTTCGACGCGACGATGAACCGCGTCCGGTCGAGCGGAAGCGCGCGCTCGCGCGCGACGATCTCGGTGGGATCCGTCGAGTCCAGGACGGTCAGGTCGCGCCCGTAAACCGTGGAGACAACCTCCGGCGCGAGCGACGAGCCTCCCATGCCGAGCAGCGCAACCGGCGCGCCGGCGACGGCGTCTGCGTGCCCCGTGATCCCGGCGACGTGCTCGCGGGACCACTCGGCGATCTCGAGCCAGCCGAGACGGTTGGCGATCGACCGCTGGACGGAATGGCTCTCCGACCACAGCGAGGCGTCGCGACGCCAGATGCGAGCCGCGACGTCGGCAGCCTTCGCGTCGTCGAGCGCGGCGGCGACGTCGCGCCGCGCCTTGCCCCAGTCGGCGTCGAGCACGACCCGGCGGGGTTGCCTACGTGGTCTTGACGATCAAGACGTTGCAGGGCGCGTGGTGCGAAACTTGATTCGGCACGCTGCCCAGCAGGAAGCGCTTGGCGCCCGTCATGCCTTTGTTGCCGACGACGATGAGGTCGACCGCTTCGCGCTCGGCGACCTCGCAGATCATGTCGGCAGCATCGCCGGACACGCTCGACGTCTTGATCGTGACGCCCGACTTCGCGTGGGCCTTCTCGGCCTGCGAGAGAACCTTCTTGCCGTCTTTCGGGTCGCCGACGTGGAGCAGCAGGACCTCGGCACCCGAGGCCTTCGCGACATCCATACCGACCTCGGCCGCGTGCGAGGCCGTAACGGACCCGTCGGTCGCGATCAGCACCTTCTTGTACACGTTGGCCTCCTGCCGCTCAGGTCGTGTGAACGATCAGTACGTTGCTCGGCGCGTGGTGTGAGATCTGGTTCGGCACCGAGCCGAGCAGGAACCGCTTCGTCCCCGTCATGCCCTTGTTGCCCACCACGATGAGGTCGACGCCTTCCTCTTCCGCGACGTCGATCAGGCCTTCCGCCGGATCGCCCTCTCGGACGACCGTTCTGACCTTGAGATCCTTTCCGACGTGCTTCTCCGCGTCGCGAAGGATCGCCTGGCCGATCTCCTGGCCGGGATATGCGTCGGCGCGGCCGAACGTCGAGCCGACATCGGAACGCGGCGGGGCGTACGCGGTGAGGACGAGAAGTTCGGCGCCCATGGCCTTGGCGAGGTCGGCGGCATGCTCGACGGCCTTGCCGGCCGTGTCGGAGCCGTCGGTCCCCACGAGGATCTTCTTGAACATGCCTCCCCCTTTGGACCGGCGGCCCCGCGAGGCCGGCGGCGGAGCGTGGTTTCCGTCTCGGCAAACCTTACCGTGACGCCCGAGATGCCCGAAAATCCACTACCATCGCAGTGACCGGTTCGAGGGGGTTGCGCTGGACCGCAAAGAGCTGATCTCTGGTGTTCCGCTGTTCGCATCCCTGTCCGAGTCCGACCGCGAGGCCCTCGCCGGCTCCTTCGTGCGTCAGTCCTACGACCGCGGTGAGACGGTGTTCCGCCAGGGCGACCTCGGGCACCACCTCTACCTCGTCGAGAGCGGCCGCATCAAGATCACGACCCTGTCGCCGGACGGCCGGGAGGCCTTCGTCGCGATCATGGGCCCCGGTCAGGTCTTCGGCGAGCTCTCGCTGTTCATCGAGCAGCAGCGCACCGCCGACGCCCGCGCCATGGAGCCGACGGTCCTCCACGGGCTCGCCCACGACGACTTCCGGCCGTACGTGAACTCGCACCCCGAGGTCGCGTGGGAGCTGCTCCGGGTGCTCGTCTTGATGGTCCGGCGCCAGGACCAGGCGATCCAGGACATGGTGTTCCTCGACGTGGGCGGCCGGGTGGCGCGGCGGCTGCTCGACCTCGCGACCCAGCACGGTGAGTCGAGCAACTCGGGGGTCCGCGTGAGCGTGCCGATCACGCAGGAGGAGCTCGCGCAGATGGTCGGAGCGTCGCGCGAGAGCGTGAACAAGGCCGTCGGGTCGTTCATGGACCGCGGTTGGGTGGCGCTGGAGGGCCGGAACTACGTGATCCTCGACGAAGACTCCCTGCGCAAGCGGCTGAGGTAGCTCAACTCGACGTAACGAGTAGATCCTCGAGCAGCTTGAGGTTCGCGCCGGGCGGGAACCGTCTGAGGATCACGCGCGCGTCGTCCAGCGTCTTAGCGGCCTCGTCGAAGCGCCTCTGATCGTCGAGCACCGCCGCGAGCAGCGCCAGGATCTGGATCCGCTCCTCGTCCCAGTCGGATTCCTCGAGCATCGCGAGCTCCTCGCGCAGGAGTCGCTCCGCTTCCTCGGGCTCGCCCTTGCGCTTGTGTGCGAGTGCGAGAGAGCGGTGACACCACGCGTTGCCGAGCACGTCCTCACCTGCCTCGGCGATCCCGCGGCGCGCGGCTTCGATCGCTTCGTCGTAACGGCCGAGATCGCAGAGGACGTCGGACAGCGTCGCGATCGCCCTCGACTCCTCGTAGAGACCCGTCGGGCCCTCCGTCGGAGCCTTGAGGATCTTCAAGGCTTCCTCGAGCTCGCCGCGCGACCGGAGGATCTCTGCCTTGATGCTCTTGCCGGGGATCTCGCTGATCCATCCCACGCCCGTTCCTTCGCAGAACCGGATCGATTCGTCGGCGAGCTCTTCGGCAAGATCGAGGTTTCCGGATTGGAGCTCGACCAGCGCCGCTCCCCAGCCCAGCAGACTGCGCACCATGGGGTCGCCGGAACGCTCGGCTTGAGCCTGCCCCTCCGCGAAGATCCTCCGGGCCTCGTCGAACTCCATCCGCATGATGGTTGAGATGCCGAGCGGGAACCGCCCCATGGCGAGACCCCACGCCGCATCGGACTCTTCGAACATCGCGATGGCTTCCCGGGATAGCTGTTGGCACTCGGCTATACGTGCGCTGTCGAGTGCGACGAACGCGAGCAGCACACGGCCGATCGCCCAGCCGAACCCGCCCATCCCGCGCGGAGCCCTCGCAAGGTCCTGGACGACGGCTGCCTCGATCTGCCGCTCGAGCGCCGCCGCGTCGGCGAGCCGGCCCTCGAAGAGCAAGACCCACGCGCGCAATCCGAGGCACCATCCCACGCCCTCGGTGTCGCCGAGGTCGCCGAAGATCTGAAGCGCTTCCTCGAGCGACGCGTTCGCCGTCTCGAGGCGTCCGAGCAGCAGGTCCACCCATCCGAGGTTGACGAGACTCCAGGCCTGCCCCCGGCGGTCGTCCAGGTCGCGGTAACGTGCGAGCGCCTGGCGGAACCACAGGGGAGCAGACTCCAGCTTCCCTTGGAAGAGATCTGCGAGTCCGTGCGAGCGCAGGCCTTCGGCTTCCTCCAGCCGGTCGCCGATCTCGCGCGCGATCTCGAGCGCCTGCTCGAGCATGGCCCGGCCGTCGTCTACGTCGCCGCGGATCCGCGAGAGGTCGCCGAGCAGGCGCAGCGCCTTCGCCTCCGCGGCGCGGTTGCGCGTATCCCGCGCGCTCGTGAGCGCGTCGCGCAGGTGGCGCTCGGCCTCGATCGGCCGCCAGCAGCCGACGAGCGCCTCGCCGAGATGGAGCCGGAGGTGCAACCGGTCTTCGTCGTCGCGCGCATAATCGAGCGCGCGCTCGAAGAACTCCGCGGCGGCGGACGCCGCGTCGAGCGAGATCGCGAGATCGCCGGCGCGCTCGAGGTACTGACGCGCCTTCTCGCGCGCGTCGGGGAGGTCGACACCGACCTCGGCGGCGAGCCGGGCGGCCCGCTCGAAGTGGTGGGCGACGAGGTCCGCGAACTCTCGCTCGAGCTCGGAGCCCGCGGTCGTCTCCTCGAGCCAGTTGCCCAGCGCGGCGTGCTGCCGGGCGCGCACCTGCTTTGGAACGCTCCCGTACGCGACCTCACGCACGAGCGCTTGACGGAACCGGAAGGCGCGCTCTTCGGGGAGGCTCGAGTGCGTGCTCGGCTCGATCATCTCGCGGGTGATCAGCTCGTTCAGGGCTTCTTCGACCGCCTCCCCGCCCAGATCGGGTTCGAGGCCTTCGAGCGCGCCGTCCCAGAACTCCTCCCCGACCACCGCGGCCGTCTGCGCGACGCGCTTCGCCACCGGCGGCAGCGTGTCGAGCCGGGCCGACACCAGCGCCTGCACCGTGCCGGGAACCGTGTCGGCGAGGTCGACGGTGTCGGAGCTCGCCGGAAACCCGCCCTCGTCGAGCAAGAGCCGGACCAGCTCCTCGATGAAGAACGGATTGCCGCCGGCGCGCTCGAGGATCGACTCGCGGATCGCCGGGTGAAGCCCGCCGCCTTTGCAGAGTGAGTCGAGAAGCTGGGCGGCGCGATCGCGCGGTAGCGGCTCGAGCTGGTGAACCAGCGCGCCGGCGCGGCCGCTCCACGTCGGCCACCGTTCCTCCAGCTCCGGCCGGGACAGGCACACGACGAGCATCGGGGCGTCGCGACCGCTCTCGACCAGGTCCTGCACGAACCGGAACAGCGACTCGTCGGCCCAGTGAAGCTCGTGGAACACGAGCACGAGCAGCTCCTCGCGCTGCGCGAGCGCTTCGAGGAGCGCCGCCGCCGACTGGAGCGACTCGCTCCCGCGACCCGACGCCGGGGCTTGCGAGGCCGTCGGGCCGACGCCGCCGGACGCCGCGGCCACCGATTCCCGGAGCCCGGCGAGCGCGAGCAGGCGGTCCGTCTCGGCGACGAGCCCCAGCGACGTGATGATCCCGGACGCGCGGCGTCGCGCGGCGTCCGGCTGCTCTCCCTGCTCGATGTCCAGCGCATCGCGAACCATCTCCTCGACGGCGAACGACGGCGACGCCGTGCCGTACGGGAGCGCGCGTCCGGCGATGACGCGCACGCCTTGCCCCGCGAGCCGGCGCGCGAACTCGTCGGCCAGGCGGCTCTTCCCCATCCCGGCCGCGCCGAGGATCGTCGCCATCGCCGAACGCCGGTCCCGGCGAACGATCGCTGCGAGCGCTTCGAGCATCTCGAGCTCCTCGTCGCGTCCGATCAGCGGCGCCTCGAGGCGATGGACGTGCTCGCCGGGGAGCGCGCGCTCCGCGACCGCCTCCCACACCGGCATCGGCTCGCTCTTCCCTTTGGCCACGATGGGAGGGCGCTGGCGATACTCGATCGCACCGGCAGTCGCCAGGTAAGTACGCTCGCCGGCGAGCACCTGGCCGGCCTGTGCGGACGTCTCGATCCGCTTCGCCGCGTTGACCGCGTCGCCGATCACCGAGTACGAGTCGGCGCCGCCGACGATCCCGGCGACGACCTCGCCGGTGTTGACTCCGACGCGCATCCCGAGCTTCACGCCGCGGTCGCGCTCGAGCTGATGCGAGTAGGTCGCGAGCTGGCGCTGCATCTCGAGCGCACACCGGATCGCGCGCTCGGGATCGTCCTCGTGCGACTGCGGAGCGCCGAACACCGCCATGATCTCGTCGCCGATGATCTTGTCGACGCGCCCGCCGTAGAGCGTCACGAGTTCGGCGAGCCCTTCGAAGGCGCGGTCGACGATGGCCTTCACCTCTTCGGGATCGAGCCGCTCGCTGATCTCGGTGAAGCCCGTCAGGTCGGCGAACAGCACCGTGACGACGCGCCGCTCGGCCCGCGCCGCCTCCCCGAGCGAGAACCCGCACGTCGGACAGAACCGGGCGCTCGTCGGAACGCCCGAGCCGCATCGCGGGCAGGTCTTGGTCTCTAGCTCGGTCGCCATCGTTCTCCATCCTGGACCGCCCGGCCCTCACGTGCGAGTTTCGCGAGGTGAGCCCGGACGCTCATCGCGGCGATCGGATGCAGGACCGGATCGACGTCGTAGTAGATCCGGGCCACGAGCTCCTCAGGGGTCACCGGCTCGGCGGCGGCCTCGAGGCCGTCGACGACCTGACGTTCCCGCATGAGCCGGTGCTCGATGTACTCCTCGATCACCGCCTGCGGCTCGGTTACGACGGGGCCGTGACCCGGGAATATCCGCTGCAGATCGAGGTCCCGCAGCCGTTCGAGCGATGCCATGTAGGCGCCCATGTCGCCGTCGGGATGCGCCACCACGGTGGTACCGCGGCCGAGGATGTGGTCCCCGCTGAAGAGCGTCTTGTCTCGCTCCAGCACGAAGCAGAGATGATCGCTCGAATGGCCGGGCGTCGCGACCGCGAGCAGGTCGCCGATCCGGTCGCCTTCGCCGATGTGACTGTCGCCGGGCCTGCCGTTGCTTGCGATCGGCGAGTCGAAGAGAGCCGCGCAGCGCTCGGCTACCTCGGCGTGATCGATGTGCTTGTGCGTGATCAGGATCGTCTCCACCGCCGCGCCGGCGACGACCGCTTCGATGCTCGCGAGATGATCGTCGAGGTCCGGACCCGGATCCATGATCACGAGCGGGTCGTCGCCGATCAGGTAGGTGTTGGTTCCTTCGAGGGTCATCGGCGACGGGTTCGGCGCGAGGATGACGCGCACGCGATCCGAGAGCCATCGCACGGCGCTGGTGCGCGTCGCCTCGTCGCTCATGGCTCGTGGAGCGTCGTATCGCCGGGCAGCACGACCTTCGCGTGCCCGTCGGCCAGCACCACCGTCGGAAGGATCGCCGGGATCTCCTTACCTTCTGTGCTCGCGATGACCTCGTCCGCTTTGGAGAAACCGGCGAGGCTCTCGAGCGTCTTCCGCGTCGGGAAGATGATCGAGAACGATCCCTCGCGCGCCTGCGCGAGCGCATCCGCCGGACGGATCCACGCGCTCGCGGTCGTCTCGACGTCGTCGTGGAGCGGCACCTGTCCCTCGGGCATCGTCGCGACGAAGAAGCGGGCGTCGTAGCGCTTCGGCGCGAACTCCGGGGTGATCCAGCGCGCGTAGTAGTGGAGGAGGTCTCCGGAGAATCGGAGCCCCTCGTCGGCCGCGAGCTTGGCGAGCGAGCCTTGACGGGCGTTGAACTCGTCGCGATAGACCGCGAACCGCTTCTCTTCGTCGGCGTCGTCGAATCGCACGGCGGTCCCGTCGCGCCTCGCGAGCAGCACCCCGGCCTCCTCGAACGTCTCACGGATCGCGCAGAGGTAGAAGCCGAGCGCGCGGTCGTGCGGCGCATCGATGTGGTCCGCCGCGTCGGGGAGCCACGGTCCGTCGAGGAAGCTCGCCGCATCCGCGTCGAGATCGCGCTGATCGACGGTGCCGCCGGGGAACACGTACGCGCCGCCGGCGAAGTCGCTTTGCAGGTGCCGCTCGAGCATGAACACCTCGAGCCCGTCGGCGCCGTCGCGGACGAGCATGACCGTCGCGGAGTCGCGGGCGGGCGCGGGGTTCTCGGGAAGATCCACGGGGACCGCGAACGATGGGCGATCCTCGAGTACGCGGCGCCGGATCTCGTCCTGCGAGGGCCGCTCGTTCATAGGGGCATCGTAGCAACAGGGATCGGAGCGCTTTTGGGACGGCCCCCGCGCGCTGGTGGTGTGGTGAGGAGCTGCTATCCGATACGGATGAGCTCGCCGCCGATGAGGCCCTCGGCCACCCAGACGGTTCCGTTCATGACAGCAACGTCTGCAAGCATCGTCGAGCTGATCGTGGCGATCTGCGAAATCTCTCCGGTCGCTGGATCGATAGCGGCCAACGACCCGTCCATCTCCGAGATCACCCAGACAGCACCGTTCCCCGCCGCCACCGCGCGGGCAAAGTCGAAGGGGGTGCGCTTCGTAACCAGACCCGTCGTCGGATCGATCCGAGCGACGATATGCCGATTGGACTCCTTGCCGGCACCGCCGAGCTCCATCGCGGTGACCCAGATCGCTCCCTCTCCGACGCTCAGGTCCGACACGCCGACCAGGTCGATCCTCGGACCGACGGAGTTGGTCGCCGGATCGATCTTGACGACGCCGAACATGCCGCCGACCCAGACGCCGTCCTCGCCGACATCGATCCCCCAGCCGGGTCCATCGAGCGCGATCCGGGACAGGACCCTTCCCGTGGCGAGATCCATCCGAGTGACAACGCCCCCGATGTCGACGGCCCACAGTGAGCCGAAGCCCAACGCGATGCCGTGGCCCTCGCTCTTGTATGCCGCGATCGGAGCGGTTTCGCCGCTGTCTCGGTCAACTCTGACGACACCGAGCGCAGCATTGCTCGAGACACCGCCTTGCTGAACCCAAAGGAAATCATCCGACGCTACGCCGAACGACCACGCCAGGAATTCCGGGGCGGCGATCGATCGGACGACCCGCGCGCTCTCGGGATCCACGAGCACCAGTCCCTCGGCGGTGGTCACCCAGATCCCATCGGGGCCGGTTATGAGGGATGCGGGTTGCGTTCCCACCGCGATCCGGACCGTCACCTCGATCGGTCGGACCTGTTCGACCGTCGCTTGTTGGACCCTCGATCGAGGAGGGTCGGGTCGTTGCGTCAGGCTGCCGGCCATCGCGATCGCACCCGAAGCGAGGACGACCGCCGCGGCCAGCGCGAAGGAATGGACCCGGTGCCAACGCGATCGCGGCTCGACAGGCGCCTCAGTCTGGATGGTCGCGATGTGGGCTGCCTCGATGTCTAGATCGACCGGCATGGCGCACCTCCGTCGTAATGATCCTTCGACGATGCACCGATAGGAAAGGCTCTCCAATGAACCGAAGGGCAGTTCGGGCTGCGACCAGAGGCGATGTCTCCCGGTCCGGCGGCTTGCCGGGAGGTTGGGGGGTCCGATCGCACCGGATACGATTCGCGGTACCCGCTTCCAGGAGGCCCGATGGATTTCCGCATCCCACCCGAGCTGGATGAAGTGCGCTCGTCCTTCAAGGCCTTCCTCGAGCGTGAGGTCGCGCCTGTCGAGGAGCACTTCCAGCAGCAGCTTCAAGAGGACGAGGTGACCGACGAGATGCGGGCGGCCGCCATGGAGCTCCGCAAGAAGTCCGCCGCGATCGGCTACTACGGCGCCCACCTCCCGGAAGAGGTCGGCGGCTGGGGACTATCCGTGCTCGGGATGACACTCCTGATCGAGACGGCCGCCTCGAGCGGCTACCGGATGGCGATCGGCGTGCTCGGTCCGCCGAACCCGGAGGCTCCGACGCCCCTCCTGCTGAACACACCGCCGGAGCTCCAGAAGAAGTACCTCGTGCCGCTCGTCAAGGCCGAGAAGACGATGTGCTTCGCACTCACCGAGCCGGACGCCGGCTCAGATGCGCAAGCGATCCGGACGCGAGCCGTGCGCGACGGCGACCACTTCGTGCTCAATGGACGGAAGCACTTCATCACCAACGGAGCCGAGGCGGACTTCGCCGTCGTGTTCGCGGTCACCGATCCCGAGAAGAAGGCCGCCGGCGGGATCACGGCGCTGATCGTGGAGCGCGACACGCCCGGCTACAACGTGGGGAAGCGCCAGAAGACGCTCGCCGGGACGACCAATCAGGTGGAGCTGATCTTCGAGGACTGCCGCGTTCCGGCGACCAACATCGTCGGCGAGGAAGGATTCGGCTTCCAGGCGGCGATGGGATTCCTCAACGCGGGTCGCGCGTACATCGGCGCGATGTGCCTCGGACTCTCCGACTACTGCATCCGCGTCGCCACCGAGTATGCGAAGGAACGGAAGACGTTCGGCAAACCGATCGGTAAGTACCAGGCGATCCAGTGGATGCTCGCCGATTCGGTCGTCGATGTGGAAGCCGCCCGCTGGATGACGTACCACCTCGCATGGCTCGTAGACCAGGGTGAGCAGCCGATCAAGGAGTCCTCGATCGTCAAGCTCTACAACACCGAGATGGCGAGCAGGGTCTCCGATCGCGCGATCCAGGTCTTCGGCGGAATGGGCGTGCTCACTGAAGGTCCGGTAGAGCGCATCTGGCGGTTCGTTCGCATGATGCGGGTCGTTGAGGGCGCGAGTGAGATCCAACGGCTGATCATCGCGAGGACGCTCGGCCTGTAACGAACGGGTTGAGTCGTCAGCCGGCGTGACGCTCGATGTGCATGTCGAGCCGCGCGTTGATCGCATCGAGCCGGCTCACGACGCCATCGAGGCGCGCGTCGAGCCTGGCCCCGAGTCCGTCGACCCGTCCCCCCAGATCCGATGACACGGCGTCGATCCGAGCGTCGAGCCGGCTACCGAGATTGTCGATCCGAGCACCGAGATAGAAGAACGACCCGAACAGCGTAGCCGCCAGCAGGCCTATGGCCGTCCACGCGATCTCTTCCATCGCGTTCCGAGGATAACACCGTCCGAGCCGGCCATCTTTCGACGGGACCGGCTTCCTCCCGATCGAGGCGATCGTTAGCTCTGCCGGCCCTCGATCGCACTGTGCAAGATCGCCACGGCTATACCGAAACGCTTGTCGAGCACCTTCTGCGTGTCGGGTGAGAAGTCGACCGTGACCTTGACGACGAACGGGTTCCAGTTCTGGCGCAAGTTCGCGACGTGCGCCTCCATCGGTCATCGTATTTAAGCACTGACTTAAACAGAAAGTCAACCCTTGGACTGGATGAGCTTCGGGAGGGGTGGGCCGCGCCCTACGCCTTCACGTCCTCAGCTCTCGCCCATTCGTCGAGTAGCTTCTTCGCTTCGTCCTTGGAGATCTCGCCTTGGTCGAGGCGAACCTCGAGCAGGAACTTAAGGGCTTCTCCTACACGGCGGCTCGGCGGGATCCCGAGGTGCGCCATCACTTCGTCGCCGTTCAGGGCGGGGCGCATCTGTTTGATGTTCTCTTCCTCGGCGAGGCGGGCGATGCGGGATTCGAAGATCGCCATGGCTAGTTGGAGGCGCTTGGCTTTGGCGACGTTGCGGGTCGTGCAGTCGGCGAGGACGAGGGCGTTCAGGCGGCCCAGGAGGGGGCCGGCGTCGCGGACGTAGCGGCGGACGGCGGAGTCCTTCCAGCCGGGCTTGGTGCCGAAGATCTTCTGGCGCATCGCCATCGCATCCCGGACGCTCGCGATGAGGGTTGGGTCGATGCCGGCCTTGGCGAGGCGGGAGGCGACATCGTCGATGAGAGCGCCGGCGCTTCGGTACTCGAGCTCGGCGCGGGAGACGATGCGGCCGATCTCGCGGATGGCTTCTTCGGGAAGTGCTTGCTCGCGGAGGACTTGGACGACCATGTCGCGCCAGTCGGGACGGTATTCGTGGAATCGCAGGTGGAGCTCGATGAGCGTGGCGATGTCCTTGATAGTGTCGGTTGGGAAGTGGAGCTCGCGCAGGCGATGCTCGGCCATGCGGGCGCCTACCACCTCGTGATGGTGGAACGAAACACCGTCGGGACCGAAGCGGCGGGTTGCGGGCTTGCCGATGTCGTGGAGGAGCCCGGCGAGGCGAAGGTCGACGTCCGGTTCGCCGTCGATCTTCGCGTCCATGAGATTCTCCATCACGGCGAGCGAATGCCGGTAGACGTCCTTGTGGCGGTGTATCGGGTCCTGCTCGAGGCGTAGCGCCGGAAGCTCGGGGAGGAACTCGTCGCCGAGTCCGGCTTCGACGGCGAGGTCGAGCCCGGCGGCCGGATGCTCCGCCGCGATGATCTTGAGCAGCTCGTCGCGGATGCGTTCGGCGGAGATGATCTTGAGCCGCTCGCGCTGGGCTCGCATCGCGTCGACCAGATCGTCCGCCGGTGTCACGCCGAGCTGCGCGACGAACCTCGCGGCGCGGAGCATCCGGAGCGGATCGTCGGAGAGTGACTCCTCCGGAGACATCGGCGTACGCAGGACACCGCGCTCCAGATCGGCCTGCCCCTCGAACGGATCGACGAACGTGCGATCCGGGAGCCGGACCGCCATCGCGTTGATCGTGAAGTCGCGACGTGCAAGGTCGTCCTCGATCGTGGAGACGCTGGTCACTTCGGGGTGCCGTGACGACGGGTCGTAACGGTCGCCGCGGAAGGTGGTGATCTCGAAGCGGTGACCATCCTTCATGAGGCCTACGGTCCCGAACTCGATGCCGACGGTCCAGGTGCCCTCGTGCCAGTCGCGCACGATCTCGAGCACCTCTTCCGGCGTGGCATCGGTCGCGAAGTCGAGGTCGCCCGACAGCTTTCCCTGGACCAACCCGCGGACCGAGCCGCCGACGAGGTAGAGAGACCGTCCGGTTCGGCCGAACATCTCGGCGAGCTCGGTCGCGACATGGGGAACTGCTGCGGGATCACGCAGTGCGGGGATCTTCGCGGCCATGCCCCAAAGCATAACGGGGCGAACCGAGGCTCCCGGCGAGTTACGCGATGCCGCGTTGCTGGATCGCGAGCGAAAAGTCGTGGGGCGAGGTGGCCGCCGCCGAGGCTTCGTCGAAGCGGACCTGACCCGCCGCGACGAGCTCGATGAGATGCTGATCGAAGGTCTGCATCCCGTAGAAGTCGCCCTCGCGGATCACGTCCTCGATCATGTGCGTTTGGTCCGGGTTCACGATCATGTCGAAGACGCGGCCGGTTGCGACGAGAACTTCCACCGCCGGCACGCGCCCATCGCCGTCGGCACGCACGAGGAGCCGCTGCGAGACGACGCCCTTGAGCGTCGCCGCGAGCGTGAGCCGCGCTTGCATCTGCTGATGCGGCGGGAAGAAGTCGATGACGCGGTTGATGGTCTCCGTCGCGTCGAGCGTGTGTAGCGTCGAGATCACGAGGTGACCGGTCTCGGCCGCCGACAGCGCCGCTTTGACCGTCTCGGGGTCCCGCATCTCGCCGATGAAGATCACGTCGGGGTCCTGGCGCGCAACGTGCTTGAGCGCGGTCGCGAAGTCGGCGGTGTCGATCGAGACCTCGCGCTGATCAACGATCGCGAGCTTGTCCGCGTGCAGAACCTCGATCGGATCCTCGATCGTCACGATGTGGCACCGGCGCCGCGAGTTGATGTGGTTGATCATCGCCGCCGTGGTGGTCGTCTTCCCCGAGCCAGTCATCCCGGTGACGAGGATGAGTCCGCGACGTTCCTCGCACAGGGCCTCGACCGAAGCGGGGAGCCCGAGCGCCTCGAAGCTGGTCGAGCCGGGGAGCACACGGCGGATCGCGATGCCGACGGCGCCGCGCTGCCGGAAAGCGTTGACACGGAACCGTGCCACGCCCGGCAGCGAGTAGGCGAAGTCGGACTCGTTCGTCTGCTTGAAGTTCCGGATCTGCTCTTCGTTCATGAGGTCGAACGCCATGCGCTCGACGTCGGGTGCTCCAAGGGGCGCGGTCTCGATAGGGATCAGGTCGCCGTCGATCCGGAGGTAGGGAGGGCTGCCGGCCCGGACGTGAAGGTCCGACGCCAGGCGTTCGGCGGCGATGGTCAGCAGATCATCGATGTTCATCGGACACGCTCCGTAGCGAACCGGTTCAAGCGACCGGCTGATACCCGAGTTCTTCTCGTAAGGGATATCTCGGCCGCAGGAAGGGCTTGCTTAACGGCCCCGCTCGGTTTGACGGAGTCGTCCCTCGGGTACCAATCGGGCACACGCCAGGGGGTAGCGATGCGCGGCTCGATCGAAGTACACCGTTACCTGACCGAGCGACAGATCCCGCATGAGTTCTATCGGCTGGAGCACGCCCTCCGGCGGCTCGACGAAGCGGCGGCGCTGCTCGGTTTGCGGCAGTCGCAGGTGGTCGCCTCCGAGATGTTCGAGGCCAAGCGTGGTTCCATCCTCGCCTTGACTCCCGCGGGGAAGCGGCCCTCGGCCGCAGCCGTCGCGCAAGCGGCCGGCGAGAACTCCGTGCGAGCGGCGACCCCGTCTCGGGCGACGACACGAACGGGATTCTTGGCGAGCTGGCTGCCACCGGTCGGACACGAGCGCGCGTCGCGCGTCGTCCTCGATGCGAGCCTCGCGACGCTCGACGTCTTGTACGCCGCCGGCGGAGATCCCGGGGTGATGCTCGTGATCCGCGCCACGGACCTGATCCGAGCGACATCGGCCTCGATCGCCGAGCTCGCCGTCCCGGCCGGATCCGATGCCGCCGACGTTCCCGTTTCGGCTCCGGATCCGAGCCTGCTCGCCGGCTAGCTGCTCTCGTCGCGGGCGGCCGGACGGCGCAGCACGATCCAGGCCGCCATCACGATCAGGAACACCCCGAAGATCGACCGCAGCAGGTCTTCGTCGTCGATCAGCGACACCGCGATAAGGCCTCCGATGAGGGCACCGACGACGCCGCCGCTCGCGAGCAGGCCCGCCAATCGCGGGAGGATCAGCTTCCCGCGGTGATGAGCGCGAGCCGCAACGAACGATGTTCCGACGATCGCGAGGAGCGAGGTTCCTTCAGCGACCCGCTGCGGCTGATCGAGCAGGATGACCATCGCCGGCACCATGACGATCCCGCCGCCGACGCCGAGGAGCCCGGCGTACGCGCCGGCCACGACGCCGGTGGCGATCGCGATGACGATCTCGCCGGCGCTCACACGATCAGCCGGACGCCGGCGACCACGAGCACGATCGCGAACGCGATCGCGAGCGGACGTTCCGGGACCCTCGACATCGCGCGCGCTCCAACCGGAGCGCCGACGAGCGCGCCGAGAACGAGAAGCCCCGCGATCGCGTAGTTGACCCGGCCGTCGAGCGCGAACACGGCGAAGCCCACGAGACCGATGGGGACGATCGCCGCGAGCGACGTCGCGTGCGCTTGGTGCTGGGAGGCTCCGAGCGCGGCCACCAGCCCGGGGACGAGGATGACGCCACCACCGACGCCGAGCAGCCCGGACGCCACCCCGGCGGCGAAACCGATGGCGATAGCCGCCGGCGCTCCTCGGGAGGCCATATGCCGCGGATGCTAGCATCGGAGCGGTGTTCTCCCCACGGAAACTCGCCTTTTCGTTTCTCGCGATCGGGGCGCTCGCGTCGCCGATCATCGGCCGGGCACAGACCCCCGACGACGTCGCCGTTCGGCTGACTTCGTTCGCGCCGTATACAGCTCCGGACCGACCTCTTTTCGTCACTCTCGAGCTGACGAACAGCGGCTCCGAAGCGCTCGACGAGGTCTCGATCCGGCTCACCATCCGCGATCGCGTCCGCAGCCGCAGCGCGTTGCGGGTCGCGCTGGACCGGCAACCGCAGGGCGAGATCCTCGCGGTAACGACCGAGGAGCTCACCGATCCGCTCGACCCGGGCGAGACCGCGACCGTCACGATCCAGCGCGATCTCGGCTCCCTCGCGAACGCGTTCCTGCCCGGCCGCGGCGGAAGCGGAGTCTATCCGCTCGCGATCCGCGTACAGGCCGGCGCCCAAATGATCGCGGAACGATCCGGCGCGTTCGTGTTTCTCGCGCAAGCTCCCGAGACGCAGCTCAACGTGGTTTGGCTCCTCCCGATCCATCGCCCCACCGCGCTGGACGCCACAGGCGCTTACGACAAGGCATTGCTCGGGCGGGAGCTGCTCACCGGCGGAACCATCCGGAGCATGGTCGAGATCATCGAGCGCAACATCACGGCGGCGCTCACGCTCGCCCCTACCGGCGCGTTCCTCGATCAGCTGCACGACATATCGAACGGCTTCGACGCCCGACTCGAAGGCGGTGAACGCGTCGTGGTTCCGGCGACGGATCCTCTCGCGCTCGCCGCAGCCGAGCTGCTGACCCGACTGCGCGCCGCAGCCGGGGCTCCGGCGTTCGAGCTCGCGACCGCGCCCTACGCACGAGCTGATCTCGTGCAGCTCGTCGCGGCCGACATGGCTCTGGACGCGGGTCAGCAGATCCTCGCGGGGCGCGAGAGCGTTCGCACGCACCTCGGGCGCGAGACGACCGCGGGATTGTTCGCGAACGCCGGCTATCGCGCCGATGCGCGGAGCGCCCAGACGTTCGGTGCGCTCGGTGCGAGCACGCTCATCCTCGATCCGGGGGCGCTGCGCGAGCGGCCGGAGGGACGGTTCGGCAACCCGGACCGCCCGGAAGAGGTCCGCGCGACCGGCCGCTCCTTCGACGCCCTGCTGGTCGACGGACCGGCGCGAGATCGCCTTCAGACCCGTACCGAGGATCCGGTCGTCACGGCCATGGGCGTCTTCGCCGAGGCGGCGGTCACCTACTTCGAGGTCCCGGGGCTCGCCGCCGCCAGGACCATCGTGCTCGCGACCGATTCGATGCCGTCGCCGGCGATCGCCCGACCGCTGGCCGATGCGTTGGCCCAATCGCCGTGGGTCCGCCTGCGAACCGCAACGAGCGTCGCGACGGATCCGGCCCTCGCACCGACCGGCGAGCCACTGCGTATGCTCACGAGCGACCTGGCCTCAGCGGATCGCGATCGCCTCCAGCTCGCACGCGGGGCGAGGCGCGCGGTCGACATCCTTCGACCGGTCATCGAAGCGCCGGATCTCATCGCCGCGCTCGACCGCGAGATCCTCGTATCGGAGTCCATCGACTACGCCTCGTCCCGGCGCCAAACGGTCGGTGCGGCGTTCGCGCGATCGGCTCGCGCCACGGCCGACTCGACCCTCGGCGCGATCAGGGTACCGCCGCGACGGGTGACGCTCACCTCGCGAGGCGGCCGGGTTCCGGTGACGGTGATCAACGACACCGGGTACACGATCCACGTCCGCGTGCGGCTGGACTCGGCGAAAGTCGCCTTCCCCGACGGAGCCAGCCGGCGGGTGACCGTCGAAGGACGACCGGACCGGCAGACCCTGAGCACGGTGACCTTCGATCTCGAGGCTCGGGCCGCGGGCTCCTTCCCGATCGAGGTCAAGATCGAGTCACCCGACGGCGAGTTCCGCATCGGTACGGGGCAGCTCCTCGTGCGCTCGACCGCGGTCAGCGCCGTGGCGTTCGCGGCGACCGCGGGCGGCGTATTGTTCCTGCTCGGCGCGTGGGGACGGCGCTTCGTCAAACGTCCGAAAGCCAAAGCGACCGGCTGATACCATCGGCCGAGATGGCCGCCCCGGGATCCGGGCCCCCCACCGACCCGGCCTCCGAACCCCTCACCGGAGAGATCGACCTGCGCGCGGAAACGGGCGCGGATCACGCGCGCGCGCTGACCCGAGCAACCGCGGTGATGAGCATGGGAACCGCGTTGTCGCGTATCACCGGCTTCCTGCGGCTCGCGGTGATGGCGTGGGCGATCGGCGGCGCCGAAACGAAGCTCCCCGACACCTACAACCTGTCGAACACGATGCCGAACATCGTGTACCAGCTGGTGCTCGGAGAGATCCTCGCGACGTTGTTCGTTCCGATCTTCGTCCAGCACCTCGCGACGCGTGCCAAGGACGAGGCATGGCGCCTCGCGTCGACGATCCTGAACGTCGCGATCGTGGTCGCCGCTGTGGTGAGCGCGATCGCCGTCCTGCTCGCGCCGTGGATCATCAAGATCTACACGTTCCGCGTTCAGAACCCGGATGTTCGGTTCGAACAGGAGCAGGTCGGTGCGTTCCTGTTGCGGCTGCTGCTGCCGCAGATGATCTTCTACGCCGCCGGCGCCGTGCTGACCGGGTTGCTCAACGCGCACCGGAGATTCGCGGTGCCGATGTTCGCGCCGATCCTCAACAACGTGATCGTGATGGCCACATTCGTGATCTTCCGCTGGAACCACTCCGGCGGTCCGGTCGATCTTGGCGACCTGACGACCGGCGACAAGCTGTTACTCGGCGGAGGAACGACGCTCGGAGTCTTCGCGATGACGGCGGTGCTGTGGCCGTTCGTCCGGCGATTGAAGGATCAGGCCTACAGCCCACGCGCGTTCGACTGGCGCAATCCCGCGATCCGGCACGTCGGCAACCTCGCGAAGTACTCGCTCGCGTACGTCGTGATCAATCAGATCGGCTTGTGGGTCGTGTACGCGCTCGCCAACGGCGTGACGGGTGGCGTCACCGCCTTCCAGAGCTCGTTCATCCTGTACCAGCTGCCGTACGGGATCTTCGCGGTGAGTGTGTTCACCGCGCTCGTCCCGACCTTGTCCGAGCATCACGTCCACGGCGATCGCGAGGCGTTCCGTCGCGACCTCTCGCTCGGACTGCGCACCACGATGTTCATCATCGCACCGGCGGCGGCGGGATTCGTCGTGCTCGCTCATCCGATCGTCAGGCTTCTGCTCGAACACGGCGTGTTCCAGGCGGGCTCGACGAAGCTGTTCGCCGACACGTTCCTGCTGATGGCGCTGGGGCTCGTCGGCTACGCCGGCTTCCAGCAGCTGATGCGCGCCAGCTACGCGCGCCAGGACACGCGCACGCCTTGGATCGTCAACAGCGCCGCGGTCGGGTTCAACATCGCGATCGCGTTCCCGTTGTTCGCCTGGCTCGACGTCCCCGGCCTCGCGCTCGCGCACACGATCTCGTACGTGTTCGCCGCGATCCTGGGAGGCGTCGTGCTCCGGCGCCAGCTCGGCGGGCTCGACGAGGGCCGGATCGGCTCCTCTGCTCTTCGCATCGCCGTTGCGTCGGCCGCCTCGGCGGCAACGGCGTGGCTCGTCGCGAAGGGTCTCGCCGAGGTCGTCGACACCGGATCGCTCGGCGGGCAGATCCTCCAGGTCGGAGGGGCCGTGACGGCCGCACTTATACTGTACGGAGCCTTGGCAACCCTCTTCCGACTCGAAGAGTTCCGCCCTCTCATGCGCATGGTGACGGGCCGCTTCGCGCGCCGGACGGACGCGTGACGATGCGAGACGAGCGGGGCGGGATCGTGACGGGCTGGCTCCTCAAGCTGGTCCTCTCGCTCGCGATCTTCGGGGTGGTCGCATTCGAAGCCGGAGCGATCGTCGTCGCGAAGGTGACCATCGAGAGCGTCGCCGGCGACGTCCTGTCGGAGGCGCGCGAGGCCTACAGGCCCGCCGAAGACGCCGAGCAGGCGGAGAAGGCCGCTCGGGCCGTCGCGGAACGCAACGACGCCGTCCTGGAGTCGTTCGACGTCGTCGACAACGGCAGCGCGATCGTGGTCACCGTCTCGAAGAAGGCGAAGACATTGCTCGTGCACCGGATCGGCTTCGCCGAGGATTGGGCGATCGCGCGATCCACGCGACGCCGCCCAGTGGCTTAGGCGTCATGGCGATCGGTCCCGGATCGACGATCGGCGGTCGCTACCGCGTACAGCGCCGCGCGTGGGACGGATCGGCGGGCGAAGCTTGGATCGCGCTCGACACCGTCCTCGATCGCACCGTCCTCGTCCAGACGTTCCCGGCGAGCGCGCAGGAAGCGGTGCACCACGCGGTCGCGACGGCGGCGCAGGTGAGCCACCCCGGCCTGTCGCAGATCTACGACATCACGAACGAGCCGCCGGGGATCGTCTTCGAGAATGCCGCCGGCGGACGCCTCGCCGATCGCAAGGAGGGTGCGCTTCCGGTTCCCCTGGCGTCGGCCGTCGTGTGCCAGCTCGCCGGTGCGCTCGCCGCGTTGCACGAACAGAGCGTCACCCACGGCGCGGTCGGGCCCCGAACGGTGATGTTCGACGAGGAGGGCCGCGCCAAGCTGAGCGGAACCGCGGTGGCCTCGGCGCTCGGGGACGGCTCGGCCGAAGGGTACACGCCGAGCGGTGAAGCAAGCGACGAAGAGCGCGACCGGTACGGGCTCGCGGCGATCGCGTACCGCTTGTTCACCGGCCGCGATCCCGGGCCCGACGCGCCGCCGGCGCGAACCGCGAAGAAGACGGTGCCGCCGGAGGTCGACGCGCTCCTCGCGCGCGGACTGGCGCGCGAGCGGTCGGTCCGGCCGAGCCTGGCAGAGTTCCAGCGGGTCCTGTCGCCGCTGGCGGCGTCGGCGGAGCCGCTCGATCGTGGGCCGGGTTTCATCCGTCAAGAAGCCCGCTGGCTCGTGCCGGCGATACTGCTGGTCGCGCTGGGGGTCGCCGCGGTCGTCGTCGGCGTCGGCACGGGCGCGATCAAGATCGGCGGCGGCGAGGAGACTCCCGAACCGCAAGCGTCGCAGTCGGCGCTCGAGGCGAGAGCAGACGACTTCGATCCTGAGGGCGACGGCGAGGAGCACTCGGAACAAGCCGCGCGCGTCCTCGACGGCACCGACAAGGGATGGAGCACCCTCGGGTACAACAGTGCAAGCCTCGGCGGCCTCAAGAAGGGAGTCGGACTGGTTTTCGATCTCGGATCTCGTCAGACGATCACGCGGATCGAAGTCCGCACCTCGCTCGAAGGATGGAGAGCGGAGTGGCGAGTCGCAGACGCGGATGGTGATGCCGCCGACGACTTCGAGACCGTCACCGATTTCACGGCGACCGGACAGACCCTCACACTCCCAAGACCGACCGAGGGCCGTTACTGGCTCTTGTGGATCACCCGGCTGACGAACAACGGTTCCGGCAGCAATATCCCCTTCCAAGCGCAGGTCTCTGAGGTCGAGTTCTTCGCGGCCTGAACCCCGGCGGGGCGTGGGTATAGTCTCGCCGCGATGAAAGCCCGGGTTGCAACCGACGCCGACCGCGATCGATTCAACGCGTTCGTCGCGCGTTCGCCGCTCGCCGACGTCCTCCAGGCTTGGGAGTGGGGCGAGGTGAAGCGACGCTCGGGATGGACGCCTCGACGGTTCCTCGTGGAGGACGACGACACCATGATCGCCGCCGCGCAGGTGCTCGGCCGCCGGCCGGTGAAACCCGCCCCGCCGTTGCTCTACGCGCCGCGCGGACCCGTGTTCGACGCCGCGACGCCGGACGCGCTCGACTCATTGGTTCGCGAGATCCGGGATCACGCCGGTGGGGCGTTCGTCCTCAAATGCGACCCGGCGATCGAGCCGGGAACGGCCGAGGCGAAGACGCTCGAACGCGCCGGGTTCTCGATCGCGAGCGAGGCCGGCTTCGGCGGCGTGCAGCCGAAGGCGGTCATGGTGCTGGATCTCGAGCCGACGGAGGAGGAGCTCCTCGCGAACTTCCGCTCGAAGTGGCGTTACAACGTCCGCGTCGCCGAACGGAAGGGCGTCACGGTGGCGCGGGCGGATCGCGGCGAGCTCCCGGCGTTCTACGACCTGCTCGTCGAGACCGCACGGCGCGACGGCTTCTTGATCCGCGGCCGCTCGTACTTCGAGACGCTCTTCGACCTGCTCGAGACGCCCGGCCACATCGCGATGTTCCTCGCGCGGTTCGAGGACAAGCCGATCGCCGGCGCGTTGTGCATGGGATTCGGGCCGCGACTCACGTACGTCTACGGCGCCTCCTCGAACGAGCATCGCAACGTGATGCCGAACCACCTCATGCAGTGGCACATGATCCGATGGGCGCGCGAGCAGGGGTACAAGATCTACGACTTCCGCGGCGTGTCACCGGTGCGCGACGGAAAGCCGGTGGAGGAGCACCTCGCTGGACTGAACCGCTTCAAGGAGGGCTTCGGCGCACGATACGTGGAGTACGCCGGCACATACGATCTCCCGCTCAGGTCCGTTGTTTATCGAGCGTGGCGCTGGGGCGCGCCGCTCGCGATAGAAACGCTCAAGCGGATCCGCCGCGGACGCGCGACCGAGGCGGCCGACTAGATCCCATGGGAACCGCCGGATCCGGCAAGACCTCATGGGTCGAGGTTTCGCGCGCGGCGCTGCAAGCCAACTTCGAAGCCGTTCGCAACCACGCGCGAGCCGCGGTCTGCGCGGTCGTGAAGGCGAACGCCTACGGTTGCGGCCTCGTCGAATGCGCGACGGTGTTCCACCGCGCCGGCGCTCGCATGGTCGCCGTCACCCGTATCGAGGAGGCGCGCGAGCTACGCGACGCCGGTGTGGCCGCGGACATCCTGGTGCTCGCGCCCCCGCCGTCCGGTACGCTCGTCTCGGCGATCGAGATGAACTGCGCGCTGCCGCTCGGCGACGGGACCGACGTCGAGCGGTACACCGATGCCGCGAAGACGGCCGGCCGGCCGGCTCGCCTCCATCTCAAGATCGACACCGGGATGGGGCGCCTCGGCGTACGCCCCGAGCACGCGCCGGCCATCGCCTCGCGGATCGCCGGGTCCGACCATCTGTCGCTCGAGGGCGTATGGACGCACTTCGCCGACGGCGCCGGGCCGACCGGACGGGCCCAGCTCGACCGCTTCCTGTCGGTGCGCGCCGCGCTCGGTCGTTACGCGCCGCGCGCGATCCTCCACGCCGCGAACTCGGCGGGCATGCTGGCGCTGCCGGCGGCTCGCTTGGACATGGTGCGGGTCGGAACGCTGTTGTACGGACAGAACCCGGCCGGCGCCGACGCACCCTTCCCCCTCAAGGATCCGTTCGCGTGGCAGGCTACGGTCGTGGCCGTGCGCGACCTTCCTGCGGGTGCGACCGTGGGCTACGGATCCGAGTGGAAGGCGCGTGCCCAGACCCGCGTAGCGACGCTCGCGGTCGGCTACGCGGACGGCTTCGGGCTCGAACCCGCCGCGCGATCGGAGTCGATCACCGAGGCGGCTCGGCTCGGCGGGCGCGTCGCGGCCGTCGCACTCGGTCGCAAGCAATCGCCGCGCTTCGTGTGGTTCGGGGACCGTAAGGCCCCCGTCGTGGGACGCATCGCGATGCAAGAGGTGACGGTCCAGGTCGACGGCATCCCCGGCGTCGCGGTCGGATCCGTCGCGCGCCTGCCGGCGCGACGGCTGCTCGTCGCATCGGGCATCGAGCGCGTCTACCTCCCGTGAGCGACGCCGACGAGCAGGCGCTGCTCGACCGGGCGCGCGCCGGCGACCCGGCGGCGTTCGACGAAGTCGTCGATCTCTACGAGCGGCGCGTGTTCGCGGTCGCGATGCGCATCGTCCGCAACCACGAGGACGCGCGCGATGTCACGCAAGAGGTCTTCGTCACCGCGCTCCGCGCGCTCAAGGGGTTCCGCGGGGACGCGCAACTCTCCACCTGGTTCCACCGCGTGGCGGTGAACGCTTCGCTCGACCTGGTGCGCAAGCGTAAGCGGCGCGAGCATTCGAGCGTCGACGACCTCAGCGACCAGCCCTCGGCGGCGCCGGGCCCCGAAGCGGAGGCCATCGCGTCGGTCCGCGCCCGGGAGGTCCACCGCGCACTGGGCGCGCTTCCACCCGAGCAGCGGGCCCTGATCGTGATGCACGATCTCCAAGACCTCGACTACGCGGAGTGCGCGGAGGTCCTCGGCATCCCGCTCGGAACGGTCAAAAGCCGCCTCCACCGGGCACGATTGGCCCTGGCCAGGGAGCTCGGACACCTCCGGGAGGCGGAACCTAGCGGCGGCCTGGGCCCTCTAAGGTAGGAATGCCCATGAACCCACACGACGAGCTCGAGCTGCTCTCCTCCTATTTGGATGGGGAGCTCGACGCGTCCGAACGCTCCCGGCTCGACACCCACATGACCACCTGCGCCGATTGCCGCGCGACGCTCGCGGGCCTTCGGGCGACGATCGCCGACCTCAAGGCTCTGCCGGAACCCGTTCCGTCGCCGCAGGACTCCTGGGCTCTCCGCGCGGCGATCCGGCGCGCGCGGTCGCCGCTGCGGAAGTGGCAGCGGATCTCGTACGCCGCCGGAGCGGTCGCGGCCGCCGCGATCGCATTCGTCGTCATGACGCTGCCCGGTGACAACGGGGGCCGGGGGACGGCCCTGCAGGCCGAGAGCGCCGGCGGTGTCCCCGTCTTCCAGTCGGGCCAGAACCTCCAAGCCGTCGACGCGCAAGCGCGGCTGCTCGCGCTGGCCACCGGCCTGCCGACGCAACGCGACGCCATCAGCGCTCCAGCCGGCGGCGCGGCTCCGCTCGCCGGACCTACGAACGAAGCCGCTGCGGACACCACCGCGAAGGTCGTCACCCCCGAGGCGGAGAGCTACTCCGCCTACTCCGCGACGACCGACGACCGTGCGGCGATCGAACGTTGCGTGAAGGTCGCGCGTGAGTCCACGCAAGAGTTCCTCGAGCCGCTCCGCTACGAGATCGCAACCTTCGAGAGCAAGCCGGCGTACCTCTTGTACTTCCGCTCCGGCGAGCGCTACGAGCTCTGGGTCGTTCAGCGGAGCGACTGCGAAGTCCTCTACTTCAGCCAAGCCGGCGGCTGATCGTCGCGCTCGAGCGCGGCCGGGACCGGGAAGGTCCGTCCCTCCCCCTGCGTTAGTATCTCTGCCACTTCCCCCCGAGAAAGGACCCGGGATTGGCCGAGAACGTGATGGTCGTCGGATCGGGCCCCGCGGGCCTTACGGCGGCGCTCTATACGGCGCGCGCGAATCTCGAGCCGCTCATCATCGAAGGCGCCGCCCCGATGGGGCAGCTCATGCTGACCACCGAAGTCGAGAACTACCCCGGGTTCCCCGACGGCATCCTCGGCCCCGAGCTGATGGAGAAGTTCCGCGCGCAGGCGCAGCGCTTCGGCGCGAAGTTCGTCACCTCCGACGCAACGAAAGTCGATCTCTCGAAGCGACCGTTCGTCGTCGAGGTCGGCGAGGCGACGTACGAGGCGCGGTCGCTGATCATCTCGACCGGCGCCACCCCTCGCATGCTCGAAGTACCCGGCGAGCGTGAATACCTCGGGCGCGGGGTCTCGACCTGCGCGACGTGCGACGGCTTCTTCTTCCGCGGCGTTCCGCTCGTCGTCGTCGGCGGCGGCGACAGCGCGATGGAGGAGGCGAACTTCCTCACCCGGTTCGCGTCGGGGGTCACGATCGTCCACCGTCGCGACGCGCTCCGCGCGTCCAAGATCATGCAGGACCGGGCGAAGGCGAACGACAAGATCGACTTCATCTGGAACACCACGGTCGACGAGGTGAAAGGCTCCGACGGCCGCGTGACCGATCTCGGGCTGCGGAACGTCGAGACGGGCGAGGAGTCGAACCTCGAGGTCGGCGGGCTGTTCGTCGCGATCGGCCACGACCCCAACACCAAGCTCTTCGAAGGCAAGCTCGAGCTGCACGACAACGGCTACATCAAGGTCGCGCACCCGGGCACCGCGACGAGCGTCGACGGGGTCTTCGCCGCGGGCGACGTGGTCGACTTCACCTACCGGCAGGCGATCACGGCCGCCGGGATGGGATGCTCCGCGGCGATCGACGCCGAGCGCTGGCTCGAAGCCCAGCACGACAAGAGCTAGGGCGTCCGCTCCTCCACGGCCCGGCCCTTCCGCTCCACCGGATACTTCCCGCTGAGCCAGTCGTTGACTCCGAGTGCCGTGAGCACGTTCAGGATCGCGGCGCCGAAGGTGATCAAAGCCCCTTCCGCACCGCTCAGCGTGATCTCCTTGTCGGACTCGCCGCCGACCGCGATAGCGAGGAAAAGAACCTGGATCGCGAACTGCATGACGATGCCGGCCGTGACGGCCGCGATCCACCGGAGGTAGCGGGGCATGACGGCCAGAGTCTACGATGCGACGCGCCGGGACGCGCTGGGAGGCGAGCATGAAGATCGAGCGCATCGACGCCTGGATCTGTCACTTCCCGCTGCCGGCGCCCTTCTCGCCGTCGTGGGTTCCCGGACTCGCGAGCCAGAACAACTCCTGCGTGATCTACCGGATCCTCACCGACGACGGACTCGACGGCATCGCGGGATGGATCGCGTTCGCCGACGAAGCCCGCGGGCCGGTGAACCTCATGCGCGCCTTCCTCGCCGGTCGCGACCCGACGCGCCCGCAAGAGTTGCGTCCGCTGCTCGAGACGGCCGTGCGCGTGCTCGGCCAGCGCGTGTGGTTCGTCGAGGCCGCGCTCTACGATCTCGCGGCGAAGGCGGCCGGGCTGCCGCTCTACCGTTACCTCGGGGGCTCACGCGACCGCGTTCCCGCATATGCGTCCTTCGGCGAGCTGCGCGATCCTCGGAAGCGCGCCGAGGACGCGCTCGCCGCGATCGAGCGCGGCTTCAAGGCGATCAAGCTGCGCCCGCGGCATCCCACGTTCCGCGAGGACGTCAAGGAAGTTCGCACCGTTCGCGAGGCGGCCGGGGAGGACCTGGTGATCGCCGCCGACGCGAACCAGGGCTGGCGCGTCGACACGTTCGCGCCCGAGAGCCCGGTCCGATGGGACTTCAAGCGCGCGCTCACGACCGCCAAGGCGTACGAGGAGTTCGGCGTCGCGTGGCTCGAGGAGCCACTCGACCAATTCGACTTCGAGGGATACCGCCGGCTCCGCGACCAGACGACGACGCCGATCGCCGGCGGCGAGCTGTGCGGCGACGTGTGGCCGCTCCGCGAGATGATCGAGCGAAGGGCGCTGGACATCGTGCAGCCGGACGCGATGTTTACCGGCGGGATCACCGGCGCGTTGCAGATCGCTTCCATGGCCGAGCAGTTCGGGCTCGGCTTCGCGCCGCACACGTGGTCGAACGGGCTCGGCCTCGTCGCGAACATGCACGTCCTCGCGGCCACGCATGGGACGTGGCTCGAGTACCCGTACGAACCCCCCGGCTGGGTCCCCGACGCGCGCGACGCGATGCTCACGTCGCCGATAACCGTCGATCCGGACGGGATGGTCACCATGCCCACCGGACCGGGCCTGGGCGTCGAGCTCGACCTGGAGCGCGTCCAGGCGCACGGCACTCCCATCTAGCAGGGGGAATACGCGTCGCCGTCGAACCGTTTGAACACCTGTAGGCCGTTGGTAGACTCAGCGCGCGCCGGCCCCCGGCGCCGCACTGTTCTCGGAGGTGTTCATGGCAGGCCCGACGATCCAGGTGACCGACGCAGACTTCGAGGAAAAGGTCCTCGGCAGCTCCACACCCGTCCTGGTCGACTTCTGGGCGGAGTGGTGCGGACCCTGTCACATGGTCGCCCCGGTCCTCGAGGAGATCGCCTCCGAGAAGCAGGGAGCGCTCACGATCGCCAAGCTCGACATCGACGAGAACCCCGACACGGCGCGGCGCTTCGGGATCCTTTCGATCCCATCGATGCTTCTGTTCGTGGACGGCGTCGAGAAGCGACGTCTCGTCGGCGCCCGCGGGAAGCAGCAGATCCTCGGCGATCTCGCGGAGTTCCTGGCGTAGAAGCAAACGCCGGGGTCGGGTTGACCCCATGCTGATCCGTCCCGGCACGCGTTCCCCCGCCGTCCGCGACGTTCAGCGGCGACTCATCGCGCTGGACCTGCCGATCGCCGCCAGCGAGCAGGACGGCACGTTCGGACCATCGACCGAGGCTGCGGTGCGCAACTTCCAAGAGCTCCGCGGGCTCGGTGTCGACGGCCTCGTCGGCGAATCGACCTGGCGCGAGCTGGTCGAAGCGTCGTGGCGGCTGGGCGACCGAACCCTCTACCTCCGCGCCCCCGCGCTTCGCGGCGACGACGTACGCGAGCTTCAAGAGAGGCTCGGCGAGCTCGGCTTCGACGTCGGGCGCGTCGACGGCATCTTCGGCGCGCGGACGACTCGCGCGTTACGCGAGTTCCAAGCGAACTACGGGATCCCCACCGACGCGATCGTCGGGCGTTCTACGCTGCGCGCCCTCGCAGGATTGCCGGCGATCGGCGGCTCGACGTCGGCGGCTCCGCTCCGCGAGCGCGAACAGCTCCGGCGGTTCGGTCCGGGGATCGCCGGATTGCATCTCGTGATCGATCCCGGGCATGGGGGCGACGACCCCGGCAACCTCGGCCCCGGTGGCGCGCGCGAGTCCGACGTCGCGTTCGCGATCGCTCAACGGCTGGAGTCGGTGCTCAGCGCCGCCGGCGTCATCGTCTACCCGACACGCGATGCCGTCGCCGGTCCCGACGAGTCCCAGCGGGCGATGCTCGCCAACTCGCTCGACGCCGACGTGTTCCTGTCGATACATGCCGGCGGGGCGCCCGACCCGACGCGGCGGGGCGCGGCTTGCTTCTACTTCGGGCACGATCGCTTCCGGTCCGAAGCCGGCGCCCGGCTCGCCGAATGTGTCCAGCATGAGCTCGTCCGCGTGGGGGTTCCCGACGCCGGCGCGCACCCGAAGACGTTCGCCGTGCTTCGCGAGACGCGGATGCCGGCGCTGCAGATCGAGCCCGCGCACATCACGAACGCCGACGACGAGGAACGGTTCATCGACGCGGCGTTCCAGCGCACGGTCGCCGAGGCGATCGCGGCCGGCCTGCGAGCATTCGCGCGGAAGCCTGTGGCGTCTTAGCGCGACACCGAGCGCGCGGCGCCCGGCGAGGGCGACGGCATCTTCACCGAACGGAGGAATTCCTCCACCGCCTCGGCCGCCGACGCGGTGAGCTTGCCGAGCGAACGAACGTCGATGCGCATGAGCGGGAAGCGGACGTGGTCACGCCGGACGCGGAAACCGACGCTCTCGCAGAAGGCAGCCGGGAGCATGCAGTCGGGCCCGGTCCACGCACGGTCGGCGAAGCACTCGAGCGCCCGCCTGCCGCGTTCCTTAGCGTCCTTCAGCACGGCCTGGACGAGCATCTTGCCGATGCCCTTCCCCCACGCGTCCGGCAGGACGAACGCGGTCGCGAGGAACCACGCATCCTTCGACACCCGTCCGGGGAACGACTCTGAACGCGGGAACACGTCGGGCGGGCCGGCGAGCGCGTAGCCGACGAGCCGGTCGTCGATGTAGGCCACCTTCCCGGCGGCACCGTCATGCAGGCAGACCGTCGAGCACCAGACCTCTTTCTCGAACTCGGGGTCGGCCTCGATCGCGATCGCGCGCTCGAACGGCGATAGCTCCCAGAAAACGCATCCCCGGCAGCGGTGCGGGAGATCGTGAAGGCTCCCCAGGTCGAGGTCGGCGATCCGGCGGCCGATCGACATCGAACGCGTTGCTAGCCGGCTCGGCCGCGGCGTCCCATGAGCCCGATCAATGCGCCCAGCGCGACCCCGAGCAGGATGCCGAGCAGCGCCCGGCGGAGCTCGGAGGAGTCGGCGACGCTCATACCTCGCCTCGGTTCGGCGGTCCCGTCGCCAGCGCCTTGCGGATGCCGCGCGTCGCCTGCTTGATGCGGTGCTCGTTCTCGACCAGCGCGAACCGCACGTACCCGTCCCCCGCGCGGCCGAAGCCGATCCCCGGCGA